>MGVF01000051.1 GCA_001800355.1 Elusimicrobia bacterium RIFOXYA2_FULL_50_26
TTCTTTTGTTCTTCCACTGGTGGCATGATGAATTGAAGATGCAGGAAGTTCTTGCGATCTAAAACCCTGTTTCTGCCAGCACCGCCGGGCGAAATAACACCCAAATTGTAAATGAATCGCTCAGATGGAATCAGGTACCGAAAAAACTCCGGAACAACCACATTGCGGTCAAAAACATATGTCGGGAAACGATGCGAAACCAGAGCACCTTCGTCACTTTCTTTTATAAGCGCAACAGCGCCTTCCCAAGCGAAGGTGATATTTACAATAAGGTCATTCTTTTTCACAGCGTAAAGTGTTTCCATCATGACCTTGCTGGGATCTTCAACTTGGCGCATGAAGATTCCTTTACAATGACTGCGGATCCCTAAAGAACGATATTGCACTTTAGGTTTCTCAACCTCTCGCGGAGTAAATTTCAAGAAATCCTGTATTTCGAGCTCTTGCCAGCCCCGAGGAATTGATTTCGCCATATTAGAGACCCAACTCCTTCATGTATCCCGCCATTTCCTTCTGCACTCCGGCAAGTTCTTTTTCTAAAGACTCAATTTCCTTTTGCGCTTTGGCAATGTCAACTGCTTCTTCCTCTTCAAAAATATCCACATAGCGGGGGATATTAAGGTTAAATTCGTTTTCCTTTATTTTTTCAAGCGTTGCCCGGTACGAATATTTATCGTTCGTTTTATATTCTTTGCAGGTTTTGGCAATCTTTTCGATATCTTCAGGGCGAAGCCTGTTTTGCGTCTTATCCTTATTAAATTCTCGGCTGGCATCTATAAACAGTAAGTCTTTTGTTTTCCGTCCTTTTTTGAATACCAACACTGCCACAGGAATACTGACGCCATAAAACAAATTCGGCGGAAGGCCGATCACGGCATCAAGAATATTTTCTTCAACGAATTTCTGGCGGATAACGCCTTCGGAACCACCCCTAAACAATACGCCATGAGGTGCAATGACCGCAACGCGGCCATTTTCGTTCATGGTCTCAATCATGTGCGTGATAAAGGCATAATCGCCCTTGCTCCTGGGAGGCACACCGCGATGGAATCGCCGGAACTTATCTGCGCCTGCATGTTCCGATCCCCATTTGTCCAGTGAAAACGGCGGATTGGCTACCACGATATCGAACTTCATCAAACTGTCGCTTTCGATCAGCTTCGGATTGTTGAGCGTGTCACCCCATTCAATTCGGGCATTATCAATCCCATGCAGAAACATGTTCATTTTGCAGAGCGCCCATGTGCTGCCGTTGCTCTCCTGCCCATACAATGAAAAGTTGTGGCCTTTAATATCTTTTGCCACACGGATAAGAAGTGATCCCGAACCGCAAGCCGGATCACACACGCGCTCACCGGATTTGGGGCCAAGCAGTTTTGCCAAAAGAATAGCCACTTCGGCAGGCGTATAAAATTCTCCGCCTTTTTTGCCCGAGTCGCTGGCAAAGTGGGAGATCAAGTATTCGTAGGTGTTGCCGATCACGTCCAGATTGCCGATTTTGGAAGGCCTAAGATCCATGCGCACATCAGCAAAATCTTCGATAAGGTGCTTGAGCCGTTTATTGCGGTCTTTGGTTTGACCGAGGTTGGACTCGGAGTTAAAATCAATATTACGGAATACACCTTCGAGCTTGGCCTTGTTAGCTTCTTCAATTCCTTCTAACGCCAGATTGATGGCCTCACCGATATTGCTGGCGTCGCGCTTATTATATATGTAGTCAAAGTTACAGTTCTCGGGCAAAACGAAACGCTCCCGTTCCATCTTGCGTTTAATGCGTATCAAGTCGTTGCCGTATTCTTCTTGATACTGCTCTTTTTTATCTTTCCATAAGTCGCTGAGATATTTCAGAAAGAGAAAAACAAGAATATAGTTTTTGTATTCGGAAGGATCCACTACCCCACGGAATGTATCACACGCTTTCCACGCTACCGCATTTATTTCGTCCTGATTTGTTTTACCGTTTGCCATACCTGTTCCTCCCGAGTTATGCTTTTATGAATTCACATAATTGACTGGTGATAAATTTCTGCTTTTTTTCTTTGAGTAAATCACTAATCTGATTTTCACGCAATAACAGCCAGTTTATCTTGACTATCTTTTCCTGTATCGGCAATGCGGGTGCGATAACCTCAAGATTTCCCAAAAGCTGCTTAGTTATTACCTGAATTCTTGTCCCGCCAGCATTTTTTGCAAAATACATTTGAGCCTTGCGTTGATTGAGATACCATGACAAATATCCAGGCAGCATATCTGAGGTGGTAATCCGAATAATGAAATAGTGCGCTGTCGCGATAGTGGCAGTAATATCAGCTGTGACTACCGCAGAAGCAGGCCGATTCGTTTTTGCTTTGAAAAGAATGTCCCCCTTTTTGACATAATACTCAGGGGAAATATTATCAGCAATAATCTTTTGAATCCCTTCTTCATGCAATATGCCGTTATTATCTACATCCTTGAGCTGTATAACGGAAATGTTTCCGGCAGTTTCCGCAGGGAAACCTGTCTTAAAAAGATAGCCTGATTTTATTTCAGTGATTTCTGATAGTTGTAATTTCATATTATTTATCAGCGTTACGAATACTTATAGCATATTTAATTTTGCATTGTCAATATTTTTTGTAGCGTTTACGCAACTTCTCATAATTATTATAATTTATTTTAGTTGATAGGGGCGGGTTTAAAACCCGCCCCTACTGCCACCGGATGCCACAAAGATCAAATATTCCGCGGCAGAAGACCGGACAAGATTGGTATGGGCGGGTTCATTTTGCAGGGTTCTGATTTTTAATCTTTAGAGGGTTATTTTCATCTGTTTTCCATTGCAGAGGATTGTTTTGGATATATTCACGAATTTGGTTTAAATCATTATCATTGCGGATGATGTGTTCATGGTAATTGCGTTGCCAAACGGGAATGCCTGTGGCGTTGCGGATTTTGTTGATTTGTTTTGATGAAAATGTTTTCAATGCGCGAATATATTCCGGCAATCCATGATGCGTACGGGCGGGTTTTAAACCCGCCCCTGCAATGTTGTTTGCGTTGATCATGTTTTCACCATGATGCGTAGGGGCGGGTTTGAAACCCGCCCGTACAATGTCGTTTGGGTTGATCATGTTTTCACCGTGATGCGTAGGGGCGGGTTTGAAACCCGCCCTTACAATGTTGGCGATAACGATGATTCCGTGGAAATGGTTTGGCATTACGATGAAACAATCCAATTCCATATTTTTATAATGATTCGGTAAATCCCACCAACATTGAACAACAATTTTTCCATATTCATTCAACACCATTTCCCCATCAATCACATCCCCGAACGAACATTGCCGATTATGTGCGCATATCGTTACAAAATACGCGCCGTTTTGTGAATAATCATATCCCGGCAAACGGATGGATTTTCGGCGTGTTTGCGTAGGGGCGGGTTTAAAACCCGCCCGTACATTGTCGTTTGGATTGATCATGTTTTCGCCATGATACGTAGGGGCGGGTTTTAAACCCGCCCGTACATTGTTGTTTGGGTTGATCATGTTTTCGCCATGATGCGTAGGGGCGGGTTTAAAACCCGCCCTTACGGGGTGGGCGGGGTTGAGACCCGCCGTACATTGTTGTTTGGGTTGAGGGCGGGTTTGAAACCCGCCCCTACTTTTTAGCGTTTTGAATGCGTAAACAAAAAAAGGCCGTGCCGGTTAGGGCAAGGCCGTAAAAATATACGGGGATGACGGGATTTGAACCCGCGGTCTCTGCCTTGACAGGGCAGCGTGTTAGACCAGGCTACACCACATCCCCATGAACAGCGTGGTTTTTAAAGTTGTTTGAGATTGCTTTGCTCTCGCTTGCAATGACAACTTGCATATAATACATGAAATGCCGTTTATTGTCAAATTTTGCGTCGAAAGTGTGGTGGGCAATGCAGGGCTCGAACCTGCGACCCCTTCCTTGTAAGGGAAGTGCTCTTCCACTGAGCTAATTGCCCTTCTCTGCGCCTGGAAATTTTATTTATGGTAGCAAATAGTTAGAAGAATATCAACCCGGTTTTTCAGTGTCGTCGGGCGGCAATGCGTTTATCACGGAGTTTTCCGGCAATTCCTGTATATCTTTCAATCTCTTTTCGATTTGGCGGGTTCTTGTTCCGACGAGATCATCTATGTCCTCGCCCGCTTTATGGATTTTTTCCTGCGCTCTTTTCAGCACGTCTCCGAACTTTGAGAACTCGGTTTTAATGGCGCCCAGCACCTTCCATATCTCGCTTGACCTTTTTTGAATCACAAGCGTCCTGAAGCCCATCTGGAGGCTGTTTAAAATCGCCGACAAGGTAGTGGGGCCGGTTATGATGACCTTCTGCTCCCTCTGCACCTGGTCGAACAGTCCCGGAATGCGAAGAACTTCCGCGTACAGCCCCTCGAAAGGCAGAAACATGATTGCGAAGTCCGTCGTGCAGGGCGGCAGGATGTATTTTTTGTTTATTTCCTTTGCGGCGGTTTTCACGGCAGTCTCGAGGTTCTTTTTTGCCTGTTCTATAACCTGCAAATCCGCTTTTTCAAGCGCGTCCGTCAGTTGCTCGTATGTATCCAGGGGAAATTTTGAGTCCACCGGCAGCCATACGGCCTGGCCGTCGTCCTGGCCGGGCAGCTTCACCGCAAATTCGACGCTGGAAAGGCTGCCTTCCTTTAGCTGCATGTTACGTCCGTACTGATCTGCCGACAGCAACTGCTCAAGGATATTGGCAAGCTGGTACTCGCCTAAAACACCGCGGTTTTTAACGTTGCCTAGAACTTTTTTGAGATTGCCCACGCCATCGGCAAGCGCTTTCATCTCGCCAAGGCCGCGTTGAACGGATTCCAATTGGCCGCTGACAAGCCTGAACGATTCTCCCAGCCTTTGCTCAAGCGTTTTATGGAGTTTTTCGTCAACCGTAACACGCATCTTTTCAAGCTTGTCGTTATTGTCTTTTTGCATTGTCTGGAGCTTGTTCTCGACGGTTTCCCTTATGCCGTCAAGCTTGCGCTCGGTTGAATTTACCAAGTCCTTAAATGAATTGCCAAGTTCCAGGCGGCCGGAACGCAAATTGTTATTAAGCTCTTCCCTGTTGCGCGCCATTTCCGACCGTATCAATTCGTCTAATTTCATCAAGCTTTTATCAAGCCCGGCGATTCCGTTTTCAATAAGCGCATTATCATTTTTGGCATTGGTTTTTTTAAACAACAACACCAGAAGAATCGCAAGGCTAAGCCCGATGATTGACAGATTTATCAGCATGAATAAAGTCTCCATCCATCAGTGTCTCTTTAGCGTTTAGAAGTTGTCGTCGTCATTGCGAGCCCAAAGGGCGCGGCAATCTCGCCTTTTCATCAGAAGCAACGTCGAGATTGCTTCGCTACGCTCGCAATGACCATAAAGACGCAAGTCTGTACGCTCGCAATGACCATAAAAGAGACACTGCCATTATAATGTTCTTTTAATGATATGGGGTATGTTCTTAAAATGTGTTTTCAAATCGAAGGTTTTCTTTATTTCGCCGGCGGAGAGATATTTGTTGATGTCAGAATCCTTCCGGGCGACGGATTCCAGCGGAACGTTGCTTTCGCGCGCCGTGAATGCGGCTTTTTGTGCGATGGCGTAAGCCGCCTCGCGCGAAAGGCCTTTGTCCACAAGCGCCAAAAGCAGGGCGCCGGAGAATATCGTATCCTGGGATTTTTTTAAGTTGGCAAGCATGTTTTCCGGGTACACCCGCAAGCCGGACAGCACGTAGTTCATGCGGGCAAGCATGAAATCAAGAAGAATCGAAGAGTCCGGCAGCACCACGCGTTCGACGGACGAGTGGCTTATGTCGCGCTCGTGCCACAAGGCGATGTTTTCAAGGCCGGATACGGCATAACCCCGCAGCAGGCGCGCCATGCCGGTAACGTTCTCTGAAAGTATCGGGTTGCGCTTATGCGGCATCGCGGACGAGCCTTTCTGTCCGGCGGTAAACGGTTCCTCGGCCTCCATGACCTCGGTGCGTTGCAGGTGGCGTATCTCCACGGCTATGCGTTCAAGCGAGCTTCCTACTATTGCAACGCGGCACAGGTATGTGGCGTGCCGGTCGCGCGGGATAACCTGGGTTGAAACAGGTTCGGGTTTTAATCCCAGCTTGCGGCATATATAGGATTCGACGGCGGGATTAATGTGGGCAAACGTGCCTACCGCGCCGGATATTTTTCCGTAACCGACTACATCGCGCGTATTCGTGATAAGGCTTTGCGCGCGCTTAAGCTCGCTGTACCATGAGGCGGCCTTGAAACCGAAAGTTATGGGTTCCGCGTGTACGCCGTGGCTTCTTCCCATCATGGGCGTATCCTGGTACTTGAGCATAAGCGATTTCAAGGTGGCAAGCAGCTTGTTTATTCCGTCAATGAGAAGATCGCACGAACGGCATAGTTGAACGGCAAGCGCTGTGTCAAGCACATCGGATGACGTCATGCCAAGATGCAAAAACCTGGCTTCAGGGCCTATCGTTTCCCCTACTTGAGTTAAAAATGCGATAACATCGTGTTTTACGGTTTGTTCTATTTCAAGAATGCGAGCCGTATTTATCCGCGCTTTTTTTCTGATTTTTGCAACCGCGGCTTTCGGCACCTTGCCCGCTTTTGCCATGGCTTCGGCCGCAAGTATTTCAACCTCAAGCATGGCTTGCAGCCTGTATTCATCCGTCCAGATGCGCGCCATGTCGGCACGGGTATAACGAGGTATCATTTTAATCCTCCGATAATAGCGGCTATGGCCTCAGGATATAGCCGGTGTTCAACTTCAAGCACGCGCGCGGCAAGCGTCTTGCACGTATCGCCGGCTAACACCGGCACGCGGCGCTGCAATATTATACTGCCGTGGTCGTATTCATCGTCAACAAAATGGACGGTCGCGCCCGATTCTTTTTCATTTGCGGACAGAACCGCCTCGTGGACGTGATGGCCGTACATGCCTTTGCCGCCGAACAGGGGCAAGAGCGCCGGATGAATATTGATTATTCTTTCAGGGAATGCGGCGACAATAACGGGAGAAATTTTCTGCATGTAACCCGCCAGGCACACAAGGCCGGTGTTCCTCTTTTGCAGTTCCGAGAGCATCAGCTTATCGCAACAGCAACTGGCGGTATCAATGTATATAGCATCAATGGAATGCTTGCGCGCCCGCTCCAGCGCAAATGCATCCCGCCGGTTTGAAAGCACTACGCATACGCGGGCTTTGCCCCGCAGGACACCGGAGTCGCAGGAGTCTATTATAGCCTGCAAATTCGAGCCGGAACCCGAAGCCAGTACGCCGATTTGAAGCAAATTAGACGACATCAACGCCTTTTTTACCTTTTTGCACCGCGCCTATTACACGCGCGCCTTTCAAAAGCGATGCAACCCTGGCGGCAATCGCCGGCCGCACTATCAGTATCATCCCGATTCCCATATTGAGTGTTCTATACATTTCTTTTTCCGGCACGTTTCCCTTCCGCCCGATTATGCCGAATATTTCCGGAACTTTCCATGAATCTTTTTTTACGACGACGCGGCAATCGGCTGGCAGGAGGCGCTCTATGTTGTCGTAAAATCCGCCGCCGGTTATGTGAGCGATGGCGGATATGTCCTTTTTACGGTTGCCCAGTTTATTAAAAAGCGAAAGGATTTCCTTTACATATATTTTCGTCGGAGCCAGCAGCGCCCTGCCGTATTTTTTTAGTTCCTTTTCACTGAAAACCTTGCGGATAAGCGAGTACCCGTTTGAATGGGGGCCGGTCGAAGGGATACCTATCAATACATCCCCGTGACGGATTGCCCGCCCCGATATTTCACTTCCCTTTTCGACTACACCGACGGCAAATCCCGCGAGGTCGTACTCGCCGGAGGCATAAAAGCCGGGCATTTCAGCGGTTTCACCGCCGAGGAGAATGCTGTCGGCCTGTTTGCAGCCGTTAACTATGCCCTTTATCACCTTTTCGGCCACGCCAACCTGAAGCTTGCCCGTGGCAAAATAATCGAGAAAAAACAAAGGCCTGGCGCCGCAGCAAACAAGGTCGTTTACGTTCATGGCCACAAGGTCAATGCCAATGGTATCGTGCTTGTTTAGCAAAAACGCGATTTTCAGTTTCGTGCCAACGCCGTCCGTGGAACTGGCAAGGCTGTACTTTGTTCCCGCAAGCGGGAACAGTCCCGAGAATCCGCCGATACCCGGCGCCATTTTTTTTATCCGCTTAACCAGCTCGTTGCCCGCATCAATGTTAACGCCCGCCTGCTTATACGTAATAGCCATGGTAATTCCGCCTCACTTTCTGCTGCCTGGTTTAATACAGGGAATATTTTGCCTGCACAACGGACAATCTTCCGGCTTGTAACTTTTTACTTCCAGCGACAACAACGAAAACCTCGGCGTACCGAAATCCACTTTCCCTGCGCTGCGGTCTACAAGCGAAGCGACGGCAACAACCTTGCCGCCATGCGACTCTACAACGCCTATTACCTCGCGCGTGGAAAGGCCGGTTGTGATAACGTCTTCGATAACCGCGACCCGCTCGCCGAATGAAATCTCAAACCCGCGCCGCAGCAGAAGCTTGCCGTCAACACGCTCGCAGAAAATGGCGCGCGTTTTAAGCGCCCTTCCCATTTCCTGCCCTATGACAATGCCGCCAAGCGCCGGTGAAACGACTATGTCAACTGCGCCGGTTCCGAGAGCGGCCGTTAATTTCGCGGCGAGCCCGGCGGCAAGATGCGCCGCAATATCGGGATATTGCAGTATGAGCGCGGACTGAAAATACGTGTCGGAGTGCAACCCGCTCGACAACAGA
Organism: Elusimicrobia bacterium RIFOXYA2_FULL_50_26; assembly: GCA_001800355.1. Lineage (GTDB taxonomy): Bacteria > Elusimicrobiota > Endomicrobiia > Endomicrobiales > XYA2-FULL-47-53 > XYB2-FULL-50-12. Next base: position 8,810 of record MGVF01000051.1, read on the forward strand.
AAATGGCCGGACAAAAGCGCATTCTTTTCTTCAAACAACTGTTTAATGTCATTTTTTTCCATTTATTTCCTCATCTATCCGCCGCGCCGCAGCAACAGGGTCGGTGGCCGCGATTATCGGCCTGCCGACAACGATAAAGTCCGCGCCGGCTTTTATGGCGGCCGCAGGAGTCGCAACGCGCTTTTGATCATCGTCGGTTTTTGCGGGGCGTATGCCGGGTGTTATAACGTAAAAATTGTTTCCGCACGCTTTTTTAACAGCTTCGATTTCAAGAGGCGAGGCTATGACGCCGTCGGCTCCGTTATTCATTGCGAGCCGCGCGCGTTCAATGACGACGTCGGGCGATGTGATCTGGCTTGTAAGAACCGTTACCGCCCACAGTTTAGGCCGGCCGGAAACCGAGGCCGCCGCTTTTATCATTTCTTCCCCCCCGCACGAATGGATTGTGAGGCTATAGACGCCAAGTTCGCGGGCTGATTCCACGGAACGCTGCACGGTGGCGGGTATGTCATGGAATTTCATGTCCAGAAAAACATTTTTCCCCATGCCGGAAATGCGTTTAACCAGCTCAGGCCCCGAGGCAAGAAACAGGATCGGGCCGACCTTGAAAATATCGGCAAACGGCGACAGATTTTTTACGAGTGCAAGCGCCTCGTTTTCAGTTTTTACATCCAGCGCAACAATTAGTTTTTTCATCTGAACATCTCCAAATCACGTTAATAACTGATATTACGCATTACCCGCATTACGTCATGCCGGAGGCCTTAATCCGGCATCCAGATGCGTTGACGTAATTCAAAACCCTGGATTCCGGCTTAAACCATGCCGGAATGACGGCCACTGCGTAACATCAATTAATAACTGATATTACGTAAGAAATACAAAGTTGCTGTCATTGCGAGCGAAGCGAAGCAATCATGACGTTTCGTATCAAAACGACGAGATTGCTTCGTCGCCATGCTCCTCGCAATGACAGGAAACTGCTAAAAGGACACGGCCATTCAAAACATCAATAATTAACTTAGCCGTCGGCGGACACGCCCGTTTCATACCATGACTTTCCCTGTTATGTCGGACAGCGATGAGATATTTTTCTTTTTCATATATTCAGCTATTTCAGCGGCGATCGTGGCAGGCGCCTGCGGGTCGATAAAATTAGCGGTGCCTGCGCTTACCGCGCGCGCGCCGGCCAGGATAAATTCTATCGCATCGCTGCCGGTTGCAATGCCGCCGCCGCCAAGCACCGGAATGCGCACCCGGCGCGCGGTTTCCCACACGCAACGCAAAGCCAGCGGCTTTATGGCCGGCCCGGACATGCCGCCGGTAACGGTGGAAATCTTCGGGCGGAAAGTGTTAACATTTATAGCCATGCCGGGGAACGTATTGGCCACTGAAAGAGCGTCCGCGCCGGAGCTTTCCGCTAAAATGCCGAGCGCTCCGATGTCGGCTACCTGCGGCGACAGCTTCGCGATAACGGGGTAATAGCAAGCCTTTTTTACACGGCTGATAATTTGATTAACCAATTGCGCGTTCTGGCAGATGATCTGCTTTTTAAGGTTTGGGCATGACAGGTTCAATTCTATCGCCGCGATCCCGTTTTTTCCGTTTAACGCGCGCGCCACGGCAGCGTAATCCGCGGCTGTTTCGCCTGCGATGCTGACGATAACCGGGGTTTTGAGCTTTTGAAGAAGCGGCAGCTTATCGCGGCAAAAGGCTGCGACTCCCACGTTTTGCAGCCCGATGGAATTTAATATGCCGGACGTAACTTCCGCAAGCCTCGGCGGCGGGTTTCCGGCCTTCGGCGAGAGCGTAATGGTTTTTGTTATTATGGCGCCTATCGAGTTAATATCTGTCAAATCGGCGGCTTCGTACCCGTAACCGAATGTTCCCGAGGCGACAAAAACAGGATTCTTGCACTTTATCCCGGCAAAGTTTATTGAGGTATCAGGAGAAGCTTTTATTTTTTTCATGTTAAATGTAAGGCACACTCCCCCTCACCTTAATCCTCTCCCCGACGGGGAGAGGAAACTGATTTTGTGTCTTTTTAGCAGTTTGAGGTCATTGCGAGCGAGAGCGAAGCAATCTCGACGCTGCTTCTGATGAAAAGTGAGATTGCCGCGCCCTTTGGGCTCGCAATGACGACGACAACCTCTAGTTAAAAGCAGATGTCGTTGATGTTGAAGACGGGGCCGTCGGAACAGACCATTTTGTAGGAATCGCCTGTTTTCACGGCGCATCCCTGGCAATTGCCTGTGCCGCAGGCCATCATCTCTTCAAGGGAAACATAGCCCGGGATATTATTATCCGCGGCAATTTGCGATACGCACTTTTCCATGCCGTGAGGCCCGCAGGTATATAAAACCATGTTGCCAGGCCGCCCGGCGCCGATATGGCGTTTTAACAGATCTGTCACAAAGCCCTTGTGCCCGCGCGAGCCGTCCTCGGTTGCAATAAGTATTTTCCATCCGCGCGCGGCAATTTCTTTAAGCGGCAGAATATCATTTTTAGTCTTACCGCCGTAGAATAAAACGCCGGCAACCGGCATGGAGAGCGCAAGAAAACGCAGCGACGCTATTCCGGTGCCGCCCGCAACCAGCAGCGGTACGCGGTTTTTTAAGTCGTACTCATAACCGTTTCCAAGCGGCGCGATAATGTCCAACGCGCTTTCCCGCGGAAGCAGCGAAAGTTCCCTTGTGCCGGCGCCCACGACACGATATATAAATTCGATACCGTCTTTGTTGACGCCGGCAATACTTAACGGGCGGCGCAAAAATACGCCGGGCGCCTTAAGCATGGCAAACTGCCCGGGACGTGAAACCCGGGCTATCGTTGGCGCCTTCAAAATCATTTTGTAATAGCCCGGGCTTATAAGAACCTGCTCTATGATTGTTGCTTTTTGATGGCTTCTTTTATTGACCAGACGGCTTTACCTCCTACTATTGTTGTTTCGGCCAAACCGCGAAGCTTGCGCCCTATCCAGGGTGAATTTCTGCTGTGGGATAAGAAATTTTCCTTTTTGCAGTCGTATTCGCCGGCGGGATCAATTATGGTGATGTCCGCCGTCGCGCCTGCGGCAAGCGTTCCGCGGCCGGCAATGCTGAATATGGCGGCCGGGTTACAGGTAAGTTTTGACAGAGCCTGTGGCCACGTCAGGGCTTTTGTCTCGATAAGTTCCATTACGACAATGCTTAGCAGAGTTTCAAGGCCGACGATACCGAACGGCGCAAGATCGTATTCCTTGTTTTTCTCCTCTTCGGTATGCGGCGCGTGGTCGGTTGCTATGCAGTCAATCGTCCCGTCGGCAAGCCCGCGCTTTATGGCGTCAACGTCTTCCTGCGAGCGCAGCGGCGGCTTCATTTTGGTATTAGTGTCATAATCCTTTACGGAGTCTTCGGTCATTGAAAAATAGTGCGGGCAGGTTTCCGCCGTAACGTGTATACCGACTTTTTTCGCATGACGAACAAGCTCAACCGACCCTGCGGTTGAAATATGCGCAACATGCAGGTGCCCGCCGGTAAGCTGGGCAAGCATTATATCGCGGCTGACCATTATTTCTTCGCTCTGGCGGGGTATGCCGCGAAGCCCGAGCATCGTGGACATCGCGCCTTCGTTCATCACGCCGTTTTTAGAGAGGTTTTTATCTTCACAGTGGGAAACCACGGGCAGTTTGAACATCTTTGTATATTCAAGCGCGCGCCGCATTATCTGGGAATCCATTACCGGCACGCCATCGTCAGAAATCGCAACTATGCCGGCGCTCTTTAATATGCCTATTTCCGCCAGCTCAACCCCGAGCGACCCCTTGGTGATGCAGCCTATTGGAAATACGTTAACCATGCCCTCTTTTTGCGCTTTCATGAGTATAAATTCCACGGTAGGCGCATTGTCTATCGGAGGATGGGTGTTGGGCATGCACAGGACGGAAGTAACGCCGCCTTTTGCCGCAGCCCGCGTGCCGCTGGCTATGGTTTCTTCCTCTTCGTGGCCGGGTTCGCGGAGATGCGTGTGAACGTCTATCAAGCCCGGTGAAACTATTTTATCCCGCGCTTCCATTACAAGCGCGCCGTCGGATGCGATGTCTTTCCCCACCTTGACGATTTTGCCGTCGGCAACAAGCACATCGCATACTTCGTCCATGCTGCTTGACGGGTCTATCACACGTCCGTTTTTAATAATAAGTTTATTCATGTATTCCCCGGTCCGTCTTTTTATTCGGCTGGAATCTTCCTGATAACAGGTATAACACCGCCATACGCACGGCGATACCGTTTGTAACCTGTTCGTTTATAACGGCGGCGGGGCTGTCGGCGACCTCGGACGATATTTCGATCCCGCGGTTCATCGGCCCCGGGTGCATGACAAGCACGTCCGGCCGCGCGTTGGCAAGCCGTTCTCTGGTCATCTGGTATAGCTCCATGTATTCATGCACCGACGGAAATAAGTTCTCCTGCTGGCGCTCAAGCTGAATTCGCAGTATGTTTACGACGTCAACGCCTTTTAACGCCTCATCCAAATTATAGTTAACCTCAACGCCCATGTTTTCTATTCCCGACGGTATCAATGTCGGCGGGCCGGAAACACGGACGCGGGCGCCCATTTTTATAAGGCCCCAGATGTTGGATTTTGCGACGCGCGAGTGAAGAATGTCGCCCACCAGCAGGACGGTAAGCCCCTCGATTTTCCGTTTCTTTTCGCGGATTGTAAAAAGATCCAGCAGCCCCTGCGTGGGATGCTCGTGGAAACCGTCGCCGGCATTGATTATCGAAGAGTTAAGATTCCTGGCAAGCACCGCCGGCGCGCCCGCGAGGCTGTGGCGTATCACGATAAAGTCGGCCTTCATCGCTTCCATGGTTTTGCCGGTGTCTATAAGGGATTCGCCTTTGACGACGCTTGAGGATGAAACCGCGATATTTACGACGTCCGCGGAGAGCCGCTTGGCCGCGATTTCAAACGAGGTGCGTGTGCGGGTGGATGGTTCGTAGAAAAGATTGACTACCGTTTTCCCGCGCAGCGTGGGAACTTTCTTGATTGAACGGGTAAAAAGGCTTTTAAACGGCTTTGCAGCTTCAAGGATTAATTCAATTTCTTTGCGGTCGAGGTGTTCGATGCCAAGCAAATCTTTTTGTCGCAGTTGCATTAGAGTTCCTATTGGGTTTTCTCTTTTAACACAACCCTGTCCTGCCCGTCCGATTCTTCCAGCTCGACGTCAATAAATTCATCCATTGATGTAATGAATTTTTTGCCCGTGAAGTTCGGCTCGATAGGCAGTTCCCTGTGCCCGCGGTCAACAAGCACGGCAAGCTGTATGTTGCGCGGGCGTCCGAAATCCATAAGCTCGTCAAGAGCGGCGCGAATGCTCCTGCCGGTGAAAATAACGTCGTCAACAAGCACTATTTTTTTGCCTACTATATCAAAGGCTATCTCGGTTTCGCGTATTTGCGGCGGAGAGCTGAGAGTACCGACATCGTCGCGGTAGAGGTTTATGTCAAGGGTTCCGAAGGGTATATTCGTTATGCCGTCGGCAAGGCCTGCGTCAATAATTTCCTTGAGTATACGCCTGCCCAGGTGAACGCCCCTTGTCTGTATGCCTATTATCACAAGGTCTTTTACGCCGAAATTCTTTTCCACGATCTCGTGCGCCAACCGCTTTACGGTGCGCCCGATTTCGACCTTGCTCATGATAACTTTTTTATCGCGCCATGCCTGCATGGGAGTCATTATACAAAATATTCCATCCCCGCGCAATTGACTGCACAACCGGATATTGCCGGTGCGATGCGGGGATCGCGCCCTGCAAACGGCGTCAACACCAGCTTTAACCGCGCGTTTTGCGCGCTTTTGAAAAATGCGCGGATAGCGCGTTTAACAAAAATAGGTTGATTTTTGAATCAGTAAAAACGCGCGCGAAAATGCGCGGTAATCGCGCGCTATAAAACCGCGCGATTATGCCGCGCGTTTTTGTATACCGCCCGCTTGCGCAAGCCCGGGGCGACTGGTCGAAATTTTCAAACAGATAAAGGTATCTCTTTAGCGTTTTGAACCCAACTTTTGCATTAGGGCGCGAGAACCGAGGCGAGCGAGGCCGAGAATTTTTCGACGAAAAAAGTGAGAGCGTAGCGTTGTCTACGGTCGAATCTTTTTTCGGAAGAAAAAGTCCGGCATCGCTCGACGAATTCCGCGATCCTAATGCAAAATTTGGGTTGAAGTTGTCGTCGTCATTGCGAGCCCGAAGGGCGCGGCAATCTCGCTTTTCATCAGAAGCAACGTCGAGATTGCTTCGCTTTCGCTCGCAATGACCTCAAACAGATAAAGAGTCACAAAAATGAATTCCCCCTCATCCTGGCCTTCTCCCCGTCGGGGAGAAGGATAACAACTTTATGGTTTTTGTTTTATGGGATAGTGGGAAATGCCGTGTTCGCGGAGTTGGGTGGCTTTTTCCGCGATGGATTCCGCCATTTTGGCGCGGTGGGATTGTAGTTTTGAGCGTAACGCGGGGTATTTAACCGCGAGTATCTGCACGGCAAGGATGGCGGCGTTAATGGCGCCGGGTTTACCGACGGCAACCGTTGCCACAGGGATGCCGGGAGGCATCTGTATCATTGATAAAAGCGCGTCTGTTCCCATGAAAGGCTTGCTTTCAAGCGGCACGCCTATGACCGGCAAGGTTGTTTCGGAAGCAATAACGCCCGGCAGGGCTGCCGCCATTCCGGCGGCGGCTATAAAAACCTCGGCGCCTGCGGCTGTGGAATCGCCGATGATTTTTCTCAGGTGAGCTGGCGTACGGTGCGCGGATGCAATATCCACGGAATAGGCCACCTCAAACTCGTCAAGCATTTTGGTGCATGACGAGATAACAGGCAGGTCTGAATCCGAACCGACGACAATCGCAATGCTGATCTTGTTCATTTTAGCGCCTTTCCCGCAATGTCCCTGCGAAAGTGCATTCCTTCAAATTTTATTTTATCAACACCGCGGTAGGCGGCCTTCACGGCGTCCGGTATGGAGCCGCCCATGCCGGTTACGCCGAGAACGCGCCCGCCGTCCGTTAAGATATTGCCGGTTCCGGCATCCATAGCCGTACCTGCGTGAAAAATAAATGTATCAGGAAGTTTAACCGCCTCGTCGAGGCCTGTAATAGTTTTTCCCTTCGCGTAACTGCCGGGATACCCGCCCGAGGCAAGTATAACGCATACGGCTGATTTGTCATGCCACTGTATGTCAACGCTGCCCAGGCGGCCGCCGATTACACTCTCCATAATTTCCACAAGGTCGGTTTTTAATAACGGCAACACCACCTGGGTTTCGGGATCTCCGAACCGGCAATTAAACTCAAGCACGTAAGGTTTGCCGCCGGATACCATTATGCCGACGTATAACACGCCCTTGTAATTTATGTTTTCCTTTGTGAAAGCTTCTATAAGCGGCGATATTATGGTTGTTTCGACTGTCCGCTGCAATTGCGGGGTTACAAGCGGGGCGGGAGCATACGTTCCCATGCCGCCGGTATTGGGGCCGAGGTCAGAATCGAACACGCGCTTGTGATCCTGCGCCGGCGGCATAAGCTGGTAGTTTTTACCGTCAAGGAATAGCTGAAGGGATGCCTCTTCGCCTTCCAGGAATTCTTCAATTATGACTTCGTTTCCCGCGGCGCCGAACTCCTTTTTCTTCATCACACGCTCGATTGCAGGTATAGCTTCGCCGGCATCTTTGCAGATGATAACGCCTTTGCCGGCCGCAAGGCCGTCCGCCTTTACAACCAGGGGCGTGTTCCCCGGCCAGGAGGCCAGGTATGCGCGCACTTCATCGAAATCGTTGAAAGAGGCAAAACGGGCGGTGGGTATGCCGTATTTTTGCATCAGCTTTTTTGCAAAAACCTTGCTTGCCTCAAGCTGCGCCGAGCGTTTATCGGGGCCGAAAATTGCAAGGCCGCGCGCGCGGAAATAATCCACTATGCCGGCGGCTAAAGGTATCTCCGGCCCCACCACGGTAAGATCGATCGCATTCTTTGTCGCGAAATCCGCAAGCGCCGCGAAATCGTCGGTTAAAACTTCGGCCGTTCCGGCTATTTTAGCTATTCCGGCATTCCCCGGTATGCAAATAATTTTTTTTACGCGCGGGCTTTGCTTTATTTTCCAGTAAAGAGCATGTTCCCTGCCGCCGGAACCGATAACAAGAACGTTCATTATTTTTCCCCTGATATTTGTGTCTCTTTAGCGTTTTGAAGTTGTCGTCGTCATTGCGAGCCCAAAGGGCGCGGCAATCTCGCTTTTGATCAGAAGCAACGTCGAGATTGCTTCGCTTCGCTCGCAATGACCTAAAACTGCTAAGGAGACACTGTCATTTTAACTTTATATTTTAACTTTATATTTTCCGGTGAAACAGGCGGTGCAGAAACCTGCGGAAGGGCAGCCGGTGGATGCGCACAGACCTTCAAGGCTGAGATAATGCAGCGTATCAACACCCAGGTAGCCGCGGATCTCTTCTGTCGAATGGTTTGCGGCGATAAGCTCTTCCTTCGTAGGCGTGTCTATCCCGTAAAAGCATGACGAGGTTATCGGCGGCGCGCTTATTACAAGGTGAACTTCCCTGGCGCCGGCATCGCGTATCATTTTTACCAGCTTTTTGCTGGTGGTGCCGCGAACGATTGAGTCGTCAACGACAACAACGCTCTTGTTGTTTAGCACGTCGCGCACGGGATTATACTTTATCTTCGCGCCGAAGTCGCGTATGTGCTGGTTAGGCTCGATAAACGTTCTACCTATATAATGGTTGCGGATAAGCCCTGTTTCGTACGGCAGGCCGGACGCCTGGCTGAAACCTATCGCCGCCGTGTTGGCCGAATCCGGCACGGATATAACTATGTCCGCCTTGCCGATTTTTTTCATGCTTTCCGCGGCAAGAAGCCTGCCAAGCTCGCGCCTGACGGAGTAAACGCTTTTGTTGAAAACCATGCTGTCCGGGCGCGAAAAATAAATATACTCAAAGATACACATTGATTGTTCTTCAGCCTTGTAATCCACCGACAATGATCTCATGCCGTTTTTGTCAATAACCAGTATCTCGCCGGGATTGATTTCGCGCACGTACTGCGCATTGATAAGATCCAGCGCGCAGGACTCGGATGCCGCCACCCAGCCGTTGTCAAGTTTTCCCAGGCACAACGGGCGTATGCCCCACGGGTCGCGGCAGGCGATAAGTTTTCCCGGGGTCAGTATCACAAGCGAGTACGCGCCTTTTAAATTTTCAAGCGCTATTTTAACAGTTTCTTCTATGCTGCCTTTGCCGTTGGCTTTTGCTATCAGATGAAGTATAACCTCGCTGTCGGAGCTTGTCTGGAAAATCGAACCCTCTTTCTCGAGCTTCGCGCGCCACTCGGGCGCATTTATCAGGTTACCGTTATGGGCAAGCGCAATCTGCCCGCGCGCATAGTTTATCACAAGCGGCTGGGCATTTTTTATTGAACTTATTCCCGTGGTAGAGTAGCGGACATGCCCCACGGCGGAATCACCTTTTAAAGCCGACAGGTTATCCTGATTAAAAACGTCTGCCACCAGGCCCATGTCAACGTGTGAACGCAAGGATGAGCCGTCGGACGTTGCGATGCCGCTGCTCTCCTGGCCGCGATGCTGCAACGCGTAAAGGCCAAGGTATGTTAATTTTGCAGCTTCCTCATGGTTATAAATGCCGAATATTCCACACATATTATTTTTCCCAGGTTCCTTTTTTGGTGTATCTTTAGCGTTCGTCATTGCGAGCCCAGAGGGCGCGGCAATCTCGCTTTTCATCAGAAACAACGTCGAGATTGCTTCGCTTTCGCTCGCAATGACTCCT
>MGVF01000052.1 GCA_001800355.1 Elusimicrobia bacterium RIFOXYA2_FULL_50_26
TAATATGATATTGGGAATCAATAGCCTTGCGCGCAGATTTTTAGGTATGGATGCCGGCTATGCGGCGACGGGAAAACATGTGCTGGACGCGATATCCTCGCCGCCGCTTACGGAGCTTCTTCAAAAAGCTGTTGCCGGCTCCTGCACGGTTGAAGAAACCGTATCCAGCCATCGTGTACGTGTTGAAGCAATACTCTCCCCTGAAAAACAACCCGCCGGTGCCATAATAACAATTCACTAACTGGTCTTACGCAAGAAATGCCAAAGTTGCCGTCATTGCGAGCGAAGCGAAGCAATCTTGCTGTTTCGTATCAAAACTAAGAGATTGCTTCGTCGCCAAGGCTCCTCGCAATGACATGCTTGCGTAACATCAGTTGCTAAAATCCTGAGCCGCCGATGAAGGTTAGTATGATCGGGCCGAACAGTATTATGAATATTGTCGGGAAAATAAGCAGTACCAGCGGCAGCATCAGTTTCAAGGGGGCCTCGCCCGCCATTTTCTCCGCAAGTTGCGAACGTTCAACCCTGAATTGTTCCGCCAGCGTTTTAAGAACAGGGGCTATGCTTCCGCCGGTTTTTAACGACACTGTAAGCGAATTTACCATTGTTGTAAGCGGCGTGTATCCAATCTTTTCCGCCATGTCCGACAGCGCGTCAACGCGCGACTTGCCCAGTTTAACTTCCTGCTGCTGAAGGCGGAGTTCCTTTACCAATTGCCCATCTTCGGAATCTATAATCTTGTTAATGGCCGTGTTAAAATCAAGCCCCGCCTCTATCATAAGCGAGAGAAGGTCTAATACCTCGGGGATCTGCCGGAATATCGCCTTGTGCTTTTCCTTGACTTTTGTCTGAAGCAATGCCGGCGGCACGACGAAGCCAAGCACGCCGAATCCCGCAAGAAGAACGATGTTGTAAACATCAAGCACTACCACGGCCACGATAATCACGGAAAAACCCGCGAGAAATTGCAACCCGATAAACGTAAAAGGCGTAATACGATCAAACGGGTCGCCCAGGATTGTCGTGTCTTTCCGGATTTTTTTCGCATGGCGTACAAAGTATGGGTAATTCCTGCGCTTTGCCAAATCGCCGATTTTTGAGGCGATAAACAGTATTGACTCCCTGGCGTTGCTTTTTTTCAGTTTATCGGCGTTCGTCTCAATAGTTGCTTTAAGGCGTTTCTCAAGGTTTAGTTTCGCCACGTAATCGGTTGCGATATACACTATTATTGCCACGGAAAACCCGGCCAGCAAAGCTATCGGTATTATCAACATTGTTTTGCCTCTCTATATATCAATTGAAACTATTTTGTTTATTATAAACGTCCCGATGGCTATCATCGTTACCGCTATGGCAAGCATTATGTTTCCCAGGAGCGTTGTAAAAAGAAGCCCCATCATGCCCGGCTCCATGGCATAAAGAAGCCCCAGCAGTATAAACGGAACGACGCTCATGACCATGCCGGACGCTTTTCCCTGTGCGGTAAGCGCGACAATTTTACCTTGTATTTTCTTGCGCTCCCTCATGGTATCGGCAAGCCGCAAAAGTATTTCCCCCATGTTGCCGCCGGTTTCCCTGGAGAGGTTTATGGCCGTAACCATGATGCGCAGGTCGTTGCTCGGTATTTTTGCGGCCATGTCCTTTAGCGCATCTTCCACCGGCACGCCGAGTTTTGAACGCTGAAGCATTTGCGCAAACTCAAGCGAAAGCGGTGGCTTGCTGTTGTTAACCATGTTTTCCAGCGCCTGCGGCAAAGATTGCCCGGCGCGAACCGAGTTTTTTATCATGCCCAGCGCTTCGATAAGCTGCTCGTCAAAGACACTCCACATTTTTTTAATTTTTTTGTTGAAATGCCACCCGATAGCCCAGTAAAACCCGCCGCCGCACAATAGCGCGAATATCATTTTGCCGATAATAACAAACGCCGCAAGAAACACGATTGAGGCGGCGATAACCCTTATTTTCACGGCTTGCTTTGATGCCGGGTTTGCGGCAACTACAGAAACGGCGTTGCGGATTCTTTCCTTTAAGCCGGTATGTGCGCCCTGCACGTCCGGCAATGCGCCCTTGATTGAAAAGCTGATGGTCTTTATTCTAACGGCCTGCGCCAGATAACGCGCTGCGAAAAATACAAAAATTCCGATTGAAACCGTTGCAGCAACCGATAATATAAGTGTTATCATCGTAATTCACCTTTTCTGAAAATTTCAGTATCAAGCGATAAACCGTGCGTGGTGATTTCATCGAAAAAAGTCGGTATGTTCCCGGTTGCGGCGAAACTGCCTATAACCTTGTTGTCCTTTATGCCGGTTTGTTCGAAAACGAATAGCGGCAGCAGTTCCACGCGGTCATTTTTTATACCCGTTATTTCGGCGATTTCAGTCACCTTGCGGGAGCCGTCGGCAATTCGGGATAGCTGCACCATAACCTGCACGGCTGAACATATTTGCTCGCGTATGGCGCGTTCCGGCAAATCCATTCCCGCCATTATGGCCATGGTGGTAAGCCGTGCGATACCGTCTTTGGGGCTGTTCGCGTGAATGGTGGTCAGCGAGCCGTCGTGGCCGGTGTTCATGGCCTGCAACATGTCCAGCGTTTCGCCGCCGCGGCATTCGCCGACAACAATCCTGTCCGGGCGCATACGAAGCGCGTTTATCACAAGCCTGCGGATATTTATCTCGCCCGTGCCTTCCACAGATGCCGGGCGCGACTCAAGCCTTACCACGTGTTCCTGCGGCAGTTTCAACTCCGCGGAATCTTCTATAGTCACAATGCGCTCATCCGTCGGTATAAAAGACGATACGATATTTAAAAGTGTTGTTTTTCCAGATCCCGTGCCGCCCGAGATAACTATATTTTTGCGCAGCCGGACGCAGATTTTAAGAAAATCGGCCATTGCCGGCCGTATTGCGCCGAAGGTAACCAGGTCGTCGGTAGTAAGTTTTTTCTTCGAGAATTTGCGGATGGTTATCGAGGGGCCGTCAAGCGCCACGGGAGGTATTACGGCATTTACGCGCGATCCGTCGGCAAGGCGCGCATCAACAAGCGGCGAGGACTCGTCTATTCGCCTGCCGATGGGGCTGACTATGCGGTCAATGACGGTGCGCAGTTGTTTGTTTGAAGTAAACGACGTTCCGGAAAGCTGGATCTTTCCCTTTTTTTCGATGTAAATTTTGTTGATTCCGTTGACCATAATTTCAGTGGTTTCAGGATCGCTTAGAAGTTTTTCAAGGCAGCCGAGGCCGAGGGTCTCATCTAAAAGTTCGTCAACGAATGCGGCGCGCTCCTCGCGGGTAAGCGTGTTTGATTCCTTTGAAAGAGCGTCCTGGATTACGGCGCGCGTTTTTTCGCGCGCCTGCTGCAACTTTTCATGGTTGGCGAGATCGTTAAGATCCATGTTTTTCAGTTCGGGATGCGAAGATACGTATTCAAGCAGCCTGGTTTTAAGCTGCACGTAAGCCGCCGGCGCGTTTGCGGCCGGGGCGGTTTTTTCGTCGGCCTTTGGCGCGGCGGTCCGCCCGGATTTATCTATGCCTTCGAACGATGAGTTGTCCAGCAGCTTTTTGGCAAGATTCTTTATATCTTTTGAAAACTCGCTGTGAGGGTATCTGGTTATTGCCGGCGTGCCGCGGTTTATGGAAGACAGAATAACGTCGCGGTCTTCGGTAATAACGCCGAAAATATCCTGCTCAAGCATCTTCCTGCTGTTTTCTTCGTCAAGACCGTGCGCGGAGCTTGTGCGGGCAACAACAGGTTTTACCATTGCCGCCGGAAAATGCCATGCCTTGATAATGTCGTTGAATGCCTGTAGTTGGCGCAGTGACAAAATATCCGGCGATGCCGTTACAAGCGCGATGGAAGATTCGTCTAAAACGGCGGCGAGCGTTTCATGGTCATGTTCGCCCGGAGCCGCTATGATTATAAACGGGTAGAGAGACGCCAGCCTTTCGATGACGGCGTGTATGGCTTCGGGGGTAACCATCGTTTTATTCTCGCTGCCCGTGCCTGTTAAAACGCTAATGCCTGAACTGTGCGTTGTAAGGTAGCCTTTAAGCAATGCAGTATCGAACCTGGAAATTACAGGACATATATCCGCTATTGAGCGCGATGACGGAAGATCAAGAAGTGTTTCAAAGTTTCGGGTTCCGGAAAAGCTTAAATCCAGAGCCGCGGTTTTCTGTCCAGACTGAACATGCAGCGCGATGGCAAGGTTTGTCGCCAACACGAACCTGCTCAGGCCTTCCTTTGTTTCAACAACCGATATGATCTTAGCCATCAATGTTACCTTTTCTGGTATTTGCGCAGCAGCTCCAGTGCCTCTTTCTGTTTTTTCTGCATTTCTTTCACGTAATCTTCGGAAATCGCGCTTTTCCCCTTTGCCGATGCCTGCACAGTCGAAGTTATGTCTTTGAAGAAATTTTGCATACGGGCGCCTTTTGCTTCGTGTATGGTGTCGTCGCCTACGGGACGTAGCGAAAGCCGTATCCTTCCCTTGTCTGCGGCAAGCGAGAGCGCTTCCACCTGCGAAGGGGCGACTGCAAACGAGACCGGAATCCTTGATTCCCCTCCCTGGTTGGCCAGCATTTTTGCGGCGTTTTTGTCGCCCGCCCGGGGCGCGCTTCCGCCCAACACGGATTTGCCTACGGAAAGTATAAGCACGTCCTGCATTATTGTGCTTGCTTCCTCAAGCATCTGGCCTTCCTTGTCGCGGTACTCGAAAACGCCTATTATGTCAACGCGGTTGCCCGGCTTTATCATGCCAACCACTTCTTCAGCTTCGAAAACTATGCTGACTGCGCGGCTGTCCGTGGGTATTATGGATGAAATGCCGGTATCCACGCCCAGCATGGACAGCTTTGTGGTAACGATCTGCTCGCCCTTTTCAATGGGAACGAGCGAGATGAAAACCGATCTGCCGTCGCTATCGGTAAGCTCCTTTATCGCTTGCAATGCCCGCGGTTGAAGATAATCCTTGGGAACTGTTCTTTCCTCGGCCAGCTCAAGCGTAATGGCGCTGCCCTGGTCAACATATTGCTTTGCAACAAGAACTTTCACTTTTTCGGCGCTTTTGCGGTAAGTTGTTTCAAGCGATGCAAGATAGAGCGCTACGAAAAGCATCGCGACGACGCCTGAAATTATCGCAAAAAGTAACGGTTTCTTCATAATATTCTCCTCTCTGTAATCCTGGTTAAACCTGGCGCAATGCGCGGTATTCCAAATGATAACTGTAAAAACTGCTATAAGCCACTGAATTTAAAAGTTGTTGTTGTGGATGCTGCGGGATACACGGAATGAATAAGTTTTGTACAAATGCGGAAAAGTGATCCGGTTCTTTCGGATCACAATCAAGCAACTATAGTCACCCCAATCGTAAATGTGTGGCAACATTCATCAGAATCAGAATTTGCCGGCGCTCGCAAGTTCATCAATAATATCATTCATTATTTTATTAATTTCTTGAAGATTGCTTTTTTCGTTTGACATACTACCGAGGAGACGGGTAAAATTTGCATCAATTCGTTTGCTGCCATCCAGTGAATTCCTTTTGATGTATGGTGAGAGAATTTTGTAGTCAAGATTTGCCATTTTCAGCCATGATGTAACTGTATTCCTTGGCTCATTATCAAACTGGTTGTTAACCGCATGGAATATATCCTTTATATCGTAAAAAATAGCTTTTCTTATTGACGAGACAACGATCGCCTGGTCCCCGCTTTTTATCGCCTCTTCTATATCTTTTTGTAAATCAACCTTGAAGTTTTCTTTTTCCGAATTGAATACTTCTTTAAGATACGGTAGCGACTTTTCAATTTGAACATACTTCCTCATCTCCGCGAATAAAAGCATAGATTCATAAAGCTGAACCGCCGGTGTTTTCATGTTGATACGATAATTCTGTGCCTGAACCAGGCTGGCCGTTGCAAGAATAACTGTAATTAGTAATACAAATATACCATGTATTATCTTCATCGCGCCTCCTATTGTCAGTTAGGGCGGTAAAAGTAGCAGTCAGGCTGGTTAAAAACAGCCAACCTCTTCAACCAAAAAAGCTCTTTAATATCCTGAATATCCTGAAAATTTTATGCCGCTATCTTAGAATACATACTTTAATGATGCTGCAAAGCCGTAATCCTGCGCTTGTTCTGTCAAGCCCTTTATAAACTCGCTTTGGAAGAATAGCCTGTCACCGATAAAGGAGCCTATAAACAGGCTGGTCGTAAGGGCTTTGTCAAAATACTCATGGCCCCAACCCAGAGAAGAATGGGAACCAAAGTTATAAAAAACCCCAAAATGATATCCGAAAACACTATTAACACCTTCTTCAGGAGCTGTTACCTCAAGTTTTGGATGCAGGACAACGAACCAGTTATTGACAGGTTTGGTAAATATTAGTGAAATGTCGTATGCCGGGGCTCCGCCTTTGTAAATAAAGTGTGTTTCTGCGGCAGGCGTAATAGAAAATAATTTGCCACTGTAAACATTGTAAAATAAGCCAACATCCGTGGAATTATACTCATAATTTTCAGGCGCTCTGGTGCCTGCGAATTCGCCACCTGCATATGCGGTAAAGTATTCAGTTATTCCATAATAGAGTCTTGCCGGAAAGCTAACCTCATCCTCTTCGGGCACTGACATCTGTGTAAAGGTATATTCTGTCCCAAGCGATAATGCAGCTTCGTGCTCGGGATATGTCATCGGCCGATTTAGAATGATGGTGTAAACGTCAAAACAACCGTGAGCTAACGCGGTAAACAAAAACAAAAAGGACGCGATGAACCCTAATTTCATTGTCTTAAGCATAAATTTCCTCCTTGCTATTCTCTTCTTACGTAAGCTTGGCTAGCAGTATGCCCGCTACGTTAAGAAAACTCTTATACTTTAAATTTGACCAAGGCAGACTGCAATCTCTTCACTATGTCAGCTAATTGAGAGGCGGACGTAGATATATTCTCCATTGACGTACTCTGTTCTTCGGAAGATGAGCTTGATTCTTCCGCGCTTGCCGCGGTTTCTTCTGCTGCTGCTGCAATCATCTCTATTTGATGCGCTATATTTCCGACGTGATTTACGATTTCACTAAACTTATCACTTGCCTCTTCGGTAATAGCTGCTCCTTCGGATATCTCAGCCTGGCCATTTTTAACCGATGACGCGGCATCTTGAGTTTCTGATTGAACAACGCCGATGATTTTAGAAATTTTTTGTGCGGATTGCGCCGAGCTTTCCGCAAGTTTCCTTACTTCATCGGCGACGACAGCAAACCCTCTGCCGGCTTCCCCGGCCCGCGCCGCTTCTATAGCGGCATTTAAAGACAGAAGATTGGTTTGATCTGCAATCTTTGTAATTAAACCTACTATTTCCCCGATCTCTGCCGAACGCTTCGATAATACATCCATCGCCTTTGACGAAACTTCCGTAATGGCTTTAATATTTCTTATTTTTTCAACAAAGGCGATCATCAATTCCTTGCCTTTGCGGCTGGCATTATCAGTTTCGCGTGCAGTGTTTGAAGCAGATTGCGAACTCTGCGCAATGGAAGAAGCGGATGCGGATATCTGTGTTGAAGTTGATGCCAACTGCGCAACAGTCGTTGCAGATTGCATAGACACTTGAGCCAGTGTATTAGATGAATTACCGATAAACACGGTTTGGCTTTTTACTTCTTCAATAAGTTTCCGCAACTGGGAAACCATCCGGGCAAAAGAGTTTGTGAGGACTTCCTTGCTGGAATGGCTTTCAATATTCATTGAAAAATCGCCGTTGGCCATCTGTCCTGCAAAGAGTGCAAACTCCTTTAGCTTGGCAGTCATTTGCGCGAAAGCTTCGCCCAGCTCGCCGGGAATTATCGTATTCAGGATCGCATTATCCAAATTATCGTTTGCTATCATTTTAGCCTGCAGGGTCAGTTTCCGTAATTGTACCTGCATTCTCTCAAATGCCTGCCCCAAATCTCCGGCAATCTGGTTATCGCTTTTTACTGCATCTTCCAGGTTAGTACCCCCTGAAAGCTTTCTTTCAGCTTCGGCGGCTCCCAATTTTCCCTGGGAAATCATGTCCGCACGTTGCACAATATCGTTCAAGCTCTGACAAACATTATTGAACGCCTGTGATAACTGGCCAATTTCATCTTCTGTTGTGACAGGTATTGCATCTTGTCGAATATTGCCTGCGGCGATTTTTTGGGCTACCAAGGTAAGATTTTTGACGGGACCCAGCAAGTTACGCGTGAAGTAATATACTCCAACACTGCTCGCAACCAGGATAACAAGCATCGAGATAGCGATAAAAATCATGGATTCTGATACTATTTGCGCGGTTTCTATCAACGAAATGCCAAGACGGACCGTGCCGCTTGCATTTCTTTCATCCGAATTTGTCGAAGAATCTGATTCCACTTGAACGACAATATCGTAGACAAAATCCCGGCCATGATATTTAAGAATTTTACTTCCTGTTTCCGGAACCTTGCCTTCAACACTGGTTATCAACTGTTCGATTGTTGTTTTTTTGTCTTCCCTGGTATATTGAGACAGCACCAGACCTTGAGCATTTTGGATGAGAATGTACGAAATGTCAGCCTCCGTTTCCAGAGGCTTCAAAAGCGCAGCTAACGTATCTGCGCTTTCAATCATAATGCCGTATTGTGCATTTTGGGATAAGTTTTTGGCTAACGATTCCCCTCGCTTTTGCAGTTTTTCATATGTAAGCAAAGACAACTTGTTCATGAAGTAATACGAGACAAATGCTATTAGCAGTATTACTACGGAAAACATACATATCGTGGCAACAGTGGCCTTTACCTGCAGATTCGTCCGTATCCGTTTTATTATGTTTTCTACTCTCATCTTGCATTGCTTCCAAATGC
>MGVF01000053.1 GCA_001800355.1 Elusimicrobia bacterium RIFOXYA2_FULL_50_26
CTCTCGGCCAACACGTAAGCTCCCACTCGCCTTAATCCTATCCCCGAAGGCTTGCGATTATACATAAGCATGGAATTATCGTCGGTGCCTCGTTTCCTCTCCCCGGCGGGGAGAGGATTAAGGTGAGGGGGAGCTAAGGGTTCTGCTCCCGGCGATTTCCCCCTCATCCTGCCCTTCTCCCCGCCGGGGAGAAGGAACTTATGTATAATCGCAAGCCCCGTCGGGAAGAGGGCATGGCAAGGGTTGGTAAAGTTAAATTTTACTATTTTTGAGTTTCTTTATCAATCAACCGCTCGAGCGCCCGGCTTAAAATGAGGGTTTTGCCGCCGAATTTCGGGCGTTTAAATTTTTTCGCGCCGATACGCGCCACGGGCATAACGCCGAGCGTGCTTGAGGTTATGAAACATTCGTCGGCATTTATAACATCGTCCGGTTTCAACAGCGTTTCAGCCACTTCAATGCCATGCCGGCGTGCAAGGCGTATAACTGCGCGGCGGGTAACGCCGTCAAGAATGCCGGTTTCAAGAGAAGGGGTCAGCAGGCGATTATTTTTCACGATAAAAATATTGCTTATAGTACCCTCGGCCACAAAGCCGTCCGTATTGAGCAGTATCGCCTCGAAAGCATCGCGGCGTTTCGCATCCTGCGCGGCAAGTATCTGGTTAAGACAGTTTGCGGACTTTGAAGCAGGCGGAATACACAACGGATGATTGCGACGCACCACACTTATTATTATGCCGACGCCGTTTTCATATAACCCGCGCGGCCAACCGTTAAATTTCACCGCTGCTATCACCAGTGTAGGCCGCGCCGCAATTTTCCCGGTATAACCGACGGCTCCGCGGCCACGGCTTACGGTAACGCGAACGCGCGCACCGTCCAGGCTATTGGCCGCAACGGTTTTTTCCACAGCCGAATGGAAATACTTCTGAGTCCACGGCAAGGGCAAGGCGATCATGCGCGCCGAACGAAATAACCTGGCTATGTGTTCTTTAAGGAGAAAAACCCCGCCGTTACGGCAAAGCATGGTCTCGTAAACACCGTCCCCGTACAAAAATCCGCGGTCGAATACTGATATTTTCGCGCGGTTTTCAGTTACAATAGCGCCGTTAAGGAATACTTTCATGGATGTTTTTTTACTCCCAGCGCGCTAAAGAGGGCGCTTGCCTTGTGCAGCGTTTCGCGATATTCCCGCGAGGGGTCCGAATCAGCCACAATGCCCGCGCCGACTGAAAACAGCAGCCGGGAAGCGCTGCCCCGCACGGGGCGGGCAATTGCCGTTATGGAACGTATTAAGATATTCAAGTCCGCGTCCCCGTTATAACCTATCCATCCCGCGGAGCCGCAATAAGGGCCGCGGCGCACCGGCTCAAGCTCGTCTATAATCTCCATGGCGCGTATTTTGGGGCAACCGGTTATGGTTCCCCCGGGAAACACGGCGCGGAACGCATCGAATACGTCCCTTCCGGCGGCAAGTTTTCCGCGCACGTTGGAAACTATGTGAATCACATGCGAATACTTCTCGATAACCATTTTCTCGTTTACGCACACGCTTTTGGGGACGCATACGCGCCCCAAGTCGTTGCGTTCAAGGTCAACGAGCATAATGTGTTCCGCCCGCTCCTTGGGGTCGAGAAGAAGCCCGGCGGAAAGGCTCTCGTCCTCCAGCAGGTCGCTGCCCCGTTGGCGCGTGCCGGCAATCGGGCGCGTTTCAAGCCGCGCGCCGCGTTTACGCAACAATAATTCCGGCGAACAGGAAATAATTGAAAACCGTGGGAACCGTATGTAGCTGCCGTAAGGCGACGGGTTGACTGCGCGAAGCTTTTCGTACAGCGCGGCCGTATCGCCATCGTATGCGGCCGAAAACCGCTGCGCAAGGTTGGCCTGGAATATATCGCCGCAGGCTATGTATTTTTTGGCACGCCGCACCGCGCCTTCAAACCGCGCGCGGGACATGCCCGCCGATATGCGCCCCACCGTAAAGTTATCCGGCGGGCAAGCTCCGGCAGAGGATAGTTGATCAACGTATTCCCGCGCCTTTGCCTGGCAGCGCCGGCCGCGCATTACGATATATGCCTGGTTCTTGCGCAAATCGTAGGCGCAAAAATCATCGCAAAACATGAAATAACTCCGGGGGAGACGAACGTCCTGCGCCGCACGCGAAGGCAACTTTTCAAAATGCCTGCCGAAATCGTAGGAAAAATAACCCACGCCGCCGCCGGTAAATGGAACCGGTATGCCCCGGGCATCAAGCCGGGGAAAAAGTTTTTTCAGTTCATCCAGGGGCGAAGGCGCATAAAATTTTTCAGGGGCGCGGCCATGGCCGGCAACGGTTACATTCTTGCCATGGGAAGAGAATACCGTGCGCGGCTCGGACAACGAAAAATAGCTCCACCTGCCGTTGGATGAACACCGGCCGCTGTCCAAAAAAAAGAAATAGCGCTTGCCGCTGCATGCGGCGCGCCATATCTTCTCTAACGGCGGAGGATTTTTCCACCGGTAAACAAATGGTATCATTATTTTTTTGCGGAAAAAGGATTTGTTTGACGGAAAGCCTGCCTGGCACGGGCAACATTGAGGTGTTGCACACGAAGCAAATTAAGTTCAATTTCAGGAATAATATGTGCGCCATACCATGAAGTGCGCATTGTTTTGCGTAAGGATGACGGAATGCGCGGCGAATCGCCCATCACGGCAAGCGATGCGATTAGCGCGGCAAGAAGTATTCCTATTAAAACGCCGGCCAAGCGGTCAATCATGCCAAGCACAAGCCCCTTGAATATCCGGCTTAGAATAAACCCGGCAAGGATCACCGCGCCGGCGCCTGCTACAAAAAAAAGAACGTATTTTACGCCCGGCGTGTGCGCAAACCGATGCGCCGTCCAGATACCGGCAAAACCGCTGCCCATGTAAAAAAGGCTGGCAGCGCCGCCAGTCTGAAATCCGAAGTAACCCCCGGCAATCATAAGCGCCGCAACTATGACGTCAAAATAGTTAAACATTAGATTCATTTAGTGAGTGGATTACCATGCCCGTGGCAACCTTGGGATAGAAATATGTTGATTTCTGGGGCATGGCCTGGCCGGCCAGGGCTATCTCCTTCATCGCCTCTATGGGCGTGGAAGGAACCATTATCGCGGCGTGATTTCTTTTATCCGCAAGCGAACGGGCTTCCTTTTCCGACTTGACGTAAGTAAATTGATCCGCCGCCAGGGCCGGGATTAACAGGGAATGCAGTATGCTTACACCCAGGTTGCGATAGGCGGCGCATTTATCCGGCATGGCCGCAGACAATAACTTTGAATTTTTCACCGTCAACGTCCGTGAGCGCCCTTTGTAATATACAAGCAGCGGCTGCGGAGACCCGTGCGAAAGCGTTGCGAATTTTTTAGCAGGCAGGACGTTAAAATACTGCGCGATACGCTCTTCAAAATCATCGGGTAACGCAACCACGCGGTGAGTCGGCCATATTGAAAGGCCGGGATCCTGCACGGGACATACAAATATCAATACGTAATTATACCCGGCGGCCTGCGAAAAATTTTTGTCTTTCTTCTTGCGCTCCAGCGAATAATTCCATGCTGTTTCGTAACGATGGTGGCCGTCGGCGATAAATATTTGCAGCTTATCGAGCATCCCGGCTATGGACGAAATAGTCCGGGCATCGTCCGCCCTCCAAAGCTTATGCGTTACGCCGTCTTTGTCTTTTGCAAATGAAAGCGGTTTTGTTTTTGATATGTTACCGGCCAGCTTTACCACCCGTTTAGCCGGGTCGTTGAACAATCCGAAGATGGGGCTTATATTGGCGCGCACCGCGCGTATAAGCTTCAACCGGTCTTCCTTGGGTTTTGAAAGCGTTTTTTCGTGCGGCTTTATGCTGCCCTTGTGAGGATTTTCCAGCCGCAGGGCCGCGAAAAAACCGCGGCGCGTCATTTTCCTTCCCTTGTCGGCAAACGCCTGCTCGTAAAAGTATAGCGCGGGCGTTTTGTCTTCGGTCAACACATTTTTGCCGCGCCAATCGTTGAACAGCCGCGCGGCGGACTGGTACTTGTTTGCGCCGCCAACCGCTTCGGGGAGTTCGATGCGCACAAGGTTCTCACGCGAAGCTTTCATTAAATTATCTTTTGCGGACGCCGATATTATGTCATATGGCGGACATATGAATTTGGATATATCGCCATCGTTGTACCTGATCCCGTGAAACGGCTTGATTTTTGCCATAGTGTTTTATCCTTCCCGATAAATGTATATGGCATTATTTTATCAAAACATAATATAGATTGTCAAAAAATAAAAAATCTGCTAAAATTACGAAGGAATTATAAAATTTTTTTAAGGTTTTTTAATGTACGTATACATATATATGTTTGCCGCGCTGCTTTTGATTTTGCCGGCATGTAAAAATGCCCCCCCGCAACAGGAAGCGCCCGCAAAACGAATAGTACTCTCATCCGGCGACACACTGGGTGAAAGCATGAAGGAAAACGGTTTTGACGCGGTAGCGGGCGTTGAAATAACGAAAGCCCTTTCCGGCGTCTTTAACCCCAGGTATTGCCGCCCGGGAGATTACTACGAAGTGCGCCTGGACACCGCCGGGCGTTGGCAATCATTCGATTATTATCCTTACGGCCTTGCATATTATACTGTAGAGCGCTCTTCCGCGGGCAAACCTGTGGCGCTTAAAAAAACACGCAACGGCTCAATAGTAGTTTCCACGGCAAAAGGCGCAATCCAGACCAGCCTGTGGGATGCCATGGTCGTTCAAAAAATTTCCCCCGAGTTGATCAACGATTTTACCGACAAATTCGCCTGGCAGATTGATTTTCTTACCGAGCCCCGGATCGGCGACACATACAAGCTTGTGTGGGAGAATTTCGTAACCGAAGACGGGCTGGAGCTGAAAGGAAAGATACTGGCAGCCCAGTACACGGCTTCGGGGCAGGTATACACAACGGTGTTATACAAGGACGCCGCCGGTCAGGAAAGCTATTACGCGCCGGACGGCAAATCCCTTAAACGGGCATTTTTAAAAGCGCCCCTGCAGTATGCGCGCATAAGCTCATTTTTTTCGCGGCGCAGGTTTCACCCGGTGCTGCGGTATTTCCGGCCGCACCTGGGCATTGATTACGCGGCGCCCAGCGGCACGCCTGTCTCGTCGGTTGCGGACGGCACGGTAACGTTTGCGGGCAGAAAAGGCGGTTTCGGCAACTACCTTGCGATACGCCACACAAACGGGTATTCATCATACTACGGCCACCTTAAGGGGTTTAAAAAAGGCGTAAGAAGGGGCGCGCGTGTCGGCCAGGGACAGGTGGTTGCATACGTAGGCTCGACGGGGCTTTCCACCGGGCCGCATCTTGATTTCCGGTTCTCCAAAGACGGGCGAATGATTAATTTCATGGCATTAAAATTCCCGGCAGCCCAAAGCATAGCCTTAAAGGAAAAAGATGCCTTCCGCGCCGCAACAAAAGATTACCTGACAAAACTTGCAGAAATACGCTAATAGTGTCTCTTTAGCGTTTTAAAATTGTCGTCGTCATTGCGAGCCCAAAGGGCGCGGCAATCTCGCTTTTCATCAGAAGCAACGACGAGATTGCTTCGCTGCACTCGCAATGACCTCAAACTGCTAAAAAGACACCACTAATATATGCGCCTTAAACTATTCCCGAAATTCCTACTTATACTGACTTTGCTTTCCGTGCTGCCGGCGCTTATAGTGGGCATACGCACGATCCGCATTAACAGGGAGGGGATGCAGGCCGCGATACTCGAGCTTCATACGCACCTTGCATCGTCGCTTGCCGAGAACGCGCAGGATTATCTGGGCGGAATAGAGAGAGAAATACAGTACGTCATAAAAATGATGGGCGCGCGCATGGACTGGACCGACCGCCAGTCCGTTATACAGTCTCTGCTGGACACCAACGAAAACCTGGCCTCGGTATCAATAGTAGACAAAGACGGCAGGGAATTGCTGAAAGCCTATAACCCCCAGCTTGAAAAAGATCCACGGCTTCTTTCGCGGAAAGGCGACGAAACTTTTGAAACGTTTACGCGGAACAGGTCGCGTTCCGCCATCAGCGGGGCATACTTCATTGAGGACGATCCGCGCATAAATATCATTTATCCGCTGGGCGAGGAACATTGCCTTTATGTAACCGTATCGCTAAAAACGCTGTGGAACAAGATAACACAGACCCGTATCGCTTCGACGGGCCACGCTTTCATGGTAAACGACAAGGGTGCGATAATCGCTCATCCGCAGGCGGAGCTGGCCGCAAAACATTCCATTGCCACGGATCTCCCCGTCGTTCAGCAGGTAATGAAAGCTGTAACAGTGGGATCAAGTGAATACGTGCATCCGAAAACAGGAGCAGCCATCGTCGGCGCGTATGCACCGGTAAAGGCGTTATCATGGGGCATAATCGTGCAGCAGGATAAAAAAGAAGCATACATGTCCGTCTATCAAATGCGCCGCCAGGCGACAATACTCATAGTTGCCAGCATCCTTGCAGCCTGCACGCTGGCCGTTATTATCGCCGGCGGGCTGACGCGCCCGTTGATGCGCCTTACCCAGGCCGCACGCCATATCGCCGACAGGGATTTTGCCGCGCGCGTAAACGTCCGCACCGGCGACGAACTACAGGACCTGGCCGAGACATTCAACGCCATGACAGCCGAGTTGCAGCGCTACGACCAGATGCAGGTGGATAAAATCGTAGAGGAAAAAACAAAAACGGAATCCATAATATTCTCTATCGCGGACGGCATACTTATGACGGACAGTGAAGGAAAGCTGCAACTGGCCAACACGCCGGCGAAATCAATCCTGTCACTTCCGGAAAACGGGTGGCAGAACATGCCGGTCTGGCAGTTTATAAACAACGATAGCCTGCGCCTTGCATTTGACGAAATCATTAAAGAACCCGGACAGGATATTTCACGCGAGGTTGATCTTTCACAGAACGAGCTGCTGCGCTATTATAAACTTTCCAGCCAGGAGGTCATTACACCGGAGAAAAAGGAAAAAATAGGAGTGGTTACGGTAATGCGCAACGTTACTCTTGAAAAAGAGCTGGAAAAAATGAAGGATGACTTCCTGCATTCGATAACCCACGACCTGCGCAACCCGATGACCTCGATACGCGGCTTCCTTAAATTTTTGCTTGATGGTGTCGGCGGCACGGTCAATGAGCAGCAGCATAAAATGCTCGAAACTATGGACCGGGCATCCAACCGGCTTATGGGGCTTATAAACGACATACTCGATATCGCAAAACTCGAATCCGGACGCATGGTGCTAAACCTGGGGCTTACCGACCTGCGCGCGGTCGCCAAAAGAACGCTTGAGCTTGCCGAGGGACAGGCATTAAAGAAGTCCATCCAGCTTGCCGTGGAAGCGCCGGAAAACCTTCCCAGTATTTTTTGCGATGCAGACCTTATGGATCGCGTTTTTACAAATCTAGTCGGCAACGCATTGAAATTCACGCCCGAGAACGGTAAAGTAAGCATTACTTTTGAAGATTCCCCGGACATGCTGCGCATGGCGGTGGTAGACACCGGCGAAGGCATACCGCCGGAGTACATAGACAAGGTATTCGATAAATTCCAGCAGGTAACCGGCCAGCGCAAGGGCGGCACGGGACTTGGGCTTACCATATGTCGCCACATAACGGAAGCGCACATGGGTAAAATCTGGGCGGAATCGGCTATCGGCCGCGGCACAAAAATGGTGTTTACAATCCCACGCAACCTTACACCGGATCTCATCCAGGTCAGGCTGCTTAAAACGACATCAAATGAAACAAAACCTTCGTAGAACGTTAGCTGCATTTATCATTTCCGTGGCGGCAATTTGCGCTCATGCGGAAGTGCTGCAGGAAATCGTAGTCAGGGACGGCGACACTCTCTGGAGCGTAGCCAACTATTATTTGAAAGATCCGAGGCTCTGGCCCGAAATATTAAAGTTTAACTCGCTGCCCTCGTCAGACCCCAACGTTATCCTGCCCGGCATGAAACTGCGCGTGCCGATTCTTCTTATCAAGGAAAACCTGCGCGCGGCCCACCTGGTTTATCTTTTAAACGACGTGCGTTACCGCCGGCGCACCGAGGCGGAATGGAAAGCGGCATGGGATAACATGGAGTTGAATAATGAGGATGGGCTGCGCACGCTACAGTTGTCGCGCGCAAGGGTAAAATTTTCGTCCGGCGAAATTCTTGCGCTTGAGGAAAATTCGTTCATAATACTGCGTCCCGACAAAAAGCGCGAGGAAATAGACTTGCTTTCCGGCGGGGTCCGGGCATCCAGAACAAAGGTGCTTGCCGCAGGTTCCATGGTTAATCCCAGGATAGAGCCGCGCGGCCCGGCGCCCGATTTCAGAACAAAGGTTAAAGAAGATAAAACCACCCTCGTAGAAGTTTACGAAGGTATCGTCGACGTCGAAGCCCAGGGCAAGACGGTTACCCTTACGCGCGGCTTCGGCACGGAAGTCAAATTCAGCCAGCCGCCTTCGCTGCCGCATGCGCTGCCGCCCCAACCGGACATGAAAATGGAAGATTTGAGCCAGATACCCGGCACCAATCTTACAACCTCCGGCAAAGTTACATCCTCAACGCTTCAGCTTTCAATTAAAGCGCCGGCATCAGCCGCGGCAAGCGGCAAGGGGCAGGACGAATCCCAAAGCCGCATGATAGGCCAGATAATAACGAAATACCACCTTCAGTTTTCCACAAGCAGCTCATTCGGCGCCATGGTACTGGACGAGGTTGACAGGCTTTCGGAACGCGTAAACATAGATTTCAAGAAATACAAGCTGCCCGACGGAACATATTATTACCGGTTCGCATACATGGATGAACTGGGTTTTGAAGGACAGTTTTCGGCTCCGATACAATTTATCATAGATTCCACACCGCCTGAACTGAATGTAACAACGCCTGAAAACGAACAAGAGGTCTACGACGAATTCGTAAGCCTGGAAGGCTTATCGGAACCACAAATAAACTTAAAAGTGAACGATAAAAAGGTGGAAGTTGATGCGGCTGGTAAATTTGCTACATCCATAATGCCCAAGGACGGCCCAAACCTTATAACCCTGATAGCCCAGGACAAGGCCGGCAATGTAACAAAAAGAGAATTGATTGTCAACAAGTCTAAATATTCAAGGAATGCGGCAGGGCGGGCATCTACGGTAAAAGAGAGGAGCCTGACACTTGCATCAATTGCGCTGGGAACGCTTACGGCGGCGGTAATTATCGGCGTGTTGATACTTATCGTACACTGACGCCGCTATTCCTTAACTATGCTGCTTTCCCTGACCATCTTTGCTTTTTCAAGCAATTGTTTAGCTTTTTCCACCACCTGTGAATAATGACGGAACTTGCCGGGATCAACTGTGGCCGCGGCCATGGAAAGCGTCATCAGTGGAAACTGCACTTCATGTCCCTGGCGATTTAACCCCCATAAATATCCTTTCTTGCGGATCTCCTCGTCATACTGGGCGGGAATAATGCTGTTAAAATTCCCGATAATATGTGTTGCCAACGGGTCAATTTTATCCGGTGTGGTAACGATTATAAAATCATCTCCGCCTATATGCCCCAGGAAATCGTTTTTGTTGCCAGCCTCGTTTACGCCACCACGCATTACAACCGACACCAGCCTTATTACCGCATCGCCGCGATCAAAACCGTACTTGTCGTTAAAAACCTTGAAATTATCTATGTCCGTATAAATTACGGCAAAAGGGGTATTGGCATCCAGGCGGCGTTTTATCTCGCTTTCCACGGAAGTATTACCGGGAAAACCGGTCAACGGATTGGCGGCGAGGGATTCCCTGGTGCGCCTCAAGAGGCCATCCACGCGCGCAACTATCTCAAAGGGTTCGAACGGCTTGTTCAGGTATTCGTCTGCGCCCAATTTTATCCCGGTAATGCGGTCCTTCATTTTAGATAATGACGTAAGCATTATCACGGGTATAAGGCATGTCGCGCCATTCTCGCGCACTTTTTCCAGCACTTCGTAACCTGAAAGTTTCGGCATGTTAACGTCCAAAATAATCAAATCCGGCCGCTCGTTTTCCGCAAGCCGGACAGCGGTTTCCCCGTCTTCAGCCGAAACGACCTGGTAGCGCTCCGCCTCGAAAGTGAAGCGAAGCAGTTCCTGTATTTCCTGGTCATCGTCGGCAATTAAGATTTTTGGGCTCATTCGCTCTGCTCCTCAAAAATGGACCGCACTTTCGCAAGAAAGTCGGCGTGTCCAAATGGTTTGACCATGTAGCCATCCGCACCGCAAGCTGCCCCGAGGTTCTGGTCCCAGTCGCTGCTTCTACCGGAAATAATAAGGATTTTTGGACGGGGATCCAGCGTCGGATCTTCATTCATCGTCTGGCAAACATGGAACCCGTCTATCACCGGGAGCATAATATCGAGAACAAGCATGTGCGGATGCCATGCCTTTACCTCGGCAAGCGCACCGGCGCCGTCATGCGCCAGGCGCACCTCAAAGCCGCTCTTCTCAAGAACCACTTTAAGTATCTGAGACATCTGCCGGTCGTCTTCGGCAACCAGCACACGGTAGCGCACCAGCGTCTTTCTTATCCTGGCAGCTACCGCGGCAGGCCTAGTAAATTCATCAAAGGTAAGCGACAACACCGGCAGGTGCATTGTGGCGGGATTTTTCTTCAACTGGCCGGAAATAACCGTCGCCGGTATATCAAGTTCCCCGAGTATAATTACGGCGGGCTTACCGTTCTCGGCCCTGGCGATGGTTTCCTCGGCGGAAATTGCAACATCCACCTCGCAACCCTGCTTTATGAGGTAAGCCTCCAGCGCCGCAATAACACCGGTATGAACAGTCGCAAGCAATATCTTAGCCATAAAATATAGTTACACGTTACTCAATGATTATAATATAGACAACAACAAAAATCCATGGTTTTTGTGTATATTTTATTGCGCCCTGTATGACAGATATATAAGCCTGCCCTGGCGGTTAATATCCAGAATTACCCCTTCGGCGAGTTTAACTTTTTTGACTGCCGCCGAGAATTGGCGGACATCCGGCGTGGGAACCTTGTTGATGGACCGTATGACATCACCGGGAATAATACCCATTTCAGCGGCCGTTCCGGATGGGTCAATGCGGATTACCACACAGCCTTTCTCACCAGCAGGCACGTTGAACTCGCGGGCAATGTCGCCGGTCAGCGTGGTTATCTGCATACCCTCCCACTGCGCGGTATCGTCCGCGCCGGGCTCAGCATCTTTCTGCTGGCTGCCCGCTATCTCCTGCTCGGACGGCATCTCGCCCGTAACAAGCGGCAACGTTATGAGCTTACCACCGCGTACAACGGTAACTTTAACTTTTTTGCTGGGTTCGGTCTGGGCCACCACATTTTGAAGCCCGCGGGGATCGTCAATTTTTTTACCGTCGAATTCGCGTATAATATCGCCCCGCTGCAACCCCGCTTTAACGGCTGGAGAATCTTGCAACACATCATTTATCAGCACGCCTTTTTTGTCCGGCAGGCCAAAGTTGCGCGCGATGACATCGTCAACCGGCCGCACCTCGACGCCCAGCCAGCCGCGCACAACCTTCCCCTTGTTTATCAAATCACTCAGGATTTCCCTGGCATTATTGGAAGGTATCGCAAATCCTATGCCGGAAAACACGCCGGTGGGCGCATATATGGCGGTATTTATGCCTATTACCTCACCCTCGATATTGCATAACGGGCCGCCGGAGTTGCCACGATTTATCGCCGCGTCCGTCTGAATAAGATCGCGGTATTCGCGCCCCTCTATGGGAAGGGACTGGCGAACCGCCGAGATTATGCCGGAGGTTACCGTCTCCTGCAAGCCGAACGGCGAACCTATGGCTATGGCCCAGTCGCCCACCCTTATGGCGTCTGAATTGCCGAGCTTGGCAGCCGGCAGTTTGCCCGCGCCTTTTATACGGATAACGGCAAGGTCGGTGCGAGCATCCTTGCCTACAACCTTGCCTGTATAAGTTTTATCATTGTATAGCGTTACTTTTATGTCGTCGGCGCCGCGAACTACGTGTTCATTTGTAAGTATGTACCCGTCGGGATCTATG
>MGVF01000054.1 GCA_001800355.1 Elusimicrobia bacterium RIFOXYA2_FULL_50_26
TTTTTCAAGCAGGCGGTAGGCTTGATCGCGGCTTAAATTAAATTCCCGCTGGCAGGTTTCGTTGGTGATTGAGCCGGTTGCCCTGGCAAGCGCAAGCGCTCTGTCGGAATAATCGGCGGCGCGGGCGTCGGCTTCTTTGGCGCGCGCCAGGCTTTTGCCTTGCAGGTATTTGGATACGTTTGTGCCAAAGTATATCGCCACCACTTCGCCGAAGGTGTAGATAAGCGGCTCGGGCGCGTAGCCTATGCGGCCCATGTCGCGCAGGAGAACCACGACGCCGAACAGAGCCGCCCAAGCGCCCACGATTACCAGCCCGCGCGATATTTTTCTTTCCATGGCGGGCGTCAGGGCGTCGCCTTCGGGCGCGCTCATCCAGCGGCGGAACTCCTTTTCGCCGACGTAGGCCGCGAGCATGGCAAGGTAGGTGTTACCCATAAGCATGGAGGATTTAAGCGGGAAGGCAAGCGTTTTGCCGAGCGACTGCTGAGCAAACTGGCCGGCAACGTCGAAAATTACGGCTGCAAAATGAATCAGGCCGAAGAATACGGCCAGGTAGAACATGAACTCGGAAAGTTTTGCGCGCGCGGTTGCAGCAGTTTGCATTGTCAGTCTCCTGTGGATACGGAATTTGCCAGGCTAAAAAAATAAAAAACCACGCCGGCGTGCTATCGGCATGGTTCTTTAGAGGAAAATCGCTATCCCGCCCCGGAACATTCGCTTATCCTTTATTTTATTTGCAACAGTTTACATTGTATATATTTAAAAACTATTTATCAATTTCGTAAGGGGGCCAGACTATTCATATCATTTTGAATTTTGCCTCTTGTAAGCTTTGATAATTTTATTTAGCAAATCGTTTGGCTGAACTTCGTATTTTCCAAACTCCCTTATATTGTCACGTTTCAAATGTAGTTGTCCCTCGCCAGTATTGCCCCTATGTTGGCCTTTTGAATAATATTTGTTGTTTTCAACTTCTTTCGAAGAAAGCACCCAATACTTAATCACATCCCGCCAAACGCCGACCCAAACAAAAACATCACAACACTTTGGTTTTACCTGTTGAAAATTCATGTCAAACGGTTTTTTCGATTCCCAGGCAAGAGCTTTTACATAAAGCGGTTCATTATTTTTGAAATCAACGGCGCGCGACGCTTTTACCTCGATTTTGATTATTTTTTTATTCGGCATTTGATACAGGAAATCATATTCCCCTGAATAATTTTTCTCTAATTTCCTTGTCGGTTTTATTACTTCGGGGACAAGTTCCTTTAAGTGTCCTTGTGCCCATTGTTCGCCGAATCCTCTCGGCGCGGAAATCTCAAAAATATAGAGATACATATTTCTTGCGATATACTCATCTCTAATCTCTAAATAATCATCAAATGCAATTTTTCCAAGACCCAGGAGACTTGAAATGATATATTCGTATTCATTGAAAGGGTAGACAGAAATCAAATCTTCCAGACGGTTTTTTAATTTATTCCTATCTTCGGCAGACAGGGAGTCAATCATTTTTTCTAAATTTTTCTTTAGCATTTCCATAAAATTATTTGCCGAATTCCCTGATGTAATTTCTCTCTTTCGACGAGAGATTAAATTTTTCCATAATATAATTATCTAATTCTTCAAAACAGCATTTACCTTCAATAATTTCAACAACCATCTTAATAATTTCGGAAAAAGTTTCTTTATTCCAAAGGGGCAACGGCATTTGTTCGATATGGCTTCGCAAAACCTTTATGCTTGAAAACTTTTTTTGAAATATAAATTGATAGAGGGAAGAATTCAATAAGGCCGCAATAACTTTTATTGGGTAATTCGGAATTCTTGGAGTTACAATATTCGCGCTATTCAAAGTCAATTGCTGTTTATCGTCATAAGCAAAAACTAAATACTTCGAAATGAAACGATAGATCAGCTTTTCTTTTGCGCGATACTTTTCCGTTGGTGCCACTTGCTGAAATTTTCCGGGCGTAAATTGTATAAAACTTGACGGGCTATCCAAAATAAATTTCTCCACTTCTTTGCCCTTATAAACAGGCTCGAAACCTTTTCCTGGCTCGCTTGAAATGAATTGTTTATTATTCCCCGTTACTATCCCCAACGCCCAATCGGCTTTATTTTCCAGCGTTATATTTTTCATCCTGTAAACCTTGTCAATAATTTCCGCGTCAAAACCACTCGCGTGAATATCAAAAATAAAATCTTTATTACTTAACCAGCGATTTTGTTCTACTTCATAACTTTCATTTCCTTTTTCAATTTTTACCTTGTTGTTTTTACTCTGGCCTTTTTTTAAGTCCAGTCTTATAACCGGCGTGAATACATTTTTAAAGATACGATTAAGACAAACGATTTTTTTAATTTGAGTATTTTTTAAAATAATTTCCCTGATGTCTTTATGCGTTCTTACATTCAAAATTGATTCGGGCAAAATAAACGAGATTATCCCATCATCGCGGAGTAAATCAATGCTCTTTTTTAAGAAATAAGAAAATGATTCAAAAGATGAGATTGTCGGATATAGCTTTTTTAATTTCCTGGAATCTGTTTTTGAAAAATGAACACCCCATGGCGGATTTGTCGCAATTGCATCAAAACATCTTATATTTTCATCATTTAAACTAAATAAATCATAATTTCCAATATCAAAAAGTGTATTTTTGCAAACAATATTTGGGGTAAAATCTTTATTTTTAAATCTTATTAAAATATTGAGGCGGGCAATCCTGACAGCAATTTGGTCAAAGTCTATCCCATAAATATTTAAAGGGTTTTCAATAACATCGGAAGCGGCCAATAAAAACTGCCCTGTCCCGCAACAAGGATCAAGAATTTTTGAATCTTTTTTTGCATATTCAGCAATAATCTTATCAACTATGCCTGACGGTGTATAATATGAACCGATTTGAGATTTTTGCCCCTCAATCAAAAAAGATTGGTATAGAAATCCTAAAATGTCTCGTTGCCTGGGAATATCGCAATCAAGCAAAAAAGAATAATTTTCTTTTATAGAATTTATGCTTATTTCCGAAATCCATGCTTTTATTTCTTCCTTAATTTGCCTGTTTGTAATAGATAAATCTTTTCTTTGAACGATATCGGCGGTACTTATTGAAGAAATTATTTTCTCTTTTTTTAATAAATTTAAACTAACCAGCAAAAGGGCGGAAAATAAATCAACGTCATGGCTTTTTACAAATTCAACAATTGCATTTAGTTTTTCAAGTCCGGCTCCATTTTCTATGTATTCATCCGGTATAAAAGTTCTATCAGCTTTTGCTTTGTTCGCTCTTTTATTTAATTTTCCCAGACCGCCATTTAAAATTTTAGACTTAATATCTTCAACATCATTTTTATGAAAAAAATATTTTGTGCTTTCCCCTAGTGTTTGCAAATATCCGCATTTAACCCAATTTCTAACTGTGGCGGTTGAAATACCTAAAAATGTGGCCGCGCGTTCTATGTTTAGCACCGCTTCATTGTTGTAAGCAACTAAATTTTTAGCGAAGCCATTAGCCATAATTTATTTTGTTAAATCCTCAATGGACATATTCTCGCTTTTTGCTCAAAAAATTCATGATGAAATAAAAGTGATCGACGAGAAGCTGGAATAACTACCGTTTCCAAAAGCCATTATATCAAAAATCAACCGTGATTCCAAATGATAAGGGGGACGGAGTTAGGTGATTAGGTATTCGTCTTCAACGCCAATATTATATGTTCGGAGTATTGCAATGCACCAGCTCAATACCTAATCACCTAACTCCGTCCCCTATTTTCCAGGGGGTGGTTAGCCAGGTGGTTAGGGTTTCTTTCAGGCGGGCGGCAAGGCCTTTGGTGCCGGCTTTCAGGCGCAGTTCCAGCAGTTTGTGGTGCGCCGCTTTTTCGCCGCGGGCTATCATGAAATCCATTTTTGCGAAATCAGTCCAGTGCATATGGCCGATGGCGGGAATGATTACTACGTCGGCTTCTTTCAACTGGAGCCGGTTTAAAAATATTCCGGTGATGTAGTAGGAGCGCGCCACGACTTCGGAGGCGGTCTCCGGCTTGTACCAGCGGCTGATGGCGCCCTTCACGTTGGAAGCCACCACAATGTCTGCGCCCATGCCCTTTGCGGCGCGCACCGGCGTAACGTTGACGGCGGCGCCGTCGTTGAAATAGCGGCCGTCAATCTGCACCGGCGGAAAAACGCCCGGTATGGAAGAGGACGCAAGCACTGCCCGGCGCAGGCTTCCCCTGGTAAACACTTTTTCAGTGCCGTCGGTAAGATTTGCGGCCACGCAACAAAACGGAATGGTGGTGTCCCGGATTGATATATCGGGAAGCAATACGGCGATAAGTTGTTCGAGTTTTTCCAGTTCCACAAAGGCGGGCTTTGTTGTGCTGATGTAGGCCAGATAACCGCTTTTTGCGAAGTGCCTGGCGCGTTCCAGAAACGAGAGCTTGTGGTTTTTCAGCACCTCTTCATTCCTGCTTAGAAGATTGATTTTCATGCTTGCAAAAGCGGAATGCTTAAGCGCGGTACGGATTGATTTTTCGACGGTTGCGACGGAAGGATTTAAAGCGTAACAGGCGCCGACTATGGCGCCCATTGATGTGCCGGCGATACAGGAAACGGGAATGCGCCCGTGTTCCAGCACGCGCAGCACCCCCAGGTGTGCAAGCCCCCGCGCCCCTCCCCCGCCGAGAGCAAGGCCGATTTTTCTCACGACATTTTTCCTTTTATTTACTGGCCGAAATAGTAGCGGCCGCCGAGGCCGCCGGAGAAATGCAGGCCGGCGCCGTCATTAAACGTAAGCACCGGCGCAAGTTCAAGAAATATATCGAACGGGTAATCGGCAAAAAGGTAATTGATGCCGATAACGCCGCGCAGGCCGATACCGGAAGTAGATTGAACGCGCACGCCCGCGCCGTAATAAAGCGGCAGTTTTCCTTCCTCGGGCTCAGGGAAAGCCTTGTAGTCGTGCCAGAGGTAATCGGCGTGCAGATAGGCTTCGTTTTTTTCCACGACCGAGATAACAGCGTCAATCGCGTTATTGGAATCAATCCAGTATTTACCGTTAATCCCGGTTGGACTTCCGATAACAATGCCCGCGGCGAACGGCCTATTAGGCGCGCCATGGGCGAAAGTTGTTACAGAAACAATAAACAAAGCGGCACACAGTAACTTTTTATTAACATTCATATCAAGCTCCTATCAGGTTCCTTCTCCCCGCCGGGAACAGAACCTTTAGCTCCCCCTCACCTTAATCCTCTCCCCGATGGGGAGAGGAAATGAGCCTACACTCCCAGTTGTCCGCAGGCGGCGCGGATGTCCTTGCCGCGCGGCTGCCTGACGATCGCCACAAGCCCGTGGCGGGAAAGCAGGTTGCGGAATATATCGGCGGATTTTTTTGACGGGCTTGCGAACGCCGATTTCTCGACGGAATTGCAGGCGATCAGGTTGATTTGCACGTCTTCGTTCTTCTTCATGCAGCCCTGCAATAATTTAACCAATTCCTGAGCGGATTGTAAAGTATCGTTTACCCCCGCGGCAAGAATGTATTCTATTGTCAGCCGGCTGCCCGTGGCGCGCGCATAGCCAAGCCCCGCGGACACTATTTCGGCCACCGTGTAAGGCACCGCCGCCGGCACAAGTTTTTTGCGCGTCGCGTCGTCGGGCGCATGAAGCGAAATAGCAAGCCGCGCGCCGGCGCCCGAAGACGCAAGCTTATTTATCTGCGGCACAAAACCCGCGGTCGAAACCGTAACATGCCTTCTGCCGATGCCAAGTTCGTCTTCGTTTACAATTGCGGAAAGCGCACTTGAGACGTTGTCGTAATTAAGCAGCGGCTCGCCCATTCCCATTAAAAGAACGCCGGATATTTTCTTCGACGAGCGGTTTGCCGCCTGTATTATCTGCTCCAGCATTTCGCCGCGCGTAAGGTTGCGCGCAAACTTAACGCGCCCTGAAGCGCAGAAATAACAGCCCACCGGGCAGCCCACCTGCGTGGAAATACAGACGGAATTACGGCCGCCCTGCGGGAGAAAAACCGCCTGCACGCTTGCGCCGTCGCCGGCTGTAAAGCTGTAGCGAATCGTTCCGTCAAGCGCGGAACGTTGCGCGCCGGAAAATTTAAGCGTATGGAATTGGAACGCGCCCTTCAGCGCCCCGCGTACCTTTTGGGGAAGATCGTTAAAATCGTCGAAACCGTCGGCCTTGCGCCGGTACATCCACCGGAGTATCTGCCCGGAACGGTACCGCTCGATGCCGTTTTTCTCGCAAAACTCCGCCAATTCCGCCGGTGTTAAATCATATATATGTTTCAACGTTAGTACACTATTTTCGGGACTTTGAAGCTGCTCATCTCGGAAGCCATTTTTTCAAGCCTCTTTATACGCTCTTCAAGCGGCGGGTGCGTCGAGAAAATGCTCAGCAGCGATTTGCCGCTCAACGGGTTTACGATGAACATGTGCGCCGTGGTGGGGTTCACCTGCACGGGGCGGCGCTGCGCGCTCTGCACAAGCTTGCGAAGCGCATCTGCAAGCGCAAGCGGTTTGCCGGAAATACGCGCGCCGGTTGCGTCGGCTTCGTATTCCCG
Organism: Elusimicrobia bacterium RIFOXYA2_FULL_50_26; assembly: GCA_001800355.1. Classification (GTDB taxonomy): domain Bacteria; phylum Elusimicrobiota; class Endomicrobiia; order Endomicrobiales; family XYA2-FULL-47-53; genus XYB2-FULL-50-12. The sequence continues at coordinate 6,585 of MGVF01000054.1, forward strand.
CGCACGAGAGATGGCCATCTGGATAATCATGGCGGCTACCGGCGCTAAAATAGCGATGACAAGAAGCGCGATGCCGTTGTTGTTGTTATCGCCGTCGCGGTGCGAGCCGCCGCCGAACATGGCGCCCCACTGTGCTATGCGCGCCAGCATGAAAATCGCGCCTGCCACCGTCGCGGCAATGGTGGAGATAAGTATATCGCGGTTTTTTACGTGTGAAAGCTCGTGCGCGATAACGCCCGAAAGTTCCGTATCATTTAAAAGGCTCAGTATGCCGGTGGTAACCGCCACGGCTGCGTGCTGCGGGTCGCGCCCCGTTGCAAATGCGTTGGCCATGGGCGTATTCATCACATATAGTTTCGGCATCGGCAACCCCGCCTGTACGGTCAGTCTTCGCACCATATTATAAAGTTCCGGCGATTCCTGTTCCGTAACCGGTTTTGCCCTGTACATCATAAGCACGATCTTATCCGAGAACCAGTAAGATACAAAGTTCATGACTCCGGCGAAAACCAGGGCGTAAATCATCCCCTGCTGGCCGCCAAGCATCTGGCCGATTGCCACAAGCAAAAGCGTCAGGCCAACCATCAACGCAAACGTCTTAAATGTATTCATTTCTTCCCTCCGCACGCATAATAAACTGCGCGGCTTATATTATAGCAAATTTGTCGCCGGACGTTATGGCGCCGCCCTGCAGGAAAGGCCAGGCGGGCATGGGCTTTTTACTCTCGGGATGCACCTCGTCCACAAGCAGCGCGCCGGCGCCGCAGGCCACCGCGAAGCCCTCGTTCTTTACGATAGCGATAATCTCGCCCGGCTGATGGCGGCCGGCCGTCTCATAAATCCTGGCGTTGCGTATCTTTATTGTTTTGCCCGCCCATCTACCCGTCGCCAGTTTTGAATACGCCCCGGGCCAAGCCTTCGTGCCGCGGATAAGATTTATAATCCTTTCGGCGGAAAGCGACCAGTCTATGTCTCCCGTTTCCTTTTTCAAGCTCGGCGCAAAGCTCGGCGTGCCGGACTGCGTTTTTCCGGCGCAGGCGCCCTGCTTTATGCACTCGAGCGCGCGGCGCATTACCCCGATGCCCAGCGTTACAAGTTTTTCCTCAAGCGTAAATATGTCGTCGGATGGCGTGATGGCGCATTCCTGCCCCACAAGCACGGGGCCGCTATCGAGCGTTTCTTCCAGCCAGAAAGCCGTAACGCCGGTTTTCGTTTCCCCGTTGATAAGCGCCCACTGCATCGGCGCCGCGCCCCGGTAGGCCGGCAGCAACGAAAAATGAATATTGAAGCACCCGAACGCCGGGATTGAAAACACGTCGCGCGGTATCAGCTTGCCGTAAGACACGACTATGCCCACGTCCGGCTTTAAACTCTCAATCCGCGCAACGTCCTCAGGCGTAAATTTCTCCGGCTGGAACACGGTTATCCCGTGCTGAACGGCAAGCGCTTTCGTCGCGGGCGGCTGCAACTCAAGCCCCCGCCCGCGCGGCCGGTCCGGCCGGCTGACAACGCCCGCCACATTTTCGGCCAATATCAATTCATTTAAAAAACGCGCCGCAACGGCCGGCGTGCCGAAAAAAATAATTTTCATTACCATGCGCCTTCTTTTTTCCTGCGCTTTATCTCTTTTTTAACCACCATTTTTTCCCACAGCGGCAGGTAATCCATTACTATTTTACCGTCGAGATGGTCTATCTCGTGCTGGAGCGCGCGGCTTAATAAATCCTTGCCGTTTATCACTACGGGCATACCTTTTTCGTTAACGGCCTCTACCCGCACCTCTTTGCTTCGTTTCACCATGGCCGTAAAGCCCGGCAGCGAAAGACAGCCTTCTTCTTCCTTTACCGCGCCGCTTTTCGACACAATTTTGGGGTTTATAAGTATCAACGGCTGTCTTACGCCTTCCGGGCGCACGTCTATAACGCACATGCGAAGCGAAACGCCCACCTGGTTTGCGGCAAGCCCCACGCCGGGCGCGGCATACATGGTTTCAAGCATATCCGCAAGCAATTCCTTTATCTTCGGCGTAATTTTTTCCACCGGCTTACATTTCTGTTTCAGCACAGGGTCGCCATATTTTCTTATCGCCAACTTGCTCATAAGAATTCTCCGTTTACAACCTTAATTCCCCCTCACCTTAATCCTCTCCCTTATTTTTTACATTATATCAAATTCCGGACAGACGGCGCAGTATGCGTTCGGCCTCCCGGCGCTCCCGCGGGTCGCTTACGCGCTTCATGTATTGCTCGTAATAGCCCCGGCTTTCTTCTATCCTTCCCAGTTTTTCAAGCGCAAGGCCACCGTTGTAATACGCAAGCGCGTAGTCCGGGCGCCGCCGTAAAATTGCGTTGAAATAGTCCAGCGCCCGGGCGTACTCGGCGCGCGAAAGCGCGATAAGCCCCAGTTCGTTGCCCGCGTCGGCATATTGCCCCTGCCGCCAGGCCGCATTGAACGATTCTTCGGCAAACACAAATTTCTTTTGCGCCTTGTACACAAGCCCCAGGTTATGGCAGGCCAACGCATTGTTTTCGTCGTTGGAAAGCACGGCCTTAAACCACCGCGCCGCCTCGTCGTAATTGCCGGACACGTACTCAAGTATGCCAAGGTTATTAAGCGCCGCGTCAAGCTGCGGGTCAATGGCCAGCGCAGCGGTATACTGGAAATGGGCGCCCTCATAATCGCCCCTGTGCGCCAGCGCAAGCCCGAGATTGGTGCGCGAAACCGCGTAATAAGATATAACCTGGTTTGTGAAAAAATCGTATCGGCGGCTGGTGCGCATGGTATTGCGCGCGCCGTAAAACTCAAACGGCAGCCCCGACGGCTCGTCCTCGCCTGAGCGCGAGAGCCTGTAAAGAAGCCCGTGCGGGTAGGATTGGTATCCCGCCGGAAATTTCCCGGGCAGTTCCGCGTATATGGGGAACCGGCCGCGGTTGTAGTCGAGAATAACGCGTTCAAGCTCCTGGCCTGAGGTGATTTCGCGCTCCGGCAAAATTCCGGGGTAGCGTTTTTTTATGCGCTCGTAACCCCAGCGCGTGCGAAAATAAGCTATCAATTTTACGTCAGGGCGCCTGTTGCCGATAACGGTGCGATAAGTGGTGATGAATGCGGTGGGATCGTCGGGATTATAGAGGAACGCGCCGGGCCCGGCCGTCGAAAGCAGGTGGCGGCCGTAATCGCAGGCGTAAAAATGAAACCGGTATGAAGCATCGCCAAGGTGCGCCGCGCCCGCGCCCAGGGCAAGCGCCGCAACCAGAATTTTTACCGGTGCGCGCACCGCCACAGACGCCGCGCCGGCCGCGATAAAAAATAAAAACACAAGCCCCGGCAGCACAAGGTGCGGCTCAAGTATGGGAAGCGTGGTGCGCTCGCCCGGCGGCAGGTTCGATAATATAACGAAAAACGGCCCCGAAAAAATAAGCGCGATAAAAAGCGCCTGGAAGAACCGCTGCCCTCGCACCCGGAATATTCCCCACAAACCAAGCGCAACGCCGGCCGGCGTAAACTGATCTGTAAGCGAACGCGCATACACGCCAAGATGCGCAAAAACGGAAGCAGGCGTCCACGAAAACGTGCTCTGTTCCGGGTGCAGCCGCAAGCCGCCGTAATCGGCGCGCGTAATTATCCTTAGCAAATTGCGCAGGCTTTTCGGCTCGCCCCATTCCAGTAACGGGTGAGCCAGCGAACGAAGCGGCAAAAACAGGTAAACCGAGGCGCCCAGCAGGAAGAACGACAGCGCATAAAAATAATGGCGCGCGGAAAAACGCGTGCCGACGATAATCCAGGCAATGCCCGGCATAACAAGCAACACGGTCTGGTGATTTCCGAACGCAAGGCCGCACACGAAACTGATAAAATAGACGGCCCTGGCCGGCGACGCGCGCAATCCGTGCGCCGCATAAAAAAGCAACGCCGCGAACAGGGCGTTTAGCGAATACATCTCGGAAACCTGGCTCAACCGCCAGAACGCGGGCGAGAACGCAAAAAAAACCACACCGAACAAAGCCCATCCGCTGCCCGGGAAAAGCGCCGTAACAAGCAGCGCCGCCACGCCGACGGCCGCCGCACCGTAAAGCGCGGAAGCCGCATTTAACCGGTAACCACTATTTCCCCACGGTATAAGCGTCGCCGCAATTTTACCGGCCGCCACGTAAACGGGATACCCCGGCGGATGCGCTATGCCGAGGGTGGCCGCGGCCACGGTAAGGTCTCCCGAATCCCGGTACGGCGCCACGCCCGGGTGCGCCGTAAAAAGAAACACCCCAAACACCCCCAAACCCAACCCCACGCACCATTTATTCATTTATGAAATCTGCCCTTTATCGCAACGAATATTTTTCTTTTATTTCGCGCACCTGGCCTGTGAAAAATTCGCCCAGTTTGTCCGAAGATATGGCAAGCCCGGGTGGAATGGTGTAAACCGGCTTATTTATGTGCGCCCTGATTATAAGCGCGTTATACCCGCCAAGGATAATACAGGCGGCAACCACCACGGCAAGCGGCCTGTTACGCTCAAGCCGGCGTTTGGCGGCGCGCAGAAAGGCAAAGAAGGCCGCAGCAACCCCGATGGTTAAAATGAATTCAAGCGCCGACGGATGTTCCGCGCCCGCTATCTTTTTTGCGGCCGCCGCGGCGTTGTACAATAAATTTTTTTGCGCGCTCACAAGTTCGCCTGCGGAAACATATCCAAGCAAATCAAGTCCGCCGTAATAACCCAGCAGCAGCCCAACCGTCCAGAGGGTCGGCGCTATAAGCAAAAACCAGGCAAGGGCGCGAACCTGCTTCGATTTCCCGGACGCAAAAATCATTATCTCATACATGCCCAGCGATATAACGGGCAGCGAGCTTGTCATCTGGCGCAGACCGAACGAATAACCCTCCCAATAGGCCACACAACAGGCGTTGACGAAAAACTGGCCCAGCAAGGCGACGAGCAGCCCAGCGTACACTTGCGGCCGGCGCACGCAACCCAACATAAGCCCCGCAAACGATACAAGTATTACCGGCGTCCATAACGCTATCCCGTGATACGGTGAAAACAGCAGGGCAAGCGGCTCAAAGTAGCGCAGCGACACGTTAAACCCGCTGGGCGCGGCGAAAAACGAACCGTAAATGAATTTCCACAAAAACATCTGCGGCGAAAATCCGACGACGAAAAAAACCGCGAACACGGCAAGCGACGAAATTGTTTTTTTCAGCGGCAACTCTTTTTTGAAATACCGGAACGCCAGCTCCGTTATCACCGGCGCAATGAATAGCGCCTCCTGCGGCCGCGTCATGGCGGTAACGCCCGCGATAAGCCCCAGCAGCGCGTAACGGATTTTCGCCTTGTAGCCTTCGTAGGAATAAAGCCAGTACCACACCAGCAGCGTAGCCGCAAACGCGGACACCCCGTGAGCCGTGGACGAAATAACGAACGTGTAAAAAAACATCGGCGTCCCCGCAAACGCAAGCGCCGCAACCGCCATGGCAGGCAGCCCGTTATTTATTTTTTTAAGTATTTTAACCAGCAACAGGAAGGCCACTACCCCATAAAAAAAACTACCGAAATTCACCCACTGCCAGAACCAGCTTCCATACGGATTTGCGCCCGCCGCCCCGAACAATTTGGCAACGAGATAAAACGGCGTCCACAAAAAAGCCGACCCCACCGACCATATATTGCTTATGTAACCGCCTGCCGTAACCGCCAGCGGCACAGGTATACGCATAAGCACAAACTCGTTATAAAAATCAATATCCCCGTCAAAAAAAAGAGAAGGCAGGTAAGAAAAATACCCCTGCCCATCCGGAAAAAGATAATTCCCATTCATCAACAAATACCCCCCCACCAACAAAACAACTTTGGGGACGTTGTTTCTCACTATGCATAACTCCATATTATAGTGTCTCTTTAGCAGTTTGAGGTCATTGCGAGCGAGAGTGAAGCAATCTCGACGTTGCTTCCGATGAAAAGCGAGATTGCCTCGCCCTTCGGGCTCGCAATGACGACGACAACTTCTAAAATGCCAAAGTGACACATATTATAAATGCTGCGCTTGTGGCCAAACCGCGCGGCATTTCCAAACAAGAATGATCCTATATTTTTTTCTATTTCCAGCAGGAAGTTATGCATAGTGAGAAACAACGTCCCCAAAGTTCGGATAGGAGGAGAAGGGTGGCGCCGATGCTGATGCAGGAGTCGGCTATGTTAAAGACCGGCCAGTGCCAGGTGCCGGCGAAGATGTCAATAAAATCTATTACGTGGCCGTGGACAAAGCGGTCAATCAGGTTACCGACGGCGCCGGCTATTACCAGGGAGAACGCGCTGCGCATAAGCGGTGAAAGCGAATCCTGATTTTTTATTGCGAAACCGGCGATAAGCGCAAGGACAAGCGCGGTTACCAGCGCGAAAAACGTGTTGGCGCCGGAAAACGAGCGGAACAAGCTGAATGCCACGCCGGTATTGGTAACATAGGTCAACTGCAAAAAGCTAAATACAGGGATGCTCTGCCCCGGTTCCATGTGCGTCAGCACCAGGAATTTTGTAAATTGATCCACGGCCACCAGGGGAAGAACGAGAAATAATAAATATTTTTTCACGATAACACTTATCCTCAAGTTCCTTCTCCCCGTCGGGGAGAAGGCCAGGATGAGGGGGAAGTCGTCGGTAACAGAACTTTCAGTCCCACCTCACCTTAATCCTCTCCCTGCCGGGGAGAGGAAAGAGCTTTCGTTGCTGCAAGCCCTTATTCTTTCAGTGCGCTTATGCAGCGGGCGCAGAGGGCGTCTCCGTGCGGGTTTTGGGTGGTAACATCGTCGGTATGGCGCCAGCAGCGTCCGCATTTGGGATGCGAGGACGCGCGCGCGGCAAGGTTTTCGCTGCCTGCCGACACCGTAACGTCCCATGTACCGAGCGCCATGGATAAAAGTTCCCTGTCGCCGGTTATTGCGGCATCGTCAAGATGCAGCTCAACGTGCGCGCCAAGATTTGAGCCAATCTCCTTTTTCTGGCGCATCACCTCGAAGGCGGCCTGCGCCGAGGCACGCAACGCAAAAAGTTTTTCCCACTTTTGCGCCAATGCCCCGGTAAACGCATACTCATTTTTGGCGACGGGAAAATTCGACAGGAATACGGACTCCGCAAGCGAGGCGTCCTTTTTCCTCAGCTCCTGCCAGGTTTCCTCGGCGGTAAACGAAAGTATCGGGCTTATAAGCCGCGCAAGCGTAAGGCATATTTCCCGAAGCGCGGCCTGGGCGCTTCTGCGCGACGGCCAGGCGGGCGCATCGCAATATAGCGTATCTTTCAGCGCGTCAAGATAAAACCCGCTTAAATAAACCGCGCAGAAATTATTTATGGAAACCGCGGCACGATGAAATTCATAGGAGTTATAAGCGCCCGTAACCTCGCTGACCACTACCTGCAGCTGCCACAGGGCATGGCGGTCTATCTCGCGCAAATCCGCGTGCAAGGCCGCGCCTTCGGGCGAAAAATCGAATATGTTCCCCAACAGGAAGCGAATGGTGTTTCGCACCTTGCGGTACGTATCCGTCAGCCCCTTTATTATCTCTGGCGAAATCCTTATATCCTCGCGGTAATCGCTGGTGGCAGTCCATAATCTTAATATGTCGGCGCCGTAGCTGCTTATTATCTGCTCGGGCAAAATCACGTTACCGAGGGACTTCGACATCTTTTTTCCTTCGCCGTCCACCACAAAACCGTGCGTCAGCACCGACTTGTAAGGCGCCTGCCCGCGCAAGGCTACGGCGGGCAGAAGCGAAGTCTGGAACCAGCCGCGATGCTGGTCGCTTCCCTCAAGGTACATGTCCGCAGGCCACGACAGCCCGGGGAAATTGCCGCTTGCAAGCACCGCTTCCGACGATACCCCGGAATCAAACCAGACGTCGAGTATATCCTCTTCCTTGCGGAACGTGTCGTTTTTACATTTTGAGCATTTTACGTCAAGCGAAGCCAGGAGCTGCTGCGGCGTTTTTTCAAACCATATATCGGAACCGTGCTCCGCGAATAGCGCGGCAACATGGCCGATTACATTATCGTCGAGAAGCGGCTCGCCGCATTTTTCGCAATAAAATACAGGCACCGGCACGCCCCACAGCCGCTGGCGGCTTAAACACCAGTCGGGCCGGGTTTGAAGCATGCCCGCCATCCTGTTTTCGCCGTAGGCCGGCACCCAGCGCACATTTTTTACGGTCTCAAGAAGCCGTTTCCTGAGATCTTTGTGCTCGACGCTCATGAACCACTGCGGCGTGGCGCGGAATATTATCGCCTTCTTGCAGCGCCAGCAGTGAGGATAGGAATGCGCAAATTTATGCTCGAAAAGGAGGGCTTTTGACTTCAGCAGTTCGTCTATTATAAGCTGGTTGGCCGCAAACACCTTGTGGCCGCGCAAAAATTCCGGAGCCTCGTCCGTAAATATTCCCTTATCGTTTACGGGTGAGAGGATCGGCAGCTTATAGCTAAGCCCCACCTGGTAGTCCTCCTGGCCGTGTCCCGGCGCGATATGCACTACGCCCGTGCCATCTTCAAGCGTAACGTAATCCGCAAGCACGCCGACGGACTCCCCGCCCGTGAGCGGGTTTTTACATTTTATGCCCTCAAGGGCGCTGCCCTCGTACTCGTGAACA
>MGVF01000055.1 GCA_001800355.1 Elusimicrobia bacterium RIFOXYA2_FULL_50_26
ATGTATTTCACTTCAGCGGCTCCTTATTCTTTTCGTTTTTCGTAGTCCTTCAGGCGCTCGACGTTTTTTGTGACGACCGGGTTGCCGGGCGCTATTTCCAGGCAGCGTTGGTAGTAGCGGCGGGCCTCGGCGAATTTACCGGTGTCGCGGTATATGTTTGCCAGGTTATTACATGCTACAATATTTGCCGTGTCAATTGAAAGCACGTAATCAAACTCTTCCACCGCGCTCTTTAGTTTGCCCTGCTTTTTGTAGATATTGGCAAGCGTTACGCGCACGTCCAGCCGGCCGGGGTCTTTATCCCTGACCTCTTCGAATATTGCCACCGCCTTGTCATATTCCCGGGTGCGCTGGAATATAAAACCCAAACCCATCTGCATGGCGGCTTCCGCCTGCTTGTCGGATGGCGGGCCGTTACGCCTTAAGATTTCAAGGGCGGCATCATATTCGGCTGCGGCGCGACCGTACTGCGCAAGCTCAAAATAACAGCGCGCAAGGTTGCTGTGCAGCTTCAACTGCACGGAAAGGTTGTTCGGTTTTTTCCCGATGGCCTGACGGAAATACTCCGCCGCTTTTTCGAAATCTCCCTTGTCCATGTACATCGTCGCGGTAACGTCGTAGCCGAGCCCCGGCGTGGTTACGGCGGTATCATAATGGGAAAGCCACACAAGCGCGGCAAGCGCGATGGCGACGGCAACAAGCGTTTTACCGCGTTTTTCCCTGTAAAAACGGCCAACCCTCGACAGGGCCGCGGCCGCAAAAATTATAATAAACGGCACGCCCTGTAACCGGTAACGCGAGAATACGTAAAAGAGAATCACGGATAAAAACGAGGCGATAACGAAGTACCGGAGCAGCGTTACCTTTTGCGATTTATCGCGCAGCGTGAAAAATATTCCAAGGATGGCCAGCGGGCAGATTATGCCGAAACTTAATAACGGGATATTGAAAAGGAATGAGCGGTCTTTTATAAAATAATAATCAATAACGTCCGGCGCCTCGAGATTGTTAACGTAAAGCACCGCTTTTCGCGCGAGCAGCCGGCCGTAGCGCGCAGGCGAGCCGGCGATAAAATCAAACCCTTTTTTAAACCAGTAGGATGAAATCTCCGACGGCGAAAGCCGCCTGCCCGCGCCGGCCTCGGCCAGCGCGACCGCGTCAATCTCCTCAAAAGGCGGAAGCTCTCTTCCCTCGCGCAACGGCGAATATATGCCGGTGGCGGAGGCATTGTTACCGATGTAGAAATTTGTTCCCGCCTGGTAGGTGGTAAGCACGAAATCGCCGCTTACCGCATAATTGCGCACCGCGACCGGCACAATAAACACACTTGCGCCCGCGCAAAAAAGCGCAAGCCGGCTCAATTTTTGTTTCAGCGCAAGGCCGGCGTCAAGTTTAAACAGCCACCAGAGTATGAACGGCACATAAAAGTACGAATGCCCCTGCGCCACGATGGCGGCGCTTAGACAGGCGCCCGAGAAAAACAGCAGGCGGCCCCGGCGTTTGCCGTGGTAAGACAGCAGCATGTAAAATGCCGTAACCGTCAACAACACCACAAGCGACGATTTCAATAACTGCGCCTCGAAAAAGAAAAACAGCGGATAGACGGCCGCGATTATGCCGGCGATCGCCGCTTCCGGCGGCGCAAACACCGCGCGTGCCGCATAAAATATAAGAAGGGCGCACAAAACGCCGGCAAACAGCTGGATGGCTTTAGGCACAACCGTATTCTGGCCGAAAAAGGAGTATACGGCCGCAAGGTAGTATGGATAAAACGGGTCCTGGTAGAATACCCGTTTTCCGGCGGCGAGGTCTTTTTCAAGGATTACCTGCGCCGTCCTGTGGTATGCGGCCTCGTCGCCGACGGGCGTTGCAAAAAAGGGCAGATCCTTTATCTGCAACACGTAAACAAGGCGCACCGCAAGCGCAAGCGCTATGATAAGAAGAAGTTGGCGTTTGTATGACATTTTGCGATTATGCGTAAGCCTGAGATTATCTTCGGTGCCTCATCTCCTCTCCCCATCGTGGAGAGGATTAAGGTGAGGGGGAGCTAAATGCCCTGTTCCCGACGAACTTCCCCCTCATCCTGCCCTTCTCCCCGCAGGGGAGAAGGAACTTATGTATAATCGCAAGCCCCGACGGGGAAAGGATTAAGACAGTTTTTGTTTCAGGATTTTGTTGGCGAGCTGGGGATTGGCGCGGCCGGAGGATTTTTTCATGACGGCGCCGACTAGCGAGCCGAGGGCGCGCTCTTTGCCGGATTTAAACTCGGCGACGGCTTTCGGGTTTTCGGCGATCGCTTCGTCGCATAATTTTTCCACCGCCCCTTCGTCCGAAATCTGCACAAGCCCGCGCTCCTTTACAATGTCGCCGGCCGGCCGGCCGCTTGAAAACATTTCATCGAACACGGCCTTGGCCATTTTGCCGGATATGGTGGCGTTAGTAATAAGCGTTATAAGCCCCGCCAGCGCCGGCGGCGTAACGGGAGATTCGTGGATGGTTTTGTTTGCGGCATTCAGCCGGCCGAGAAGCTCGGTTGATATCCAGTTGGAAACGGTTTTTGGCGCATCCACGCCCGCGGGTACGTCGCGCAAGGCCGCTTCATAATAATCCGCAAGCGCCTTATCCGCCGTCATAACGCCGGCATCGTACTCCGACAGCCCCATTTTTGATATAAAGCGCACCTTGCGAGCTGCGGGCAGTTCCGGCAGGCCGCGGCTGATTTCTTCGATACGGCGTTCATCAAGGTCAATAGGCACAAGGTCCGGCTCGGGGAAATAGCGGTAGTCGTGGGCTTCTTCCTTGGCGCGCATTGATACCGTCACGCCGCGTTCCGTATCCCACAGGCGCGTTTCCTGCACGATTACGCCGCCCGAAGAAAGCGCTTCCGTCTGGCGCTCGATCTCGAAAGCGATCGCATCGCGCACGCCGGAAAGCGAGTTCATGTTTTTCAGCTCCACTTTCGTGCCTAACTTTTCCCGCCCCTCCGGCCTGATGCTGACATTTGCGTCGCAGCGGAACTTGCCTTCCTCCATGTTGCAGTCGCATACGCCTATATATTCCAGAATATTTTTAAGCGCGGAAAGATACTGGAAAGCGTCCTGCGGGCTGTGCATATCGGGGTCTGAAACTATTTCCATTAACGGAACGCCGGTGCGGTTGTAATCGGCCAGCGAGTAATCCAGCTCGCGCGCGCCGATGGCGTGAAGAAGTTTGCCCGCGTCCTCCTCAAGATGGATGCGGGTAACGCCGATTTTTTTCGCCCCGTTCTCCGACTCTATTTCCACAAAGCCGGGGCCGCAGACTGGAAGCTCGTATTGCGAAATCTGGTAATTTTTTGGAAGGTCGGGGTAGAAATATTGTTTGCGGGCAAAGACGGAACGGCGGTTTATGGCGCACCCCAGCGCAAGCCCGGTGCGCACAATGTATTCCACCGCCTTCTCGTTTAACACGGGCAGCGTGCCGGGCTGGCCTGTGCATACGGGACAGATATTTAAATTGGGCGCGGCCCCGAATTCCGAGGGACAGGAACAGAAAATTTTGCTGTTGGTTTTAAGCCGGGCATGAACTTCCAGCCCGATAACCGCTTCGTATTTCATATTTTCTCTTTGGGCTTAAACAATTCCTGAAGGGGATATAAACGGTGAGTGTAATATGTGCTATCTTTCATTCAGCCCGGCTCGCGCATAAATAAAATTTTCGCGCACGTCCTTAAACCTTATGTTGCTTAATATGTCGTCGGAAAGAAAACTCTTCACCTCTTTTGCGCCGAATACGTCCAGCAAATCATACCACTGCACGCTTAAAAGCATACGTGCGATCAGCTTTTCCCTGGTTAATGAAAAAGTTTCCTTTTTTCCTTCGAATATAAGTTCCGCTTCCTGCCCGGACACATTATAATCCCAGATAATTTTATCAAATATTTCACTTTTATCCATTGTAGCCCACATTATAACAAACGCCGCGCGGGACAGTCAAACTACATTTTCACGGTGGCGGCTGGTTTCCTGTAGCAGCGGTCGTAGGCGCAGGCTGCGACGGAACCGATGAATTTTTTTGCGGAAAGAAAACTTTTTATGTCCGCGGTTAACACGCATATTATGAAATCGCCTTCCTTCGTGAACACGATGCCCACGTCGCTTACCGTGTCGTTTAGCAGGCCGGTTTTATGCGCTATCACAAGGCCGTCGGGCAAAAGACGCGGGATGCGATCGTTTACTTTCTGGCGTTTTAGCACCTCCAGCATCTCGGCGCTTGCCGCGTGGCTTACCAGCTCGCCGTTATAAATCTTTTCAAGAAGCAGCGCCATATCGGCGGCGGTTGTATAATTCTCGATGCCGGCCTTGCGCCATTTCAAATCCATAACGCCGCGCCGCAGGTCGGTCTGCTTTAGCCCGAACTCGATGAATTTCTGGTTAAGGTAGCCAAAGCCAAGGGCGTCAACGAGCATATTCGTGGCGGTATTATCGCTCTCGGTAATCATGCGCTCGATAATATCGCGTATGACAACCTTTCTGCCGGGACGCATGTTGTACAACCTGCTGCAATCGCGCACCTTGTGCTTTTTCTTAAGGATAATATGGTCTTCCAACCGCAGTTTTCCTTCCTCCTGCGCCTGGTAGACCGCGGCCATGATTGGAACCTTCACCAGGCTTGCGCTGGGAAACAGCCGGGCGACGTTAATGCCTATCTCCTGCTGCGTTTGTATGTCTTTTATGACGATAGCGGCCTCGCCGGGAAACTTTTCCGCGCGCGCCTGCAACTCGGCCATAAGCTCGCGGTAGTTGATTTTGCGTTCCTCTATGATTTTTTCGCCGGCGGCCGACGAATCGGCCGGCGCGCGGTAAAACACCGGGTATGCCGCCGCTATTGCCGTTATGGGCAAGGCTATAAACAGGAGCCAACGGTTAAATTTGAGGATGCTTCGTATGCCAGCTAACGCTCTTCTCATAATGATACCCTGTCCTTAAAATTTCTTCTTCGCCGAACGGCCGCCCGAGGAGTTGCAGCCCTATGGGAAGCCCCGTCGAAGAAAAACCGCACGGGATGGATAACCCCGGCAGTCCCGCAAGGTTGCAGGAAATCGTGAAGATGTCCGACAGATACATCTGCAACGGATCCGCAGCCTTTTCTCCCGCCTTG
>MGVF01000056.1 GCA_001800355.1 Elusimicrobia bacterium RIFOXYA2_FULL_50_26
GGTGCTTGCTCGGTTGGCCAGGCGTTTTTTGCGGATAATTCAGCTCTCATGCGGTACATTTTTTTCAGCGACTCAAAATAGATTATGGCTACCAGGGTTACCATTATGACGGAAAGCGCGGCGTTTAGATTTCCCTGAAAGGTTTTGCGCGGCAGGTAGTTGGTGGTTATGTTCATTATGCCGGCGGTTACCGTGGTAACAAACATGAACACGGACGGAATGAATGTAACAAGCCCGTATTGCCAGCGGCCGCTGGTTCTCAAAATAAAAACAGTGCCGACGGAAAGCGCCAGGGTGGCCAGCAACTGGTTTGCAACGCCGAACATCGGCCAGATACTTGAAATATCTCCGTTGTAAACCAGGTAACCCCACGAGAAACTGATTAGCGCGCCGCTTACCATTACCCCCGGCATCCATTTGCCGCTTCCAAACTTTGGATGTAACGGCCGCGCCATCTCCTGGACGATGTAGCGCGCGACGCGCGTGCCGGTATCAACCGTGGTGAGTATAAAAAGCGCCTCGAACATGATGGCAAAATGATACCAGTAGCTCATCAGTGTTTTCATGCCGGGCAGCGCGGAAAGAATCGTCGCCATACCGGCGGCAAGCGATACCGCGCCGCCGGCCCTGCCCGCAAGCGTTTCGCCGACCATCGCCTCCATTTCGGCAAGATGTACCGTCGAAAAACCGAGTTTTTCAAAAACTCCGGCCGGCACGTTGATCGCGAAATAATCACCAGGCACCATAACCGTTGCGGCTATAAGCGCGAGTATGGAGACTACGGCCTCTACAAGCATGGAACCGTAGCTTATCATTCTTATGTCGCTTTCGCTGCCTATCATTTTAGGCGTGGTGCCGGAACTTATAAGGCTGTGGAAACCGCTTATCGCGCCGCAGGCTATCGTAATGCAGACGAAAGGCCATACCGAGCCGGGAATTATCGGGCCGCCGCCATGAATATAGGAAGTAACCGCCGGCATCTTCAGGACGGGATTTACTATAAAAATACCGGCCGCGAGCAGCGCTACCGTTCCGATTTTCATGTAAGAACTCAGGTAATCGCGCGGGCATAGCAACAGCCAGACAGGCAGCACGGAAGCGATAAAACCGTACACCGGCAACAGTATCGAAAGCGCGGGCTTCGAGACGATAAAATACTGCCCGAAAGCGCTCTTCGAAACAGGCTCGCCGAATATAACACCCGCCAGCACTATGGCAACGCCGATAAGCGACGCCTCAACTATTTTCCCGGGACGTATACGATACATGTACAACCCGACAAACAGCGCGGCAGGCACCGTAACGGCAATGGTAAATGCAGCCCATGGGCTTTCATTTAGAGCATTTACCACGACGAGGGCAAGCCCCGCCAACGCCGTGATAATAATGAAAAGCACCGCAAAACCGGATGCAACACCCGCAACTGTGCTGACGTGCGCGCGGGCTATTTTGCTAAGCGAAACGCCGTTCATCCTGACAGACGCAAACAATATAACCATGTCGTGCACCGCGCCGGCCAGCACCGCGCCGATAAGTATCCACAAGAAACCCGGGAGGAATCCGAACTGTGCCGCGAGCACCGGCCCCACAAGCGGCCCCGCTCCGGAAATTGCCGCGAAATGATGCCCGAAAAGAACGAATTTATTTGTAGGGTGGTAATCGTGGCCGTCGTTAAGCGTATGCGCGGGCGTTGGACGGTTGCCGTCGGACACAAGAATTTTAGTGATGATGAATTTTGCGTAGAATCTGTAACCGAGAGCAAACACAAGCAGAGCGGTTATCACAAGCGTTATCGCGTGCATTCATTATCCTTTCTGATACGGATGTTACGCAACGTGTCAATAGAAGCCTTGGCGACGAAGCAATCCCGTCGTTTTGATACGAAACAGCAAGATTGCTTCGCTTCGCTCGCAATGACAGTAACTTTGGTATTTATTGCGTAACATCAATTATTAACCCGCGGCTACAATGGGTTCCGGCCATAATTCGCGCAACTCTACGGGCAGAAGGTGCTTTACGTCTTCTATTTCTCCTTCGGAGATGCGGTGCGCCAGCACCTTGAATACGGCGCGCACCACTTTTTCCGCGTCAACATCCGGCTCATTGCGGAAATAGTGCGTAACATGCGCGAAAAACTGATCTTTATGCCGTTCCTTCAACTGCTTCTTTGCCGGGTGCCATCCTTCGAAGTAAATCCCACGAACAAGAAGCGGCAACTGCGCCCCGAGTTCAACGGCCTCGGATAACATAAGGCGGTCGCGCACCGTATGGAGCACCGCCCTTAATGCGATCATGGCATGATGCCGGTCGTCTGTATTCAGCTCAATCATTATATCCTTAAGCCACAAGTTTGTTTTCTGCACCGTACTGTCAAATGCCTCAAGCCCTGTTACTGTCATAATATCCCCCTTTTATTTGGTTTATATCAATGCTACGATTATGAAGCCGGCGCCCATGGTGGCGAGCGCTCCGGTCAAAAGTGAAAGCATGGCGTCTTTCAGGGAAGTTTTTCCCAGGACGGCTGAAAGGTTGCCATAAATAACCGGCACGCCGGCCACTGCGATAAGCGCGCGCATGCCGCTTTTTAGCGCAAACAACTCCACAAGCGACACATATAGCGCGTTGGCGATAAACGCGATTAAAACCGTTCCGGCAATGACTTTAGGTTCTTTCCATGTATTGGCGCCTTTAAAAAGTTTGCCTGCAACAAAAAGGGTTGCGAACAGGATGACTCCATAGGCGCCCAGCAACAATACCGTTTGGGCGGGTGTCAACAGGAAACCTTGCTTGTACCCGAACCCGCCCGGAATAAGATGCGGAGACAACAACAGGCCGACGGTCAGGCCCACGCCCGCAAGAAAACCCAGGATTCCACCAGGAGAATTAAACATGTTGGTTATCCGTTCACATTTGCCTGAAAAAACGCATCAACTCCCCCTCACCTTAATCCTCTCCCCGACGGGGAGAGGAGATCCTTTTGCACCCTCTACCCTGCGGAGAGAGAAGATCGCTTTGCACCCTCTACCCGACGGGGAGAGAAGATCGCTTTGCACCCTCTACCCTATGGGGAGAGGGTAGGGTGAGGGGGAATTTTGTTATCAATTTGAGGAAATAGCGGCAGTTTTCTTCTACTGACGCGCCGGGCGCGAAAAGGCCGCCGCCTACCAGGAATATTACGTCGTTGCCGTACATCTTTTGCATCCCCGGTATACGCTCAAGCGTCATGCCGCCGCCGGGGCATGGGAATATCGACCTTAGTTTTCCCATTTTTACATTTGCACCCCGGACAATGTTTTTACACTCATCCATGCTGAACGAAAATCTGCCGCCATAATTGGGATAGATAGTGGCATCGGCTCCCAAAAGTCGGGCAATCTGGCCGAACATAACCCCGTGCGAAATCCCGCTTGCGGGGTTTACCACGTAGCTCCCCAGAAATGCCGGGTGCATGATAACCGGCAGCGCAAGAGCATTGTTTTCAGAAACCTTTTGCATCGCGCTCATACCGCAAAGCCCGGGCGATACAAGCAGCCCGCCTGCGCCGTGTTTTTTTGCAAACATCGCCCGCCCGGCGATTTCATCCGACGGCGCGCTTATGTGCGGGCAATATATCGCGCGGCGGCCGGTTTCACGGTTAGCCTTTGCCACGGCGCGGCTGCAACGTACAACGCGCTCTTTAAAAAACGCATATCGCTGGTTTGCAAGCCCATGGTCGTCCTTGATAATATCTATGCCGCCGCGGGCGCACAGGTAAGCCAGTTCTGCAAGCTCGGCGGCTGATTTTCCCAGTGGTTTAAGCGCGGTGCATAATAACGGCCGGCCATACACATTAAGCAGCCGCCTCAAGCCCCGGATGCCGAAGCGGGGGCCGTCAAAAATATTTAAAATGGACGGAGACAGATTAATGGCTTCGACACGTATCGCCGGTAAAAGGCTTATGTTGCCGAATATAACGTTTAAAAGCTGTGGAAGCTCAAAACCTGTAATGTCGGCCGCATAACTTATTACAGCGCTGAAACTTTTTTTATCGGCGGCTTCAAACGATTCCACCCGCCCGATGATATGGCTGCGGATGTATCCGCCACCGATAAGCTCCTGCGGAAATTCAACGGTCTGCTCGAAACATATATGTTTTGCGCGCGCCAACGCGGCGTTTTTTGTGCCAAAAATCCGGTATTGCACGTAAAATCGTTCGTTGGAACTCGTCACTATAATGCCTCGGGCCTGGCGTCGCTGTGCCGCGGGACGGCCGGCGATGCGGCGATTTCATCGCCCGTAAGACCAAACCGCGTGTCCAGCATACGCTCAACCGCTGCGATAAGCGCCATGGCGTCAAGGTTGTATTCCTTCATCAGGTAAGCGCGGCTTGCGCCATGGACGTACGTATCCTGCAAGCCGATTTTAACAAGTTTTTTGCCCATTCCGCCGGCTGCCATCACTTCGGCCACGCACGTTCCAAGGCCGCCGATAACAGAATGGTTTTCCATGGTAATTACGCCATGTTTCGCCGAGGCTATGGCCTCGGTAACCAAAGGGTCATTAAACGGCTTTAGCGTAGAAACGTGCAGGTGCTTTATAGAAACACCCTTTTCGCGCAAAAGAGGCGTGGCGCGCATGGCTTCTTCTGTGCAAATGCCGCTTGAGAAAAGGGTTATATCGCCGCCGTTACTGAGCTGGCGCGCCGTGTTTAAGACAAGCGGCTCATTTTGAGGAAACAGCCGCGGGATTTCACCTCTTAACATCCGCACGTATACCGGGCCGCGCAGAGAATGGGCGGCATCAAGCACGGTTTCAACGTCGGTGGCATCGCCGCATTCCAGGATTGTCATATTGGGCAATGCCCTCATAACCGCAATGTCCTCTATGGCCTGGTGAGTTGCGCCGCCGGGCGTGGTTATGCCGGGCAGAAACCCGAACATCCTAACCGGCAGGTTGGGATATGAGACGGACATGGCGATCTGGTCGTAAGCCCGGCGATAGATGAACACCGCGAACGTATGCACGAAAGGAAAAAACCCTTCGCGCGCAAGCCCGCCGGCAAAACTCATCATATTCTGCTCGGCTATACCCATAGAGATGAAACGATCAGGATAGGCGTCGCGGAAGAGGTCAATCTCGGTAGAACTGGTAAGGTCGGCGGAAAGCGCCAGCACATTCGGCTTGTCCTTTGCCCAGCGCATCAGATTTTTGGCATGAACTTTAGAGAGGAGTTTCACAGAAAAAAATGCTCCAGTTAATTATTGACTGACATTGCGAAATATATAAATTCCTTCTCCCCGCCGGGGAGAAGGGCAGGATGAGGGGGAAGTCGCCGGGGAGAAGAGAATTCGTATCCTCGCCGGAATACTTTACGGCTATTGAAAAGCCGATGATATGGCTTGTTTGTAGCGGAGGCGTTCCTCTTCGCTTGAAAAACGAACGTAATGGAAGCGCGGATCTCTTTCCTTCAGTATTTCAAGCCCCTGCCAGGGGCAGGTGGCGCAGATAACCGCAAGCGGCCTGCCGCCCCCGATTTGCGCGGCGGCTTCGGCAAGCGCATCTGCGTCATGCCCGTTTACTTTAACAACCGCGGCCCCGAACGCATCCAGGCGCCGGTCAAGCGGTTCGATGTTCATGACGGAAGCGACGCTGCCGTCGCACTGGTAGCCGTTGGCATCAATAAATATGCCCATGTTATCAAGATTGTGCCATGCCATGGCCTGCAGCGCCTCCCATGTCTGGCCTATCTGGAATTCCCCGTCGGACATAAACAGCCATACCCTGCCGGACTCGCCGCGCCGCTTCCGCGCCATGGCAATTCCCGCGGCCTGGCTTATACCCTGGCCAAGGGAGCCGGACATTATCTCCATGCCCGGCGAATGCTCGGCGCCTATCATCTCCACGGAACTGCCGTCCCCGTTAAACTGGAGCAGGCCTTCCGGCGCCATGCGTCCCGTCTCAACCAGCGCCGCGTATAACACAAGAGAATATTGTGAAGGTGAAAGAAAAAACCGGTCGGCGCCGGCAGAGGGCGCGCCGTTGAAATATCCGCCGGTGCGATAGGAAAGATTTTTTTCCGAAGGCACACCGCCGAACGGCGCAGGAACGAGAGGTTTTTCAACCGGCGCAAGATTCATTACCCGCGCATACAGAACGGAAAAAATCTCGGCGGACGAACATGCCTGGCTCAAATATCCCCCCCCGTTTAGAAGCACGTGTTCCGCCACGCGGCGGCGGATGCCGCGCGCTATGCGTCGCACATCCTGCTGCCAGAGTTCTTTAGCATCCTTGCCGCCGGCCATTTATATCCTCTTTATTCCTTTGAACGCCCCATGAAATATCCCAGCAGGAGAAAAGACAGGGCTATGCCTCCCAGGAACATCCACGGGTTTTTTTGAACGGCGCCGGTCGCTTCGTTTTTAACGTTACTTATGGCGTCGCGCATATCAACATACTTGTCCGAGACTACCTTCTGCATCTCTTCCTTCTTATCCTTGAAGGTCTGATTTATAAGGTCAAGCGCTTCCTTTATTTTAGGGTCTTCGATAATAGTTTTCATGGTTTCCTCCGTTACGGTAAAAAATAAGGCGGGTTACGACGACACCCCCATATTCAATTTTCCCATAATAAGCGAAGCCTGTCAAGCCGCACCGGTTTTACCGCGCTCAGGAGTGGATAATTTTATAAGGCAGGAAAGCATATCGGCTAAAAACCTGAAACCTACTATCATTAAATAGGTTATCAGTATCGAAAACACCACGCTTATGAACGCAAGGAACACATCCTGCATTAAAAATATTATAAATATGGTAGGGGTTGTAATAACGCCGGTAACTCCGAACAGCCACGACATGAACCGCAGGGCATTTATTATCCGCTCTATGCCTCCGAACGGCGTTACCACAACTTTCTGCCGGGGTGCGGCGGTCTGAAGCACCCGTCCGCAGGAACCGCAATACCAGGATCTCAACGAATTTTTCGTCCCGCAATAGTCACATACCTTTATGTCGAGTTTCGGGTCTTCGCGGCGACGGAAAATATAGAATTTTTCGATAAATCCGACAAAAAACCATAATATTGCGCCCACAAGCCCGCCGGAAAGCCCTTCAACCATGCGGCTGGCAAACCAGCCTTTGGGAGCGAACTCAAACTGTACCGAACCGTAAAACACTGACCCCAGGTAGCCGCCCAACGCGCCGCCCACCATGCCGAATAGCGCGCCGGCAATAATTTTCTTACGATCTTTCTCAATAGCGCCGCTGGTAGCGCCGATGAAAGCTCCGCCGATAGCCCATGTTACCAGTATAGGCAGCGGGAACATTCCTTCATACTGCTGAAAAATGCCTGTAATCGGTATGTTAAGAATCCCGCCCAGTCCGCCGCCTATGGTGCCGAGCAGGCCGCCGTAGAACGCCTTGTAGCCGGATTCTTCCAGTATGCCGCCCGCGGTGCCGAGGAACACGCCGCATATCATGCCGCTGAAAAGGTTGTTCATCATCGGCGACATATCCTGGTTAACCATGCGGTTTATAATAAAAACAACAATCCAACCCGCAAACCCTGATACGAAGCCGCCCCAGCTTCGCCTCCACATCCACGCGAAATCCGAACACAAGCGTTCAAGCCTCTCGGATTTGCTGTTTAAGAACATACCGCAGCGGCCGCAGTATTTGGAATTATCCGGCATCTGGCTCTCACAGCTCGGGCAGTATATCGTAGGCATTATTGCTCCTGTTTATCCATGTATGGCGCAAGTATTATACCCTGCGCTATGACAAATACAAGCATGCATCCCATTATGCCGAATAGCTTGAAATTCACCCAGACAGCCGTGGAAAAACGGTAGGCGATCAATAAATTAAGCCCACCCAGAAACGCAAAAAACGCCGCCCAGCCCGCCGCAAGGCCGTCCCATATGCGCCCGGGCAAAGTAATTTTGGAAGCAAGCATCAACTGTATTGCATTTTTATTAAAAAATATACGCGCCCCGGCGATTACGCAGGCGAATATCCAGTATAATATGGTAGGCTTCCACTTTATAAATAATTCGTTGTGGAAAAGCAGCGTAAAGCCTCCGAACACCGATAGCACCGCGATGCCAATCCACATCATCGGTTCAACCTTGCGCCGGCGTAGAAGCGTGAAGACAATCTGTAAAACGCTTACCGCAATGGCGGCGGCCGTCGCATAATATATGCCCTTGAACTTGAACACCGCAAAAAAAAGCAAAATGGGAAACAACTCAAAAAAGAATTTCAAAATAAAACCTCCAAATTACTCCGTGCAATTCCCAAAAACGGTATTTTATTTTTACTCAACATTATGAGTAATTTTACTCAACATAGTGATTGATCGTCACGAATTACAAAAATATTTGTGTCTCTTTAGCGTTTTGAAGTTGTCGTCGTCATTGCGAGCCCAAAGGGCGCGGCAATCTCGCTTTTCGTCAGAAGCAACGTCGAGATTGCTTCGCTCTCGCTCGCAATGACCTCAAAATGCTAAAGAGACACAGAATTACAAAAATATTTCAACGGTATTCTGGCCGGGGCGCAGCAAGGCGTTGAAGGCATTCTTGTTAATCAGGACGCCGCCTCGACGGTATGGGTTTTCGGAATAGCGAATGCCGGAAACGGGCTTGCCGTTTACATGCACGGCATACGGCGAGCTTGTGTTTTTGCCTGCGATATATTTAAAAACAACTTTCTTACCATCGCGCCGCTGTTCGTAAGTCAAACCGTCAAGCGAGTGCGGTATAACGGGGTCGAGAACGATATCTTCAAAAAGTGAGCGGATGCCGAGAAAGTTTGAAATAACCTGGTTTAAATAAATCCCGGGGCCGCTGGAATATACCCGCCAGCCGCCTTTTATTCCCACTTTTAATTTTTTAATGTCGCCGAAGCGCCTGAGCGCCTCGTAACGGTCGTTAAATGCGGCATCGGAACTGCTGAAATAGGCATTGCTCTGGCGCGGCATGGCCGTTTTAAATACTTTGTTCAGCGTTATCGGGCAAACGGCCAGCAGGCCTTTGTACGCCTCGTCCGCGTTCCCGAGTTTGCACATAGCCTCGACGTAGCGGATGTGCGCATGAACGTATTGCATACCGATCTCGCGCCCGAAATTTGCGGCGCTTTCCGCACGCTTGAAATAAACCTCCACGCCGCCCTTGTATGGAATGGGGCGGTCGGTCAGGCGGACGCCGTCGGGAAACAGCAGGTGTTTTTTAACAAGCCCGTAATGCGCTTTAGCCTGTTCGGCGCTGAACATCCCGCTTATAATGCCGCGAGTCATGGGAAGCAGGCGGAATTTTACGCCGGTTTTGGTATCCTGCGGGTGGAGCATGTAAACCGGAGTTTTGCCTTTTAAAAATGCAAGGCCGGCCACAACCCCGTCCCTGACAAGGTAACGATTGAAATCCTGCCGTATACGTGCGCAAAAACCGGACGCGGCATCGGCCTCGTCCCGCGAGCCGTTGCGGCGGCATATCTCTTCATAGCGGAGCAGCGTCTGGTAACATAACTCGACAGTCCATGCGCTTACCATGTACTCGCGCATGGCGGGGTCCGCGGGCTGCAAAGTATCTTCCCAGTCGCCATGCCCGTAATGGTAGAGTGCAGTTCCTTTTACGCAGCCGGCTTTAATTGCGGCGATCTCCTTTGCAACATGAGCCGCTATACTTTCAGCTTCCTTAACCGGTTCGCAGGTTTTGTCGTCTACGTACGGCACGCGTTCGTTTAATATCGAAAAATCGTTGGTCGCCTCGACGTACTCGCACAGCGCCTTGAGCGGCCAGAAGATTATGTCGCCGTGGCTGTCGCCTGCGCGAATTTTTCCGTAACGGTCGTACATGAACCACTGTGGCCAATCGCCCGAAATCTTGTATTGATTGGCGTATACCATTTTTATCACGGCGCGCTGTTCGTTGAAATGGCGCGTAGCGCATAAAAACTCAGCCGGCCCCTGGCAGACGTCGCGCAGACCCCACGCCGCGCCGCCGTATTGTTCAAGGCCGTGCGGCGCGGTAAAATGCACCATGGCGTCATGTACGTACCACGGTATGATATCGTTAAGTTTGGATACCCCTTCATCGTTGTGCGCAAGGCTTGCCCCGCCTGATAGTCCGCTCCAGAACTCCGCAAAAGCTTTAGCCGAATCCGCGCGTTTTTCCCGGCGGCCGCGCAATGCCCCCGCCAGTTTTTGCGCCACCGGGGCGCTAAGCACGCTGCCGCATAATGCAAGTGAAAATTTTTTGACCGGTGCTGTGGTTACGGCCACGAAAGGGCCGTTGCGGCGTTTGCCGTCGGCATAAAGAGCCTCGTCGCCGGAAATCGAAGCTATGCCGCCGCTGTCCGGTGAAACGATAAAGAAACGCGTACCGGGATACTTTTCGAAAAGCAACCCTTTGCGCGCAGGCTCAAGCTCTATAATGCCA
>MGVF01000057.1 GCA_001800355.1 Elusimicrobia bacterium RIFOXYA2_FULL_50_26
TTGTACTGCGCTCATAAAAAGAATGAATACCCGTTAGATGCCATGCAGATCAGACCGGCCTCTAAAGCTGAATATTATGCTTCTTTCTGGATGTATCTGGCGCCCGATGTCAACATATCAAACAACAATAAATATTTCAGGGCGGGATCAACAATTTCCAATGCCAATCTGGTTTGGAATTCAAACTCCAACCGTCCCGACATGCAGATGACGGTTGAGTTTGCCGTCGGAGACACGCAGGTTGATGGCAGCGATAAACTCATCGAAAGCCTTAAGGGAAGCTGGAATTTCATAGAAATAATATGGGCGTTGCCGGTTTTGGGCAGCAGTAACGACCATGCAAAAGTTTATGTAAATGGAAATTTAACAAATTCATTGCCGGAATCCGGCGGGCTATGGCCGCCCGGGGAAGAAATGACAAATTCACCTTATATCTCGATAGGAACGTGGTTTGGCACAACATATGGCATCGGCAGCGGCTGGTATTACGATGATGTGTACATTGATTACACTCAAGCCAGGGTTTTGCTCGGCAATTCTTCCCTGTTTGCCGCAAGCGATCATCGCGAAATTCAGCTGCCAACGTCATGGTCTGACGCTTCAATTACAATAAATGTAAACCAGGGATCTTTCCAGCCCGGCAACGCCGCATACATTTTTGTCATTGACTCCGACGGAAACGCAAGCGATGGGTTTCCCGTTATCATTGGGGGGAGCAGCGAGGCCACGCCTGCGGCGCCGGCAAATCTGCGGGTTGTGGAGTAATCGGCTGTCGTCTTCGTACTTTTTATGAAACGGAAAGAATGATGTGAGAAATACCATGCGCGCCAGCAAACCGCCGCTGTACATATTTTTATATTTGATTTTTGTTGGAAATGCTTATTGTGTGCCATCTCAAATTACGATTGACCGCCAATCAGTTATTGACGGAAATACTATCACCGTTCAGGGGGAAGATTTTGGCGCCGGCGATAGTAGCCCCTGCATATGGGACAACTTTGAGGAAGGGATAAATGGGACAAGCATAAGCAGTTATCCTGCCAGGGGAACATGGTCGTTAATTTCAAACCCTACGCCTTCTTTATATTCTACGAGTTTTGCTCATTCCGGAGATCAAAGCGCAGTTACTCCTTCCCATCATACTGGATACGCAAACATAAGGTTCAATGGCCTTGAAAATGCAACGCGTATTTATTGGTCTTTTTGGTTTAGGTTTAATATCAGTGGAGTGACGGGTTTTCAGACAAAATTAATGCAGTTGTGGGGTAACGGCCCTGACCAATGTGATTACGGCCCCGGGGTTATGAGCGGCGGTTTTTCCGACAGTTGGTTTGCAAGTTATAATATTGCTTCCGGAGATGATTGTACAATAGGAAAAATCCAGAAGAGCTATGGTTTCACGCCGGCACAAGATACCTGGCATTATATGGAGATGATCCTTGAGCGTAGCTCCGATTATGGTGTGGCGGACGGAACAATAATAATTCGGATTGATAATCGCGACGTGTATAGCCATAGTGGTGATATTTTGACAAGATTAAACGAACAAGACTGGCGAAGTGCATTGTTTTTTTATGGCTTTACAAACGATAATGGCGAGGGAAGCTTGGCAATTGATGACGCATATATAAATGATTCCTGGTCAAGAATTGTGATGGGAAATGATGAGAATTATTCACAATGTACTTCATTAAATATGCAACCCGCTAATTCCTGGTCAGACACAATGATTAAGTTTACCGTTAATACGGGTGCTTTTAAAGAAGGCAATACAGCCTATCTTTTTGTCATTGATTCCGACGGAAACGTAAGCGATGGGTTCCCTGTAACCATCGGCGAAAACAGCGGCGTTCCCGCGCCCGGCGCGCCGGCGGTTCCGGTAAATCTCCGGGCAGAATGATTGCAAGACCTGGCCATACAATGAATAAAAAATTTTGCTGTATTTTTGCTGTGTTAACTGGCATTTTTGTTGCTGTAAACGAAAGTTGCCCGGCTCAGCCTGTTATAGCTGGTGTCAGCGGCGGAGTATTCCCGGACGGAAATTCTTTGACAATCAGCGGCAGTGGTTTCGGCCACAAGTTGCCTGCGGCTCCGTACTTTTATGATAATTTCGAAGGCGGGACAGATGGCGAAAGTATTATCGGAAAAATGGGCTGTGTCGGCTCAAAGGAGTGGACGGCCTATACTACAACAGTCCCGATAGTTTATACAAGTTCCGAATCGTACGGTGCGGGAAGCCGTTCCGCAAGCAAAGTTTCCGACGGCAATGATTTTACCACGGCAGGGATAGACGGCCTGAATGCCGAAGAAGTATTTTTATCATATAAATACAAGTGGAAAATGACAACAAATCTTCCTCATGCTCCCAGTACTGTGCTTAAGGCCTCAAGAATCACCGCTCCCGGGGGGTGGTATAATGAAAACCCGCGCTTCCAGTTGCAAACCAATTTGTATGCCGACGCAAACTGGACATATTTTTCGCAGAATAACTGCGACTATTTCAACGTAGAGACAGTACCTTTTAATAATCCCGATAAATGGCATAGCATCGAGATGTATATGCGCCTCTCTTCCCCCGCGGGTTCACAAAACGGGGCATTGGTTGATTCCAGCGATTTTGTTTACGGGCACAAAAGTGAAACAATTGTTACGCGTACATCAATCTGCGCACAAACCACTTCTGACAGTTTTATCCTTCCATTTGAAATCGCCAACGATGATTTAAATAATTATGAGTTCTACGCAGATAACGTATATTTTGACAAGACTCGCGCCAGGGTTGAGATCGGCAACGCGGCAGCCTTTGAGGGATGCAGTTTAAGGGAAATTCAAATTCCGTCCGCCTGGGAAGAATCTGCTGTTACATTCATGCTAAACCAGGGTGCTTTCCAGCCCGGCGACGCCGCATACATTTTTGTGATTGACTCCGACGGAAACGCAAGCGATGGGTTCCCCGTAGTCATCGGCGAAAACAGCGGCATCCCCGCGCCTGCCGCGCCAAAAAATCTTCGCATCGAGTAAAACATGGGGACGTTGTAAACTAATAAACTTAAAGTTCAAAAGTTTATTAGTTTACAACGTCCCTGATGTACCTTGGGATTCGGTGGAAAATTTGGGTTCGAGGCCGCGTAAAAATTGGTATAATGTTTCCATGTTGAAACGAGTTGCCGGCATTTCTGTGTTTTTTGGTTTTCCTTTGGCAGCACATGCTTTTGTTGCGCCGCCAATCATGGAAATCATAAAACCCGTGCCGACGGCAACTTATTATATTGATGCGGCGACGGGCGAGGGTGGCGATGGCAGTTTTCTCGCGCCCAACAGCTTTTTCTGTCCCCTCCAGGAATATTGGCGAAAAAAGGAGAAAAGTTAATATGAAATCCGTGAATTTAGCGGTAATAATTGCTGCCGCATTTCTTTCCGCGGCACCTGCGTTTGGGGCTGATGGCAAATCCGAGGTTTACAGCAACGAGTCGCTTAACCAGCCGCGCTATGCGGAAAACGGCGGGCTGCCGGTTTATGTATCGGAACTCAGCAACATTAATGATTACGGTATATTCGCAAACGGCGGGTGGGACGGAAGCTGGTACGCGGGCTTCAATGTCTGCTGGATCGAAAAACTGCCGGGGCCGCCCCCGGGGCAGTACCGCAAGGCGTTCGTCGGCGCAAAGCTTGGGCGCATGAAAACCCGTCCCGCAGCCGGAAAGCCCAGTTGGGAGAAAGAAGCCATCCCGGGCCAGATATACGTATCGGTAGCTTCTACGCCGGCGTGGAAATCGTCGCAAGGATATTTTCTTTGCTCATCGCAGGATATTCCGCTTGAGCCGGACCCGGAAAATGCGCTTGAAGGCGTCGGCGAGTCGCGTTGGTTCTGGACGGAAGTGCCGCTGGAAAGCTTAAGTTTGGCCGAGCCGAATTACGTGGCGCTCTGGTCGCCGACGCCGTACTTTGTGTCGTCGGCGTCAAGCCCGGTTTTGGCGGGCGGCTGGGGAAGCCAGGAACTTAATTCATGGCTTAACAACGACGTGCGCGGTTACCCGCCGATTAACGCAAGCTCTTCGCTTAAAACCGGTATAACGGTTTTCGAGCCGGCGATAGCCATAAAACTTATCCCCAAAGGCACAGAGCAGGAAATCGCCGTAACAATCGTTGACATAAAAGACGGCCGCAAAAATACGGCAAATAAAACGTTCATCGCTTCCGTTTCCGGCAACCAGATCGAAAAGGCATGGCTGGAAGCTTCATCCGACGGTAAAATATGGCAGAAACAGGGGCGCTTCGTTTACGGCCCGCCTTACGCGTTCACGCTCAAAGCCGATGCCCTCCCCCGTGGCAAGGCGCAGGTTCGTTGCGCCGCCTCCGACATCTGGGAAAACACCGGCCACAGCCAGCCGCTGGAGATAGAGGTTTCAAGGTAACATTATAACATTAGGGACGTTGTAAACTAATAAACTTTAGTGTCAAAAGTTTATTAGTTTACAACGTCCCCAGTCCGTCTATGGAGCGCTAAAATGGTTAAGAAAATATTTTGTATCCTTGTTGCAATCGGTTTTTGTTCTTTATTCGTAAACACATCTTTTGCGATGTTCTCGGCAGCCGACGCCGGAACCGGTTCCGGCCAGTTTTTAAAGATGGAGCCCGGCGCACGGGCCGGAGCAATGGGCAGCGCATACTCGGCCATAAGCGATGATTCAACGGCCATATACTGGAACCCGGCAGGCCTTGCCCAGATGAAGTCCGGCAGCATATGCTTTATGCACGCGCTATGGTTTGAGGAGATAGCTTACGACTGGTTTTCCGTTGCCCAGCCTGTCGGTAAATTTGGCGCGATTGGTTTGGGTTTTCAGTATTTAAATTACGCAAGCATACCATGCTTTGATATAAGCGGCAATGATTGCGGAAGTTTAACGTCGTATGATATGGCGGCGTCGTTAAGTTACGCGAAACGCCTGGGCGCTTTATCTCTCGGCGCAACCGCAAAATATATAAGTTCAAAGCTGGATAACACGGCGACTACAATGGCTTACGATGGCGGCCTTATGTACAGGTTTAAGAACAAGCGCTTAAGCCTGGGTTGCGCCGTGCAAAATATTGGCGGCAGCCTTAAATATTATGAAGAAAGCATAGATATACCCATGAATTTACGCTTTGGGGCCGGTTACAGGTTTTCGAAGAAATTTTTGGTTACATGCGATGTAAGCGCGGCCGACGGCGCGCCTAAATACGGGGCAGGCGCGGAATATAAACATAAAGCGGGCGAAGAAACGAGTATATTGATAAGGGGCGGCTACAACACGAAGGGAAGCGATGCAGGCGGCCTCGGCGGCATCAGTGCCGGTTTGGGAATAAGCTACAAATCGTTCGCTTTGGATTATGCTTTCGTCCCTTATGGAAAGATTGGTGACACCAACAGGATATCACTTGGCATAAAATATTAAACCGTAAATTTTCATTAGGACGCTGGAGTCGTCGAACGATGCCGGACTTTTTCTTCCTAAAAAAGTTCGACCGCAGGCAACGCTACGCTCTCACTTTTTTAGTCGAAAAAGCCTCGGCCTCGTTCGCCTTGTCCTGCGCGCCTAATGAAAAATTGCGGTTAAAATGTAACAAAACAGGAGAAGCCGATCATGAGGAAAGTGCTAGGTATAAGTTCAGCGATTGCGATGTTAATATTATTCTCAGCGGATACCGGTGCCAGTGTGTCTAATGGTTCGGCCGGCCTTGTGTTGGGGCAGATGGATTTTACTCATAATATATTAAATATGGCAGGTGGATTATATAATCCCGAAAAAATAGCCCTGGATTCAAACAGTGGAAGGGTATATGTTTGTGACCAAAACAATAATCGTGTTTTATGGTGGAACAATTATTCGTCGCTTGTTAACGGCCAGCGGCCGGATGGCGTGCTGGGGCAGCCCGATTTGTATTCAGCAGCGAGATCTTCAACGCAAATGGGAATGGAGTATCCAACGGGTTTGGCTGTAGATAATTCCGGAAATGTCTGGGTGGCGGATTGTGAGAACAACAGGGTGCTTAAATTTACAAATCCGACGACTAGCGGCCAGGCGGCCAGTTTGGTCTTAGGCCAGCCTGATTTCGTATCGAAAACTTCTACTTGCACGCAAACGGGGATGTTTCATCCTACCGGTTTGGCTGTAGATAATTCCGGAAATGTCTGGGTTATGGATGCTTACAACAGGCGCGTATTACAATTCGTAAATCCGACAGCTAATGGCCAGGCGGCCAATTTGGTGTTAGGCCAGTCTGATTTCGTATCGAAGGTTTCCAGTTGCACGGAAACAGGGTTGTTTAATCCACAAGACGTTGCTGTTGATTCTTCGGGAAATGTTTGGGTTGCAGACTCTTCCAATAGCAGGGTATTAAAATTCATAAATCCAACATACAATGGCCAGGCGGCCAGCCTGGTATTGGGGCAGAATGATTTCATATCAAGAGTTTCTACTTGTACGAAGACAGGGATGGGTTATCCGTGTAATGTTGTCGTTGCCGCTTCGGGAGATGTCTGGGTCACTGATATTTACAATCGTGTATTAAAATTCGCAAATCCTTCAAGTAATGGCCAGGCGGCCAGCCTGGTATTGGGGCAGCCTGTTTTTACATCAACTCAATCAGCTTGCACACAAACAGGGTTTAATAGTCCCTCAGGTGTTGCCGTTGATAATTCAGGAAATGTCTGGGTTTCGGATACTCGTAATCATCGCATATTAAAATTCACAAATCCTGCGAGTGATGGCCAGGCGGCCAGTTTGGTGCTTGGGCAAATGCAGTTTACTTATAATACGTTAAATATGGGAGGGGCCGGATTGTGGGGTGTCAATAAGATAGCTTTGGACACAAATAGCGGGAGGGTATATGTTTGTGATGGGAGCAATAACCGTGTTGTGTGGTGGAACAATTCATCGTCGCTTATCAATGGCCAGTGGCCGGATGGCGCGCTGGGACAGCCCGATTTTTATGCCAAAGAATATGGCTGCACGCAGAGCCGTATGATTGTCCCGAGTGGTGTTGCTGTGGATAATTCAGGAAATGTCTGGGTTTCGGATTATTCCAATAACAGGGTATTGAAATTCGCAAAACCGATAAGCAATGGAGAACCGGCCATTCTGGTATTGGGCCAGCCGGATTTTATATCGAATCTATCTACCTGCACAAAAACCGGCATGAATCGCCCGCGTAGTGTTGCCGTTGACAATGCCGGTAATGTCTGGGTTGCGGATGGTTATAACCTGCGTGTATTAAAATTTGTAAACCCGCTCATCAATGGCCAGGAGGCTGATTTGGTGTTGGGGCAGAGTGATTATGTATCAATAGTAAACACTTGCACACAAACAGGGATTAATACCCCGGGTGATATTGCTGTTGCTGTTTCAGGAGATGTCTGGGTTTCAGATTATCGCAATCATCGTGTGTTGAAATTCATAAATCCAACGACCAATGGCCAGGCGGCCAGCCTGGTACTGGGCCAGCCCGATTTTACTTCAAATGTATCCGTTTGTACGCAAAGCGGAATGAATGAGCCGGAAGGAATTGCCCTGGATAGCTCAGGAAATGTTTGGGTCGCAGATAATTCTTATAACAGAGTGCTGAAATTTACAAACCCAACGGGTAATGGCGAGGCTGCCAGTTTTGTATTAGGACAACCTGATTATACATCTTCTGGTTATGCGTGCGCGCAAACCCGGCTGTATTATCCGCATGACGTTGCCGTCACTGATTCGGGAGATGTCTGGGTTTCAGATTCTAATAATCATCGCGTATTGAAATTCTACGCGGTAGATCCTGAAGTGCCCGGGACTGGTGGCGAGCCTGCAAATATTGTTACCGCCAAGGCCTATCCAAATCCTTTTCGTCCGAAGCAGGGGGCGTTGACAGTGTCAAATCTTGCTGCTGAGGCCAACATCGAGGTGTTTAACGTTGCCGGTGAGCTGGTGCGCAAAATCAGCTACGAATCTGGGAGTGGCACGGCAAGCTGGGATGGCAAAAACGACAGCGGCAGCTTTGTAGCAAGCGGCATATACATAATATCCATAGAATCGCCTCAAGGGAATAAACGGCTTAAAATAGTATTGGAAAGATAATATAAACCACAGAATCTAAGGGGGACGGAGTTAGGTGATTAGGTAATGGGATGCTAATGCCAGCGTCTCGACGGTGGATACTGTCATCTAGCATGAATACCTAATCACCTAACTCCGTCCCCCTTTGTCCCACATAAAACGAAAGCGAGGAAACGTGATGAGACTGAGATTGTCAGTAGTGCTTGTTCTTGCAGGGATGTTGTCGGGTGCCGTGAGGGTATATGCGTTTG
>MGVF01000058.1 GCA_001800355.1 Elusimicrobia bacterium RIFOXYA2_FULL_50_26
CCCGTTTACGTATTAACTAATGTTACGCAGCGTGTCATTGCGAGGAGCCTTCGCGACGAAGCAATCTCGTCGTTTTGACACGAAACAGCAAGATTGCTTCGCTTCGCTCGCAATGACAGCAACTTTGGCATTTCTTGCATAACATCATTTATTTAATAACTTTAAAATATCTTCCAGCTCTTTTTTTGTTTCTGATAAAATATTCTTTATCTGTCCCTGTTTTGTGTCGGCCGGCAACTCCACGTTAAGCGTTGCCACGGGTTCGGCGGTTTCGTTTTTTCTTTTACCGGCCAGAATGTGTTTTCTGGCGCCGGCTATGGTGAACTTTTTGTTGTAAAGCAGGTCCTTTATGAGAAAAATCAGTTCTATATCCTGCCGTGAATACTTGCGCTGGCCTGAGTTGCGGCGCGCCGGCCGCAGCGATTTGAACTCGCTTTCCCAGTAGCGCAACACGTATGCCTGCAACTGCGTGATGGCGCTTATCTCACCTATCGAAAAAAATTCCTTATCGGGAATCGGCGGAAGTTCCATATACTAATTCGCTCCATTTAACCAAAGAGTGAGCCAAAAGTCAAGGTTTACGACGATATAACTGACAAAAGGCCGTTGGAAGGCCGGAAGCGCACTTTTTTGCGGGGCGGCACGCAAACGATTTGTCCGGATTTGGGGTTGCGCACCCGCTTGGCGCGGGCAACATACGGTGTAAAGCTGCCGAAACCGGATAAGACTACCTTGTCGCCGCGCCGCAGCGCGCGCCGCATTTCCTCAAGCAGCAATTCAATCACGCCGCCGGCTTCTTTTTTTGTACTTAATATTTTTTCCAACGAATTTATCAGATTCTTCTTGTTCATATCGTTATCGTTCCGACGACAAGTTCTGTTTCCTGTTTTGATTCGCGCTGCATCAGTTCCTGTACGGCCACCAGGGGCGATTTGTCTTCGTAGAGCACCTGGTAAACTTTTTCGATGATCGGCAGCTCAAGGTTGTATTTAAGTGCAAGCTCACGGGCGCTTCGGCTTGTGCGCACGCCCTCGGCAATCATTATCAATTCGCGTTCGGACTGGGACAGGGATTTGCCCTTGCCGACTTTTTCACCAAGCGCGCGGTTGCGGGAGTGCGTGGAAAAACACGTTACAATAAGGTCTCCCATGCCGGTAAGCCCAAAAAAAGTTGAAGGCTGGCCGCCCAACTGCATCCCCAGGCGCACCATCTCGCGCATTCCGCGCGTAACAAGCGCGGCTTTCGTGTTGTCGCCAAGTCCCAGGCCGTCGCAAATGCCGGCGGCGATGGCGAAAATATTTTTTAACGCGCCGCCCGTTTCAACGCCTGCAATATCGGTATGCGTGTAAACCCTCAGGTGGGCGGTTGAAAGCAGTTCCTGGCATTTAGCCGCCGCGTCACTGTTAAGCGATGCGACAGTTGCCGCGGTGGCGATTTTCTGGGCTACTTCTTCGGCATGCGTCGGGCCGGATAGCGCGACTATCTTATCGCGGGTTGCGGGCAGGGTCTCGGCAATAATTTCAGACATGCGTTTGAGCGTCTCGTTTTCTATCCCCTTGGATGCCGTAATGATTATAGTGTTTGACAGGTTTACGCCTTCCCCTGCAATCGCACCCGCTACGGCGCGCACCGTATGCGAAGGCAGCGTAAAGATGATGAAATCCTTGTTTTCAATCGCTTCTTTCAGCGTGCTTGTTATCACAATTTCTTTGGGCAGATTGACGTAATGAAAAAAGGAAAGTGACCGCCACCTGTCAAGTTCCTCAGCCTGTTTATGGTTAAATTCCCATAAGGTTACGGAATTCCCTTTTTCCGCCAGGAGCGCCGCCAGTGTGCATCCCCACGAGCCCGCCCCCAGTACGCCGATAGAATTAGACATTCAATGATTTCCTTTCAGCTTATATTTTACCTTCGGTGCCGGCAATAAGTTTTGTTATGTTGGAGCGGTGGCGGGCTATGATAATTATCGCGGCCAGGGCGCAGAATAGTATGAGCGATAAAGGTTCCCCGTGCAGGAATGCCCATAACGGCAGCGTCGCAGCCGCTGTCATTGACGATACTGAAACGTAGCGTGTCGCAAACAGGACGGCGGCGAATACGCAGGCCGCATACAATGCCGGCAGCGGCATGAGGGCGACAAAAACACCCGCGCCGGTAGCCACGCCCTTGCCGCCGCGGAAGCGTAGAAAAACCGTCCATACGTGGCCGGCGATAGCGGCAAGCCCCGTAAGAATGAGAAAAAGCGGCGTAACGTTGTCGAAAAATTTTGCGGCGAGAAACACCGGCAGGAACCCTTTGGAAAAATCGAATAGAAGCGTTGCCGCGCCCGCGCCCGCGCCGACTACCCTGAACACGTTTGTCGCGCCGGGATTACCCGAACCGTGCTTGCGTATATCAAAACCTTTCAGCAGTTTTGTTATGATGTAACCGGCAGGCGCAGCGCCAGCCAGGTATGCCGCTATAAGCCATGCTGCAAGCGCGGGTGTCGGTGTCATTTTTTCTTTCCCGCCGGGTTTCCGCTTTTAAAGCGCAGAACTATGGGCGTGCCTTCGAATCCGAAGCGTTCCCTGATAATATTCTCCAGGTAGCGACGGTATGAAAAATGAATTATATCGGTACGGTTTACGTTACATACGAAATACGGCGCCCGTGTGCCTGTCTGCTGCACGCTTACCAGGCGCAGGGTCTTTCCGCGCCGCGAAAGCGGCCGGCGGTGGATCGCCGTCCTTATGAGTTCGGTTAATTCGTCCGGCGGCGCCATCCGCGTGTATTGCGCGTACACGGCTTTGACTTCGTCAAGTATTCGCTCGGTGCGCTGGCCTGTTTTTGCGGAGATGAATATAAGTTTTGCCCACCACAAAAAGGGGAGTTTATTCTCAAGCTGCTCGCGCATCGCGCGCACGGCATCTTCCCGCTGCTCTACCGCGTCCCATTTGTTTACGGCGATCAGGCAGCCGCGGTGATTTTTTAATATAAGCTCTGAGATGCGCGCCTCGGTTTCGCCTATCCCCTGCAAGGCGTCTATTATCAACACGCCGACATCCGCGCGTTCTATTGCATTATGTGCGCTTAAGGTAGCCAGGTATTCCATTTCGTCGGTAATTTTATGCCTGCGGTGCAGCCCGGGCGTGTCAACAAGCACGAAATTCTGATCCGGCCGTTGCAGTATTATGTCCACGGCTTCGCGGGTGGTGCCGGGTTTTTCATTAACTATGACGCGTTCTTCTTTTGCAAGAGCGTTAAGAAGCGATGATTTCCCGACATTGGGCTTTCCCACCAGGACTACACGTATGGAATCGTCATATATTTGAGGCAACTCCGAGGCCTCGTCCGGCAGGTTCGCGGCTATTATGTCGAGTAATTCGCCGGTATTGGTCCCGTGCGTGCCGGATACGGGGATGACGGTGTCAAACCCCAGGCGATAAAAATCATTTGCTTTCGGCTCATCCCTGACCGTGTCAATTTTGTTGACCGCCACAAGCGTTTTTTTATGCTCTTTTCGAAGTAGCAGGGCGATCTCGGCGTCTATGGGATGGAATCCATTTTTTCCGTCCACAATCATCAGTACTATCGTGGCCCCCTCAAGCGCGGTAAGCATCTGTTTTCGTACAGCGCCCGAGATGGATGAGCCTGCTTCCTCCCACCCGCCCGTGTCTACGATAGTGAAATGCTTTCCTTCCCAGGTTATAAGAGATTCGTTTCTGTCCCTTGTCGTGCCGGGCGCATGGTGCACCAGCGCCTTGCGCGAACCGGAAAGGCGGTTATACAGAGTGGATTTGCCGACGTTAGGACGGCCGATGATAACGACATTGGCGCCCGCGCCCCCGGTTTTATAAGTTTTTTCAGGAAGCATTTATGTCTTTCTATGTATAGAGTGTGTTGAGCTTTTTTGTGCCGGCTATAATGTAATCGAGTCCCGAGGCTCCGGTGATTATAACGGTTATTATGAGAAGCGCTTGCACCGGCCCGTGCGCAAGCCCGAGCAGAAGCAGCCATACCGACGTCATCTGGAATATGGTAGTCAGCTTTCCCAGCACACGCGGTTTAATTTCTATGGAGCCGACAAGTATGTACATCACAACCCATCCCAGCACGATAAGTATGTCGCGGCTTAGTATCACCACGAACATCCATAAAGGTATTTTTCCGAGGAAAGCCAGCGTAAGGTATGAAGAAAACATCAGGAGTTTATCCCCCAGCGGGTCGAGGAATGATCCGAGAGCGGTTTTCTGTTTTTTCACGCGCGCGATAAAGCCGTCGAGCGCATCGGTCAGGATGGTGAACGTGAATATAATTGCGGGCCAC
The DNA here is from genome assembly GCA_001800355.1 of Elusimicrobia bacterium RIFOXYA2_FULL_50_26. GTDB lineage: Bacteria > Elusimicrobiota > Endomicrobiia > Endomicrobiales > XYA2-FULL-47-53 > XYB2-FULL-50-12. Next base: position 4,306 of record MGVF01000058.1, read on the forward strand.
GGATGCATTCCCTGGAGCAGCATAATAATAAATACGGGGATAAGCACGATCCTTGCCAGCGTAACCTTGTTGGCAAGCGTCAGTATGGGCGTAATTGTTTTATCAGGTGTTGTATTCTTTTCCATTGTTCGGGTGTGCTTCCTATTTCAAGGTGTATTGCGTCGGCGCCATAACGCCGTTTTTTTACAACCGCCAATTGATGTATCTTCGATATTACGCTATTGCCCGTATACGGTATCTTTATACGGTGTGCGATAAGCCCGGGCGTCGCCACCGATTCAATCCGTGCAAGCAATTTGTCGAGGCCCTGCCCTGTGCGCGCCGAGATGACAAGGCCTTCTTCATTTGTTAATTTTTTCCGCTGGGCTGCCGAAAGCGTATCAGCTTTGTTATAAGCGGTTATAACCGGTATATCGCCGGCTCCCAGCTCCTTTAAAACTTCCAGCGCCGTCCCGGCCTGCTGCTCGTGGTTCGGGTGCGAAATATCTATTACGTGAACTATCACTTTTGCGCGTTTTATTTCTTCAAGCGTCGAGCGGAATGCGGCCACAACCTGGTGCGGCAATTTATTTATGAAACCGACGGTGTCGGCAAACAGCGCATAGCGCCCGCCGGGCAGCCGCACCTGGCGCACCGTGGGATCAAGCGTGGCGAAGAGCTTGTCGTCGGCGTATACGTCGTTGCGGTGAGTCAGCGCATTTAGCAGCGTGGATTTGCCGGCATTGGTATAACCGGCAAGAGCCACGAGAGGGAATGCGGCCTCGGTTCGTTTTTGCCGCTGGACATTCCTGTGCCTGCGAATGTTTTCGATGGCGCGGTCAAGGGATGAGATCTGTTCGCGCACTCGTCGCCGGCCTATTTCAAGCGCCTTTTCCCCCGGGCCTCGCCGCGTGCCGATGCCTCCGACCTGGTTATCAAGCGCCGCGCCCTGATTGCTTAAGCGCGGCAGGTAGTAGGCCAGTTGCGCGCGTTCCACCTGCAGGATGCCTTCGCGCGAACGCGCCCGTTTGGCGAATATGTCAAGTATCAGCCGCGTACGGTCAATGATTTTCGTGCGGGTGAGTTCTTCAAGATTCTTCTGTTGGACGGGGTGCAATTCTTCGTCGAAGACGATCGTGCGGATGCCTTCGCGCCCCGCGTGTTCCGCCAGGGCGGCGGCTTTGCCTGCGCCGATAAAATACGCCGGGTCAATTTCCTGTCGTTGCTGTATGATAGTTTCTACGGCAACGGCGCCGGCGGTTTCTACAAGGCGGGCAAGCTCCCTGAGAGATTCCTGCGCTTCGTGCCTGGAAATGCCGGGAAGTCGAAGTCCCACCAGAATAGCTTTTTCCATTATTATTTGTATTTGTAATCAAAGACAGTATATCAAATTCCCAGTTCTTTAACAATCTTATCGGCGATAATGTCCGGGTCGAACTGCGGTTTTGCGGTTTCAATCCAGCGGATGCGCGTATCTTTCTTAAACCAGGTCATCTGTCGTTTTGCATAGTGCCGGGTATCGAGCGAAAGCCCGGTTTGCGCCTCTTCGCGGGTGGCTGTTCCGTCAAGAAAGCGTATGATGCTGCGGTAACCAATGCCTTGCAATCCGGGGGCATCTTTTGCATAGCCGCGCGCAAGCGCGTTTTTTGTTTCCTCTATCATCCCGGATGCAAACATGGTTTTACTGCGTTCGGCAATGATTTCGTTAAGTTCGCCGCGCGGCCACAGAATGCCGAACTGCCGGCAATTTTCGCGGCGCGGCGCAACGTTGCGGTGCCACTGTGAAATAGGTATGCCCGTAAGGCGGTATACTTCCAGCGCTCTTGTAATCCGCTGCGGATTACTCTTGTTTTTTTGCGCGGCCTCCGGGTCAACCGCGGCAAGCTGATTGTAAAGATATTCAAGGCCGTGCGTCTTAAGCTCGGAAATAAGGGCGCTTCGCACGGCAGGGTCGCTCGCGGGAAGAGGTGACAGGCCGTCAACGAACGCCTTGATGTACAACCCTGTGCCGCCCGTTATAATGCTTGTGCGGCCTCTTTCGGATAACAGCGCAATTATCTCCCGCGCCCGGCGTGCAAATTCGCCCGCGCTGAACGTTTCCGAAGGTTCGATAATATCGGTAAGATGCTGGCAGATGCCGCCGGTAACACGGCACCCTTTCCCCGGGTCCCAGGCGCCTTCCTTGTTAGTTCCTATGTCGAGGTATTTATATACCTGGCGTGAATCGGCGGAGATGATTTCGCCGTTCAGCCGTTGTGCCAGCGCCCTGCTTACGGCAGTTTTTCCCGAGGCGGTCGGCCCTGCAATTATGATTGGAAACATGGCATATTCTATCTATTTTGGAGCAGAAAAAAAAGCAGAAACAAGAAACTTGTCTCTGCTTTTTTCGTAGAATGTATGAATGATGACGATTAGTTTGCCTGATCTGCCGGGGCCGGCGGAACTGCTTCCGGCGCTGCCGGGGCTGATGTTTCAGGAGCGGCGGGCGGTGCTACGGGCGCTTCTTCCTGCTTTTTGCAGCCGGCAAATAATACTGCCACGAACAAAGATGCGAACAGAATTTTTTTCATTTTCTTCACCTCCTCACGTTTATAGATTATTGTAAAGTCCAGTACTCTGTCAGTTTGATTCTTTGCGTTTTGCAGTTGTCGTCGTCATTGCGAGCGAGAGCGAAGCAATCTCTCTTTTCATCAGAAGCAACGTTGAGATTGCTTCGCTCTCGCTCGCAATGACAGCAAACTGCATTCAAAACATCAATAATCAACTTAACAGAGTACTGATTGTAGCATTTTGAATTTATTCATGTCAAGATTGACAATGACAGCTAAAAAAGGAATAATACTTTCAATGTTATTATCATATTATACCATTTTGCCTTTTATTTTGTTAATAGCTGCCATTGCGATTTTGCCGTTGGCGTTGCCGGAATTCTGGGAAAAGAACTCCCGTAAGGCATTGGTAACGGCTGTCATCTCCCTGCCCATACTCGTGTTTCTGGCGCTGCATTCCACGCACGAACTTATCCTGACGGCAAAGGATTATTTCTCATTTATAGCGCTGTTGACGGCCCTGTTCGTCATCTCAGGTGGGATTCTTATCACCGGCGATTTGCGCGGCACGCCGTCGGTAAACACATTATTCCTTTTTGCCGGGGCGCTGGTTGCGAATCTTATCGGCACTACGGGTGCCAGTATGTTGATCATCAGGCCGTTGTTGTCCACCAACAGCGAGAGAAAATTGACCGTTCATATCCCCGTGTTTTTTATTTTCATAGTATCGAACATAGGCGGCTGCCTTACCCCGCTGGCCGACCCGCCGCTTTTCCTGGGCTATTTGAAGGGTGTGCCGTTTTCCTGGACGTTTAGATTGTTCCCTGCATGGCTTTTTGCCGTGGCAACGCTTCTTGCGGTGTTTTATGCCATGGACCGCTATTATTTTTCAAGGGAAACGAAACGCGACGTGCAGTTCGACCGCACGCACCTTGCCCCGCTCAGGGTTCATGGAAAGCTTAATTTTATTTTCCTGGCCGGCGTGGTGGGCGCGATATTTTTTCAATTGCCTTTCGGCTACAGGGAAGCGGTTATGCTCTCGATGGCCGCGGCCTCTTTTTTTACGACGCCGAGGCGGCTGCATGAGAAAAACCGGTTTACCTTCAATCCGATTGTCGAGGTGGCCATTCTTTTTGCCGGCATATTCGTTACGCTTGTTCCCGCCATGATGCTTTTACAGGCGTACGGTGGCCGGCTGGGTATTGCGTCCCCCTGGCAGTTTTTCTGGCTTACCGGTATTTTAAGCTCATTTTTGGACAACGCTCCCACCTATCTTGCCTTTTTCTCTCTTGCGCAGAGCGTTACGGTGCCAGGCGCCCATGAGGTGGTGGCCGGCGTCGGCGATCACCTGTTGCGCGCGATAAGCTGCGGCGCCGTGTTTATGGGTGCCAATACCTACATTGGCAACGGCCCTAACTTCATGGTAAAAATTATCGCCGAGGAGCATAAATTCCCGATTCCCCACTTCTTCGGCTACATGGTATATTCAGCCCTCATTCTAATCCCCCTCTACCTCGCCATAACCTTCATCTTTTTTCTTTAGATTATGGGGACGGAGTCAATTTGTCAACTTAAGGTTCATGCGGTTTGCCAATTGTTCGTCGCCCCGGATTCATTCTGATATTGCCTGTTTGGTTATGCTCAAATGAGTGTGTCCCCCGGCATCTGCTATTTTACAGTCAAATTTCCCGGGCTTGCCGGCGGCATTGATTCCGACGTATATTCCTCTGTTCCTGTTTGCCAACCGTATTTACCTATGTCTGCAGCATTTAAAAGGTGCCCGTTAGAATCAACAAGGTTATCACCCTCCAAATTATCATAAAAAGTGACTGAATTATACTCATCAACTGAAATATAGCTGAAAAGGCACCGGTGACGTGAAAAAGAATTAGTGCCTATTGTTCCGACATCAGCCAGCACATTATGAAATACGTTGTTGCTAAATATGACATTACTGAAATAACCGCTGCTGATACCTCTTATAATTGGCCCGTCAGCAGTAGTGTTTACAACCGTATTGCGGTAAATGTACTGGTTAATGTTATTGCCCACGTCATTTAAAAGATATATCGGAGCAGGGCAGTCTTTCATAAGATTAAAACATGCTTCTACTCCATTTGCACCGCGGTCGCCGGCATACAGGTTTATTGCGCTACCGTGAACTGAAAAGAGCCTGTTGTGACGGACGAAGACGCAGGCTATACCGCTTTTTAGGAATATCCCGCTATTGGGCAGGCCTGTTATTATGTTGTCCTCAATTACGCCGTTGTAGAAAGTATAAGTCAGGATAGCTGCAAAGTTAGACCCGCCGCTTATTGATGATTCCTCGCCGCCAAAGGTATTGTCAGCAATAAAATGCCCGCTTGAACTTCCAACCATATAATTTATATAAGACTGATTTTCAGACAAGTCAGAAGTATAAGCATTCCTAAACCTGCAATTTAGCACTGTCAAATAGTTACTCCCGTACGAGCTTAGCCCGTAATAATAAATATTGTCAAATATAAGGTTTTCAAAATACACACCGTGAACCCCGCCGAACAAATTTAATAAATATCCTGGATAATTCCCCGCTCCGTCGCCTCCGTCAGGTATTGACGGGTCACATTCTTCGTCAATAATCACCGTTTCACCCGGGTAGCCAAGATACGATTTAGGATTAGTGGAAAAGATGTTTGTCTTTGAAGCATGCCTTATTATGTTGTTCTTGTGCGGTATGGTGTACGTGCCTGAACGAAAATATATTATTTTACCGCCGTGGTCGGAGTCCCATATCTCGGACAAACTTGCAAAAGGTTGTGCAATTGATCCGGTTTTAGTCCCCGTGGCGGCGGCATCAATAAATAAAAACCTGTCTGTGCTTGTTGTAATCAGTATGGAATATGATTTGGAACTGACATTGCCTTCCTTATCTCTTACGCTGACTGTTACAGTATGCGCCGTATCATACGCCGCAGGAGGCACCCATGTTATTCTGCCAGTAGCCGCCTCAATTGACATGCCCGGAGGGGCCTGCTGTAGTTGCCAGCTAAACGGATATGTTCCGCCTTCCGCACCTATACGAACACGGTATTCAATACCAGGATACGCAAATCTGATTCTATTGTCATTCCCCGTACCTTCAATGTTGAAAATGTTAAGCGGGTAATTGGCTGCCAACAGTGAATCACATAAAGGCAAGACTACGGCTGCCATCGAAATGATAGCCGAGACCAGTACTCTGTAGGACTTATTCTTTGCGTTTTGCAGAGCCAATTTTGTTACCACATTAATCCCCCAAATCCAAACAAATTCTTATACCCTTCGATTATGCCGTCGCATACCATTTGCGTTATATTGTTAAAATCGCCCGCGTCGCCTTTACTTAACGCCATGTAGTATTGATGGCGGTTTTCCACCGTAATAATTGCCGGGGCAAAACCGTTTGACAGGAGTTGCGTCATCATTAACATCCGTCCCACTCTACCGTTGCCGTCAAAGAAGGGATGGATCGCCTCGAATTCATAATGGTTGCGGGCTATCTTGCCCAAGCGGTCTTCCGGGTACTTATTTATGGCGCCTATAAATTTCCCCATTTTCAGCGGCACTTCCTGCGCCGAGGGTAGTTTCTTTTCCGTGTTGGTCAGGTTGACATACCCCGTCCGGTATTTGCCGGGAAGTTTATTATTGAAGTTATACATGACTATGGCATGAAGCTTCAAAATATATTCACGTGTAATCACAAAATTCTTTTTTACGTTTTCAAGCACGAATAAAAGCGCATTCCTGTGATTGACAGCCTCCATAACCTCGAATAATTCCTTGCCGCGCACCACTTTGCCGTCAAATGCTTTCTGCGTTTCCTTTACCGTCATCCTGCTTCCTTCTATGGCGTTGGAATTATAAGTCATAGCAAGGAAAAACCTGTTGCGCGCGGTTACGTCGGATTTTAACAGCGCGATGGGGTTTTTTATCTTTTTTTGCAGCGCAATGATAATGCTTCGTATATCAACATATTCCTTGAACAACTGGTCAATATCCCGCGATTGCCTGGGATGCGGCCTTACGCCCCCGTCCAGCCAGCGATAAACCGTTTTATAACTCACCTCCAATTTCCTGGCAAGCCCGGAACGGCTGATGCCCGTGGACCCAATAATTTTTTCCAGTTTCTCCCTGTCAGATATTGAAAACGGCGCAATCATGGTTTACCTCGCATAGGACATATGTCATATAATATATTGCAATATAACTATACCATATGTCCTATACATTTGCAAGAGTTATGTGGACTCCGTCCCCTGGCGCCCCCACCGGTTCACTAAATATTCCTAATTGGCTAACAGGCAAACATCAATAGGGATGTATTTGGGTGATCATGCGCAAAGCTATAATTAATGCCCATGCGCAGAGAAAGGTGGCCTTTAAACAATCCATACTCCATTCCTGCTTTCATCGTGCTCTGGTATGAATTTGGATAAGCATCTTCCATAACCATACTTTGCCTGTCATTTATTTCCTCCGCCGTCAATGCGCCACCCATCAATACCGTAATACGAGTCTGTTGCCGAACTACGTTTTCGCCCTTTTTCGTCATTGCCCGACTCGATCGGGCAATCCAGTGTCGTAGGTAAAATTTTCTGGATACTCCGGTCAAGCCGGAGTATGACAGGAAAAATGAGTTCGGCAACAGACTCATACCTAAGGACGTCCCGCAAATCCCTATTCATCCTCTATATTTTCCATAAAGCTTTTTGTTCTTCAACATGAGTTTTAATACTATCTTCAAATTTTCTTTTCACAACAACTGTCCCGGCGATAAAATCACCTATTACTCGTCTGCGCTTATTGAAAAAGAATACTAAAAGATTGATTAGTGACCATACTTGTAAATAAGAAGTAATGGATAAGTATGCCGGCATTATTTCGGCCGTTTTAGCAGCATATGTTTTAATATTTAAGGCAACAAATTCAGAACTGCTAATTCTTGTTAGAAGTATTATCCCGATTACAGTGTTAATTATCATAAAAATGTAATCTATCGAATAACGCTTAAGGGCTTCACTCCATCCAACTGGTTCTCCATTTATCTTTAGAATAAATATTTTCATTATTAATTTACCGGGCGAGGCTCCCCATTTTATGACACAATAAGCCTGGGTGAAAAATATTGTTATATAACCAAACAGCCATGAAAGATACAATACAGGCTTACCTAACTTAAATAAGAATATCGCAGGTATACTGAAAATACCCATTATTAGCATATCCAAATAATAAGCCAGAATCCTTCTCCAAAATCCTGGAATTATTATTTCTTCTGAATCAGACAGCGTTAACGGTAAAATATTCTCTTTCATTGTTCATCCTCCTTTTAATGCATTTTCTATCATTGTTATTTGTATTGCAATTTCCATAACAACTTTCATTCCCTGAATTCAGTAAGGCGTTTTATTGACACGTCATGCCATTTATAGCCGCATCTTTTGCAGTTAAAATGATTCTCATAAGTTAACCAGATAGCATTGACTTGTTCTTGCCGTTTTATCTCTCCGATTTTCTCTTCATTTGAATTATGCACCTCATCGGTTCTCATAATCGTGTCAAAACCTCTTGAGCGATTTACTTCATTGCTTTCTCCAAAGTTCTTCACGAAATACAATTTACATGCCGGGCATTGGGAGTTTCTCAAGAAAAATACGACGGTAAAACCGACAAAAGCAAAAAGGAGTAGGATGACAATATATCCCTCAAAAGCAATGTCAGCTATTTGTGAATGCAGGTTCATTTTTAAGCCTTTCCATTATCAGACGATATTTCTCAAATCTACTCAGTCTGGTCTACGCCCTATTTTCTAAATATTCCAAACATTCCAATTTGTATAAAAATGTTTATTACTAAAATAGTGAAAAAGCCAATTATACCTAATTTATCGTACCAATTGTAATTTTTCCAACTATTACCCTTTTTCATTATAGCGAAATATATATAAAGGCCAAACAATATAACAAATATAAAACCACCATTGATGTTATATGTATTTACGTAATCAATTGCTGGCCCAAATACTTTATCTATTACTTTTGTTGTTAAAGAGGGATAACTATTCATTTAATTTCTTCTTCCTATTTCTTTTTTCCACAGCTACATCCCACGTTAATAAAATATTGTTTCCCTATCCATCCGTACGAAGCACTTATTGCTTGAGTTGCCCCGATTCTTGCATACGATTTCATTGTATGCAAGGTTAGTTCACCACTTGTATATAGCCAACTCTTGGCCCAATGAATTGCTTTTGGAGTGCTTCCAAGTGTTCTACCTAAACCATAATCCAGAGCTGCAGCACCGGAATTCATCATTGCCAATTTACCTGTTCTTGAGTTTCCATTGAATGCATAATCTACACTATAACAACCAGCAGCTAATAAACCCGAAGCCATACCCGCTGCGGCGGGTATTTTTGCCCAAGCATATCCCGAAATAGGTCCCGCACCACCAAAAATTGAACCCGACCAAAATGCAGCAATTGAACCATAACCAGCGATGTCGTTGCCTAATGAAAAAGCATTCCCCGCTTTCTCAAAATCACCGTTTTTTAATCCTTCAATTGTTCCGTTACTGAATGACCTTTCTTCAACAAACGCATATTCCCATGCGGTTTGCGTTATTGAAATCATCAGCGAATCACTGGCGTGTTGTTTGTAGTACTCTATTTGATCATACATCTGTTGCACGCTCTTGTTGAGTTCCCCACTAATGCGGGCATAATTGTATGCCGATGGGTCA
>MGVF01000059.1 GCA_001800355.1 Elusimicrobia bacterium RIFOXYA2_FULL_50_26
GGTGATGAGGGTAAGGGGAAAGTAGTGCATTATCTGTCGCAAAGGGCTGATATGATAGTGCGCTACCAGGGTGGCAACAATGCAGGCCACACCATTATTTTCGAGAATAAACCTTTCGTGCTTCACCTGATCCCGTCCGGGATTCTTTTTCCAAAAAAATTATGCCTTATAACCAACGGCGTCGTTATAGACCCCGTGGATTTGTATAAAGAGGCGCAACTGCTCCGCTCAAAAGGGTTGCCGGTTGACGGGCGGCTTCTGATAAGCGAGGCCGCGCACCTTATACTGCCGTATCACAAATACCTTGATGAGTTGCGTGAACGCGGGAAAATCAGGATCGGCACCACGCGCCGGGGCATTGGCCCTGCGTATGCGGACAAGGTAACTCGCCTGGGAATCCGTGTTATTGACTACCTGGAAAAAGATGTTTTTGTTGAGTTGCTTGACCGGAACCTTAAAGAGAAGGCGCCGCTTTTAAAGAAAATCGTGTCGGTTAGCGCTCTGCGCAGGGAAATAATGAAGGATTATCCGCGCCTGTCGCGGTTTCTTGCTCCGCTGGTAACAAACACGGCGCTTGTGCTTGAAAAAGCGATTGTTAAGAAGAAAAAGGTGTTGTTCGAAAGCGCCCAGGGCACGCTGCTTGACCTTGATTTCGGCACTTATCCTTATGTTACTTCCTCAAATCCCATTGCCGGCGGAGCCTGCACCGGCGCAGGTATCGGGCCGACGAAAATTAACAATGTGTTGGGCGTGGTAAAAGCATATACCACTCGTGTGGGCGAGGGGCCGTTTACCACGGAACTTAACGATTCCACGGGTGAATACCTGCGCGAACGCGGCCAGGAGTTTGGCGCTACTACCGGCCGGCCGCGTCGTTGCGGCTGGTTCGATGCCGTCCTCCTGCGCCACAGTATCCGCTTAAACGGCATTGACAGCCTTGTGCTTACAAAATTGGACTGTCTTGAAGGCCTTAAAGCGCTTAAAATATGCACCGCATACAAATACAAAGGTAAAACCATTACCGAAATGCCGGCGTCGCGCAAGATTCAGAAACTATGTACGCCCGTTTACGAAGAGATGCCGGGTTTTACCGGTTCGATAAAGGGGATAACCAAATTTTCAGGCCTTCCCGTAAATGCACAGGCGTATGTAAAACGCATGGAAAAACTTATAGGAACCAGGATAAATCTTATCTCGCTTGGCCGCAAACGGGAAGAAATAATTGTGGTGGAGAAAACTAACGTATGGTATTGAAACGTGCGATACTCGCGCTGGAATCGGGGCGGTATTTTACCGGCCGTTCCTTTGGCGCCTGCGGCGAATGCTGCGGCGAAGCGGTATTTAATACGTCGCTTACCGGTTATCAGGAAATTCTTACGGATTCATCATATTTTGGCCAGATAATTTGCATGACCAACCCGCATATCGGTAATTACGGTGTAAATCTGGACGATATGGAGTCCAAAAAACCGGCGGTATCCGGATTTATAGTGCGCGAGGCAAGCTCGATAGTTTCTAATTGGCGCGCTAACGAGTCGCTTGCCGAGTTCCTGACGCGGCACAATATTGTCGCGATAGAAGGTATTGACACGCGCGCGCTTACGCGCCACTTGCGCGATTCGGGCGCCATGCGCGCGGTTATATCAACTGCCGATACGCCGCCCTCTAAACTGGTTGAAAAAGCCAGGAAATCGCGCGGGCTTGTGGGCGTTGACCTGGTAAAAGAAGTAACCACTAAACATGCCTATATAACGCTGCCCCGCACGAAACCGAAATACCGCATAGCCCTGCTTGACTGCGGCACCAAGGAAAATATCATACGTGAGCTGGCCGAGCGGCAGTGCGAGGTTCACGTGTTTCCCGCCGAGACCACAAGCGGTCAGATTCTTGCCTGCAAACCCGACGGTATACTTCTTTCCAACGGCCCCGGCGATCCTTCCGCGGTATCGTACGTAATTGAAACAGTCCGCGAGTTGATAGCGCATATCCGCGACAATAACCACATTCCGTTGTTCGGCATTTGCCTTGGCCACCAGATGCTTGGGCTGGCGCTTGGCGGCGAAACATACAAACTCAAATTCGGCCACCGCGGCGCCAACCACCCGGTAAAAGACGTTGAAACCGGAAAGATAGAAATAACGTCGCAGAACCATGGTTTCTGCGTGCGCCAGGAATCTCTTTCCAATAAAAATATAGAATTTACTCACTACAATTTGTACGACGGCACGCTGGAAGGGTTAAGGCACAAAACGCTGCCGATATTTTCCGTGCAGTACCACCCGGAATCCAGCCCGGGGCCGCACGAGGCGCATTACCTTTTCGACAGGTTTCTTGAGTTGATAAAAAAATAACATGTCTCTTTGGCAGTTTGAGGTCATTGCGAGCGAGAGCGAAGCAATCTCGACGTTGCTTCTGATGAAAAGCGAGATTGCCGCGCCCTTTGGGCTCGCAATGACGAAACGCTAAACAGACACAAAATAAGGAACTAACTTTAACATGCCGAAACGCACAGATATTAAAACAATACTCATAATTGGTTCAGGCCCCATTGTCATCGGCCAGGCTTGCGAGTTTGATTACTCCGGCACACAGGCGATCAAGGCATTGAAGAAAGAGGGCTACAGGGTTGTGCTGATTAACTCAAACCCGGCGACCATTATGACGGATCCGGAATTTGCGGATGCGACCTACATTGAACCTCTGATGCCGGATGTCATAGAAAAAATTATCGCGAAGGAACGCCCCCAGGTGCTGCTGCCGACACTGGGCGGGCAGACGGCATTGAATCTTGCCGTGGCGCTTGCGGAAAGCGGCGTTCTTGCCAGGTACGGCGTTGAATTGATCGGCGCCAAGCTGCCGGCCATCCAGAAAGCGGAAGACCGCCGTCTTTTCCGGCGCACTATGCACGACATCGGGCTTGACCTGCCGCAGAGCGGCTACGCGTATTCGCTTGAAGAGGCGATGAAGATAGCGGAAAAAATCGGCTTTCCCGTTATAATCCGCGCCTCGTTTACGCTTGGCGGCGTCGGCTCAGGAATAGTATATACGCGCGAAGAGATGCTTGATGCAGCCTCAACCGGGCTTGACGCAAGCCCCATCGGTGAAATACTTATAGAAGAATCCGTCCTTGGCTGGAAGGAATACGAGCTTGAAGTGATGCGCGATAACGCGGACAATTGCGTGGTTATCTGCTCCATAGAAAACTTTGACCCCATGGGCGTACACACGGGCGATTCGATAACGGTGGCGCCTGCCCAGACATTGACGGACAAAGAGTACCAGAAAATGCGCGACTGGGCGTTCAAGGTAATACGCGCAATAGGCGTAGACACGGGCGGCTCGAACATACAATTTGCCGTTAACCCGAAAAACGGGCGCATAGTTGTCATCGAGATGAACCCGCGCGTAAGCCGCTCTTCCGCGCTTGCATCTAAAGCTACAGGGTTCCCCATAGCAAAAATAGCCAGCCTGCTTGCCGTAGGCTACCGGCTGGACGAAATTCCAAACGACATTACAAAAAAGACGCCGGCATCATTTGAACCGGCTATAGACTATTGTGTTGTAAAGGTTCCCCGGTTTGCGTTCGAAAAATTCACCGGAGCCGACCAGACGCTGAATACCGCCATGAAGTCCGTGGGTGAAGTAATGGCTTTGGGGCGCACATTCAAGGAAGCGCTGCAGAAGGCCATTCGCGGGCTTGAGGTGGGGCGCTACGGCCTGTGCGGGGACGGCCATGCCAACGACAAACGCATTGATAAAGCGCGCAAGGACGGCGGTAAGTCCAGGCAGGAAATGCTTGAAGAAATACGCTACAAGCTGCGCACGCCCAACTGCGACCGGATTTTTAACATAAAATACGCTCTACAGTCCGGTTTAAGCATTGAGGAAATATGCGAGCTTTCCATGATTGATCCATGGTTTATAAAGCAGATTGCCGAGATCGTTGAGTGGGAAAAGAAGATACCGGCGCTCAATAAAATGCCGTTGAAAGATAAGAAGGATTTCCTGTTTGCCACAAAGCAGTATGGTTTTTCAGATAAACAGATTGGCTGGCTTACGGGGCAGAAAGCGGAAAAAATACGTTCCATGCGCACAAAACTTGGCGTGCGGCCTGCATATAAGTTAGTGGATACGTGCGCTGCCGAGTTTGAGGCATATACGCCGTACTTCTACTCCACGTATGAGCATGAAGATGACGTAAAAACCGACGGCAAAAAGAAAAAAGTGATGATTTTGGGAGCCGGCCCCAACCGTATAGGCCAGGGTATAGAATTCGATTATTGTTGCGTTCATGCCGTTCTTTCGTTGCGCGATGAAGGCTATGAAACCATAATGGTCAACTGCAACCCCGAAACGGTTTCCACTGATTACGACATATCCGACAGGCTTTATTTTGAGCCGTTAACAGCCGAGGACGTTCTTAACATAGTGGAAAAAGAAAAACCTATGGGCGTTGTAGTGCAGTTCGGCGGCCAGACCCCGTTAAATCTTACATCATCGCTGGATAAAAACGGCGTAACAATACTCGGGACATCGCCGAAATCCATTGATATCGCGGAAGACCGCAAACGTTTCAGCAAGATTTTAAAACAACTTAAAATACCGCAGGCAGCCTCAGGCACCGCCACATCTTATACCCAGGCCAGGGAAGTTGCCCGCAGGTTAACCTATCCTGTAATGGTGCGCCCCTCATACGTTCTGGGCGGGAGAGCGATGAAGGTTATTTACGACGATTCCATGCTGCAGGAATACGTGGGACAGGCGGTGCACGTAACCCCGGACAAACCCATATTCATAGATAAATTTATTGATAACGCCATAGAAGTGGACGTTGACGCGCTTTCCGACAGTTACGATGTCTATATTGCAGGCATTATGGAACATATCGAGGAAGCCGGCATCCATTCGGGGGATTCGGCTTGTGTAATGCCGCCGCACACGTTAAGCGCAGCCATAATAGATAAAATAAAAGAATATACGCGCAAGCTGGCGCTTACGTTAAAAGTAAAAGGTCTCCTCAATATCCAGTTTGCGGTAAAAGACGGCATAGTTTACATACTTGAGGCCAACCCGCGCGCATCAAGAACGATTCCTTATGTTTCAAAGGCCACCGGTATTCCGCTGGCGAAACTGGCCGCACGTGTGATGGTGGGGAAAAGGCTTAAGAAACTGCTTCCGGATTCCAGCCTTAAAAACTCGCCGCCGTCGATCGGATATGTTGCCGTAAAAGAGGTGGTGCTGCCGTGGACGAGGTTTAGCAACGTTGATGTCGTTCTAGGGCCTGAAATGAAGAGTACCGGCGAGGTAATGGGCATTGACTCAAGCTTCGGCCGCGCGTTTGCCAAGGCGGAGTTTGCCGCAGGTTCGGTGCTTCCGCGTTCCGGCGCCGTGCTGGTAAGCCTTGGGCCGCAGAATAAGACAGACGCTTTGCCGGTGGTGCGCGACCTGCTTAACATGGGCTTCGAGATACTTGCCACCAGGCACACGGCGGAATTTTTTCAAAAGCACCAGCTTCCCGTGCGCGAGGTAAACAAGATTGACGAAGGCAGGCCGAACGTGGTTGATATAATAAAAAACCGGCAGGTTGCCCTGATTATTAATACACCGTCCGGAAAAGCAAGCAGAGCCGACGGCTACCATATACGGCGCAGCGCCGTCATATACAACGTTCCTATCGTTACCACCCTTGCGGCCGCCCGCGCGACCGTTGAAGGCATACGCGCCCAGAAAAGCAAAGACTGGCCCGTAAAATCCCTGCAAGAGTACTACAAGAATTAACGTGTCTCTTTAGGAGCAATGCCGTTTAGGTTTCCTCTCCCATCAGGGGAGAGGATTAAGGTGAGGGGTGGTTCAATATTACAACGAACTCCCCCTCATCCTGGCCTTCTCCCCGACGGGGAGAAGGAACGTGAGCTAAAAAGACACGAATTAACAACCATGCTTGTAAAACTTATTCGTCATACACCGGAGCCGGAAAAATCATGCGCGGTTGCGGCGCGGCTTTGCTACTCCAACACTTCCATCGGAAACCTTCAACGTAAGTTTACGCGCCCCCTGGTGCAGGATCTCCTTAAAAAAATCGTTCGTTCCGGGCATCTGTCGGTTCTGGAACATGCTTCGTTTACTTTTGCAGTCGAGGGCGTGTCGCGGGCGCTGCTTGCGCAGCTTACGCGCCACCGGATAGCCTCGTTCTCCGTTCAAAGCCAGCGGTACGTAAAATTCAGCGACAAGTTCGAGTTTGTAACGCCGCCTACCATAGCGCGCAAGAGAGAGATCGCTGAAGCGTATGCCCTGGCGGTTAACGAAGCCAAAAAGCTATACGATGTCCTGTTACTATCAGGCATACCAGCCGAAGACGCGCGCTACGTAATACCACAGGCCGCGGCCACAAAAATTATACTTACCATGAATGCGCGCGAACTGCGCCATTTTTTTTCGCTCCGCTGCTGTAACCGCGCACAGTGGGAGATTCGCGCAATGGCCGTTGAGATGCTTGCGCTTGCGCGCCGCGCCGCGCCGTTGCTGTTTAGAAGCTGCGGCCCCTCGTGCGTAAGCGGCGCCTGCTCCGAAGACAAACCCTGCGGTAAACCCTGGAAAAAGGTGCCTCTTTAGCAGTTTGATGTCATTGCGAGCGAGAGCGAAGCAATCTCGGCGTTGCTTCCGATGAAAAGCGAGATTGCCGCGCCCTTCGGGCTCGCAATGACGACGATAAATTCTAAACGCTAAGGAGACATGAAAAAAGTTAATGAGTAATTTCATAAATGGTTACGTAAACGTGGCCAACCTGCTGCTTGGCGTCAGCATTCATTTTACCCACATTACCGGTTATGTGCTGGGTGGAATTGCCGTTTTGCTATCCTGGTTTTATTTCCGCAAGCTGAAAGAAGAAAAATTTCTCATATATTTAGGCGTATTCATTATATATGGCCTTATACGCGCCGTGTTTTCAACTGAGCCGGCTATAGCATATAATACCGTATTTGCTTATTTCAGCCACTGGGTAATACCGTTTATACTGGGGTATATCGTCTCAAGTGAGATTGCATTCAGGCGCACATTCTGGACGTATTACACGGCGTTTTTTGTGCTTGTCGCGTTCTCGGTGCTGGCGTATTTCGGTTTGTTCTTCCAAAAAATCGGGCCTGATTTATACCTGGCCAGGGAGGGGTTGTTAAAGGGGCTGAACTCGCACATCGGGCTTGCGGGTTTATGTTTAATGTTTTCATTTTTCGCGCTTGGACAGGCGCTTTACGCCGATAACCTGTCTGTTCCCAAAAAACGGTTTTTTGTTTTGTCGGTATTCTTCTTCCTGGGCGCTTTATTTCTGACGGGGTCCAGGGGGTATTACTTATCCGCGATTTTTGTTTATTCGCTATTCGGCATTACCGTCTTGTTAACTTCAGGGAAACGGGCTGCCGGATTAGTAATTTTTTCAGTAATCGGATCCGCCTGCCTTGTAATGGCGTTATATTTCCTGGCGCCCGATATTAAAACGCGAATAAACCGCACCAATATTAATGATACCAATGTGCAGGAACGCCTGTGCATATACAGCGTGGCATTAAGGGAAATAAAGGCCAAACCTGTTTTCGGTTTTGGCCCGGGGCTTGGCATAAGGCAGAAAGAGTTTTTTGATTTTCTGCCGGAACACAGAAAGAACGTGATGACATTTCCTCATTTGCATTCTTTTTATTTAAACCTTGCCGCGGATTTCGGGCTTACGGGGCTTGTTATATTTTTTGTGATAACGTTCGCCTGGCTTAAAAAAATACATCGCTGCTTTACCGTCGGCGCGGGCATTAACAGGGTAGTCGCATTCGGCCTTTTCTGGGGAGTGATAGGAATACTGGCCGGCGATATGATGGATACGTTTTTAAGAGGCCCGCGTGTCGGAATGGATTTGTTCTGGCTTACAGGCTTGCTGTTTGGCAGCACTAAAATAAAATAGTTATTGACACTGCTGTAGCGCTTTGTTATAATCAGACTGTCGTTATCATGAATTATAAGGCAGACGAATATTACCATTCGTGAGGCCTAATTTTTTTTCCCGAGAAATCCACCCGTATGCCCATGACTTCAAAAAATACTACCGGTTGTATTTATTGGACTGTCAAGTTGATTCTTGATGTCTTGAATGGTCGTGCCTCTTTAGCAGTTCGAAGTCATTGCGAGCGAGAGCGAAGCAATCTCGACGTTGCTTCTGATGAAAAGCGAGATTGCCGCGCCCTTTGGGCTCGCAATGACGACAACTTCAAAACGCAAAGAATCAGTCTTACAGAGTACTAGACTAGAACAGTCCACCGAGGAATGCTAAATGCGTTGTCCTTTTTGTAATGGTTTTAATGATCAAGTGCTTGATACGCGCCAGATGGATGATGTCTCCGTTATCCGCCGCAGACGCGAATGCCTGGATTGCAACAAGCGTTATACCACCTATGAACGGCTGGAAGAAACGTCGCTCATGGTGGTGAAATCCGACCAGCGGCGAGAGCCGTTTAACCGGCAGAAGATAAGGGAAGGCATTGTGCGGGCATGTGAAAAGCGGCCGATTTCTTCGGATGCAATTGAAAAGATAGTAAATGAAATAGAATTCGAGCTGCAGGATTACGTCATGGAAGTACCCTCAAAAATCATAGGGGAAAAAGTTCTTCGCAAACTGGGGGATATGGATTTGATAGCCTACATTCGTTTTTCGTCCGTGTACCACCAGTTCGACACCATAGACACCTTTATAGAAGAACTTAAGAAACTAAAAAAAGAACGCCTGCGAAAACTCCCCAAACCGTCGCAAGCGCGGATGCAAAATACCGGTTGAGCCACCGCCGGTGCGTTTTGCAAAAAGTGTTTCTTTAGCAGTTTTAGGTCATTGCGTGCGAGAGCGAAGCAATCTCGACGTTGCTTCTGATGAAAAGCGAGATTGCCGCGCCCTTTGGGCTCGCAATGACGACGACAACTTCAAAACGCTAAGAATCAGTCTTACAGAGTACTAGACTAGAACAGTCCACCGAGGAATGCTAAATGCGTTGTCCTTTTTGTAATGGTTTTAATGATCAAGTGCTTGATACGCGCCAGATGGATGATGTCTCCGTTATCCGCCGCAGACGCGAATGCCTGGATTGCAACAAGCGTTATACCACCTATGAACGGCTGGAAGAAACGTCGCTCATGGTGGTGAAATCCGACCAGCGGCGAGAGCCGTTTAACCGGCAGAAGATAAGGGAAGGCATTGTGCGGGCATGTGAAAAGCGGCCGATTTCTTCGGATGCAATTGAAAAGATAGTAAATGAAATAGAATTCGAGCTGCAGGATTACGTCATGGAAGTACCCTCAAAAATCATAGGGGAAAAAGTTCTTCGCAAACTGGGGGATATGGATTTGATAGCCTACATTCGTTTTTCGTCCGTGTACCACCAGTTCGACACCATAGACACCTTTATAGAAGAACTTAAGAAACTAAAAAAAGAACGCCTGCGAAAACTCCCCAAACCGTCGCAAGCGCGGATGCAAAATACCGGTTGAGCCACCGCCGGTGCGTTTTGCAAAAAGTGTTTCTTTAGCAGTTTTAGGTCATTGCGTGCGAGAGCGAAGCAATCTCGACGTTGCTTCTGATGAAAAGCGAGATTGCCGCGCCCTTTGGGCTCGCAATGACGACGACAACTTCAAAACGCTAAAGAGACACTGCGAAAAGATATGCGTACATAAAAATTGGGTCGGCTACTGTGATCGGAGGCAAGGATGGTTATGAGCTTAAATCGTGAAGAGTTGTTGCGTAATGTAAAAGCGGCTATAACGGATAATTCGTTAACCGTGCTGGAAAAAAGGTACCTGCGCAAGGATACCGAGGGCAAGGTGGCGGAAACGCCGGAGGACTTGTTCTGGCGCGTTGCCGAAAATATTGCGCGTGCCGATAAAAACTATGACCCAAACGCCGACACGGAAATGACGGCACAGGAATTCTACGTTATGATGGCCACCCTTGATTTCCTGCCAAACTCTCCTACGCTGATGAACGCCGGCCGCGCCCTGCAACAGCTTTCCGCATGTTTTGTGCTGCCTATAGAAGATTCCATGGAATCAATTTTCGAAACACTTAAAAATACCGCCCTGATACATAAATCGGGCGGCGGCACCGGTTTTTCGTTTTCGCGGCTCAGGCCAAAGCGTGATGTTGTAAATTCCACGCACGGCGTTTCGTCAGGGCCTGTCTCTTTCATGCAGGTTTTTAATGCAGCCACCGAGGCAATAAAACAGGGCGGCACCCGTCGCGGCGCAAACATGGGTATACTGCGCGTTGACCATCCGGACATAATGGATTTCATCGGTTGCAAGGACAAAAATGACAGCCTGACCAACTTCAACATATCGGTCGCCATTACCGAGGAATTCATGGATGCGCTGGATAATGACAGCGAGTACGCTCTTTACAATCCGCGCACAAGGGAAAAAGTGGGAGCGTTGCGCGCAAAGGAAGTGTTTGAAAAAGTAATCGAGCAGGCATGGAAAAACGGCGAGCCCGGCATAGTATTTATTGACCGCATGAACGACGCCAACCCTACGCCTGACATCGGCGTTATAGAATCCACCAACCCCTGCGGCGAGCAGCCGCTTCTTCCCTATGAATCCTGCAACCTCGGTTCTATCAATCTTTCGCATCTTGTTACCGACGGGAACGTGGACTGGGAACGGCTTGAAAAGATTATCAAAACCTCGGTCCATTTCCTGGACAATGTCATAGACATGAATAATTTTCCGATACAAAAGATAGAGCAGATGACGCGATCCAACCGCAAGATAGGGCTTGGCGTAATGGGCTGGGCGGACATGCTTTTTCAGCTTGGGATACCTTACAATTCGCACGAAGCTTTTAAGCTCGGCGAAAAACTTATGGATTTCATACAGCAGAAGGCGCGCGATGCTTCCGACGAACTTGCCGTGAAGCGCGGCTCCTTCCCCAACTATAAGAACAGCGTGTTTGCGGGAAAGGCCCCGCGCCGCAACGCTACGCTGACCACTATAGCGCCCACAGGCACCATAGGCATCATAGCCGGCGCATCCGGCGGGATAGAGCCTGCGTTCGGCCTCGTGTATAAGAGGGCAAACGTGCTGGATAACCAGGAAATGCTTGAAATAAACCCGTATTTTGAAAAAACCGCAAAGGAAATGGGGTTTTATTCGGAGCAGCTTATGGCGCGCATTTCCGAAAAGGGAAGCATAAAAGAAATGAAGGAAATACCGGAAAAAGTGCGCAAGGTTTTCGTAACCGCGCACGACATTACGCCGGAGGACCACGTGCGTATGCAGGCCGCCTTCCAGCGGTATACCGACAATGCGGTGTCAAAGACTGTCAATTTCGCTCATGGCGCGACAAAGGACGATGTTGCCCGCGTATATAATCTTGCATACAAACTCGGATGCAAAGGCGTTACGGTTTACAGGGACGGCTCCCGCGATTTGCAGGTGTTAAACGTCGGCACTAAAGAAGCTGCAAAACAGCAGGAGTATAAGCAACGCAAGCCGCGCCAGCGCCCGCGTGTTACGCACGGTGTAACGCTGCTTATGCATACCGGCTGCGGGAAAATGTACGTTACCATTAACGAAGACGAGCAGGGCGCCTGCGAATTGTTCACCCAGCTTGGAAAATCGGGCGGGTGTACGGCATCCCAGGCGGAGGCTGTCAGCAGGCTTATTTCGCTTGCGCTTCGTTCCGGCATAAGCCAGGAGCAGATAGTAAACCAGCTTAAAGGAATACGTTGCCCGGTTCCGACACTTACCGAGGGCGGCGCGATACTTTCCTGCGCCGATGCCATTTCAAAAGCGCTGCTTAATTACCAGAAAGATAAAATGAGCCCGGATCTTTTTATCAAGAATGTGGAGCAGGAAACGCTTGCGCCTGCCGCGGCGCCGGAGTTGCAGTTAAACAAGAGGGATTTTGTAGGCTCATGCCCCCAATGCCCCGAGTGCGGCGAGATGCTTGAGTTCGGCGAAGGCTGCGTTGTCTGCCGTTCCTGCGGCTACTCAAAGTGCTGGTAATTATATGATTAAACCTGATTCGTGGATAAAGAGAATGTGCCTGTCAAATAAGATGATCGAGCCGTTTGTTGACGGGCAGGTGCGCGACGGC
>MGVF01000060.1 GCA_001800355.1 Elusimicrobia bacterium RIFOXYA2_FULL_50_26
CGATGACAGGCAAAATGCAATTGTGATATGGCTGTTCGCTCGTAATCATAGTAAATTAAGGTTTTTATCTTCACCAAATCAGTTTCTTCTCCCCGACGGGGAGAGGATTAAGGTGAGGGGGTGGTTCAATATTCCTACGAATTCCCCCTCATCCTGGCCTTCTCCCCGACGGGGAGAAGGAACGCGAGGTAAAAAAATGAATCGTGTTTTCAGAGAAAAAGCTTTAACTAAACGGTATTAATGCTAAATGTAAAGACCTCACCCCGGTTGTCCGGTTGACTTAAGGATGTCGGAGAGTTTGGTTTTGGCGGCTGTTTTGGACTGTTCGCCGGGGATATTATTGAGCCAGGCTTTGAGTTTATTTATCTTGAAAGATTTTTCTAGATTGAGTTCGGGGAAGTATCCGTATTGATTCTTCTTTTTTGTATAAAGATACAGACAATCCGCCATGGCTTTTTCCGGTTCCGCTATAAGGAAGCTTCCCGTACCTTTGTACCAGTCAAAACCGGCGAAAAACTTCGGCGACAGTTGATGGACTGCAAATACACCGACGCCGGTTTTGAGCTTCTTTGTGTGGGAAGTTGAAGCGAGAGTTATGTCCTGCGGTATTTGTTCTACGATACCGTGCAGGTGGAGGGCGCTCAGAAATGAAACGTAGACTCTCGCAGTTTTAAACAAGTAAGGTATGAGCATGTAAGGGCTTACAAGCTTATTCGTAACCTCTACCCATACCCCGTGATATATCTTCCTGATGATGTTGTGCCGTTCCAGATAATTAAGCGACTGGGTTACATTGGACGGGCTTTTGCCGGACAAGTCCGCTATTTCACGGGTGGTAAATACCGGGCGGCCCAGCATTTTAATATACTCAAGCGTTATCAGTGACTTTGGCATAAATCGTGTACCTTTAATTTGATTTCATCCCAGATACCGGGGGTATTGTAACCCGCTCTATCTTCTTCTGTAAGATAGTCCAGTACGGTATCGCGGAATTGTCGGAAACCCACCTGGAAAATGTTAGCGCAGGCTGTTTTTATGGTTGCGGGATCGGTTTTAATCCGATTGGCATCATCCGGTGATAACTGAGTGGACAATACGTAAAGATCAAAAATATCTCTGGCCTGGACTGCGGAGCGATTGGCAAGCGCACTGATTTTTTGTGCAACAGCGCTCCGTGCGTCATAATGGGTGATAATTAGCGGAGACATCTTGTATTGGCGCAAAATGTTTTCGGGGACGGGTTGAACAGCCGCCTTGCCGTGAGATATGCGGCGGGAGAATTCAATTTTTGTATAAAGGTCTTCACCCTGTTGAGTCAATAGATGTATCTTGAACCGCTGAGTCGTCTCTGTTTGTTTGGCTTTTGCCATATCGGGCGGTAAAATTTTTTCAATGCCAAAACTTTTCAATGCGTTTTGAAAAGATACCGAACCAATTATTTTCATTACCGTATCGCGCAGTATGTTGACGCTGACGGTATTAACATCTATATCCATGTCTTCCGAATATCTGATACTGCCGAAAAACAGTCGCATATTGACACCGCCTTTAAGGGCATAAAAAGAAGGTTTTATCCTTCTTGTCAACATGCGCAGAAATTCGATATGGAAAACTTCTCTGATTTGAAGGCTGTTGTAGAAATATCTGTTCATAATTATGTTCTAATATTTAGTTATGAATAAATAATAATACATATATGATATTTTGTCAATAGGCGGACGTTATTTTTTGTCTCTTTGGCGTTTTGAAGTTGTCGTCGTCATTGCGAGACCGAAGGGCGCGGCAATCTCGCTTTTCATCAGTAGGCAACGTCGAGATTGCTTCGCTCTCGCTCGCAATGACCTCAGGACGTCATTTTGAGGTGTTAGTTGTTATCGGGGAGAGGGTGTGCCAGCGGGGTTGGGGGTAGAGTTGGGGTAGGAGGAATAAATTTATCGGGGGGTGGCGGGGTTGTTGGGCGGCGGCGGGAGAGAGGATTTCGTAGAGGTAAACGTAGTTGCCGGGGTTTGAGGAGTAGTTTTGCCACCAGGCGGGTTGCTGCTCGCGCATTGAACGGATTGCCTGCTGCGGGATGGAAAGATCGGCTATGTCCCTGTGGATTTCGTTGGCGTATTTGTTCCAGAATTGCAGGAACATTTTGTATTGCCCGGGCGTGAAATGCAAAAGGTCGTAGCCGGCGAGGCGGATGGCCTCGGGCATATTGACGAGAACGTGGGTTATGCCTTCGTCGGCGAGTTTTTGGCGGTATTCATCGGCGTCTTTGCAGCCGTCGAGCAACTGGATAAGAGGGCAGAAGTCGCTGGTTGAAAACGTCATGAACTTCCGTCTGGAGTAGTAACCGCGGCTTTCACCGATGAACATTATCTTTGCGTTTGCAGGAAGATGTTCGTTGGCCCAGGCGATAACGCCGTAATAAGGGTTGGGATACGTCGGGCGGCTGGTAAAGAGGTATTTTTCCCTGGATTCCACGCCCAGAACCACACGAAATGGGTCCATTGACACCATTTCATTTACCACAACCATGTTCAGGCTTGACGCGCTTGCCGCGATGCCCAGCCCCAGTAAAACCGTTTTGATTATCTTCCTGTTGAAATAGACGGTAATGTAGTAGGCGTACAGTATCGCAAGCGCGGGCATTAGCGGCAGCATGTAACGGAAATATGTGCGAACATAGAACCAGCAGAAATAGTAGACAAGGCAATAAAGCGCAAGGAGCCGTATGCGCAAATCGGTTTTCCAAAAAAGCAGGGGCAAAGGAAGGAAGAGCAATAACATAGCTCCGGACATCGGCTCCTGGGTTTGTTTTCCCATCGTCAGATTCCATGGCAGCGTAAGAAAGTTCGTCAGGCTGCGGTCGGGAACCGCGGGGTCATTTACTTCCTCGACTTTCCCCTTTACGACGGAGTTTATGTCTTTTTCCACACTTATACCGAAGGGATACGTCATGTTGCCGGTCCAGGCATAGTTGCGGGCAAGGTATGGAACTAAAAGTGCCAGGGTTATGGCAGACATGGCAAACAGCGTCAAAAGTATTCCGGTGATTTTCTCTTTTTTCAGCAGCAGGCCGGCTGCCAGCATGGCCATGATACCGGCAAGCGAGTAGACACTGAAATATTTCCCACCCACGGCGGCGCCGCAGAAAACGGCGCTGAGAACAAGGAATTGCCTGTTGTTTTGCTTTTCGCCTGAAACGTAATACAGGGCGCAGAGCAGGGCAAGAGTTTCAAAAAAACCGAGGCCAAGCTCGATGGCGGTTTTCCACATTACCATCGGAACGAAAGGAACGCTTATGAAAATAAACATCGCCACGATGCCCATCTCGCGCGAGAAATGACGGCGGCTCCAGTGGTATAGCGCGAACATTATCAGCAGGCCAAAGGCAACGTGCATGAGCTTTGTGGTTATTTCATTTCCGAATAGCAGCCCGGTGCCGTAAAAAACGTGTATGTTATTGGAAAAATAGGAATAAACGGAATGCGAAATAGGCGTTATTGCATGGTGTTGAACC
Source organism: Elusimicrobia bacterium RIFOXYA2_FULL_50_26 (assembly GCA_001800355.1). Classification (GTDB taxonomy): domain Bacteria; phylum Elusimicrobiota; class Endomicrobiia; order Endomicrobiales; family XYA2-FULL-47-53; genus XYB2-FULL-50-12. Next base: position 3,509 of record MGVF01000060.1, read on the forward strand.
CAGTATAGCGGAACGCCCGTGTGGTAATTTAGCGAATCGTAAAATGTCTCCGGGGTTAAGGCGCCGAGCAAGACAAAAAACAGGAAGACAACGGTTATGGCGCCGCATACTTTTACGAGAAGAGAAACGCTTTCCTTGCGCTGAACAGGCGGTGTGTCGTCCGGGCTGCCATGGCGCAGGATGGATCTTAAAGCAAATGCCAGTCCGGCTAATAGCGGGATGGCGGCCGTAACGGGGTATAGAAGCCCCATCAAGCCCGTGAACAACTGGTAATATATGATGGCTGTGAACCCGAGGCCGATTTTCATTACAGCGCCGACGTATGGGTCATCGAAGTCCAGCTTGAATAATTTGGAAAGCGCTATCCCGATGCCGAGCGCCGCGGTTACAAAAAGAGTTACCAGAAGAATGTGCGGCAGATAATGGACGGTGTAGAGAATGTCAGTGATGCCGGCGCCCTGCCATGAACGTGAAACAAGCGCTGATACGGACGCAAACGATACCGGATAAATTTTGAGGTAATAATAAAGGGCGACGCTTGCCCATGCAACCGGAATGATATACATCCATGGCGAGTCCATGAAGTGTTTTTTGATTTCGGGGAGATTCTGCTGACGATGTTTTTTGGCCATAATTTTATATGGGGTTCCTTTTATAAGGGTTTAATTCCCCCTCACCTTGGTCCTCTCCCCGACGGGGAGAGGAGAAGTGTTTATAAAGCCGGGTTTAAGGGTGTGGAGTATCTTGTCTATGATGGCGCGGGGGTGCATTAGCGCGGAGAAAATAAGGCGCGCGGCTTGCATGGGATTGGATATATAATATGTTATGTACATGGCAGCCCGCAGTTTATTTAGTTGTTTCGTGGGTATGGCGGAAAGATTTATTATCGTTTCCTCCTGGCTGAACCTGCGCCAGTCCATGTTTGCGGGTATGGCTTTTTCGGTTTCAAGCTTGCACCATATCATGCTGCCGGGGTAGGGCGTAAAAAGGTATATTTCAGGCGTTACCATGGCCGTTTTTTTTAAAAATTGTTTGGACAACCTGGCGTCTTCCATTGTCTCGTGCGGAGCGCCTACTATAATGTTGCCGTGCAGAAGCAGTCCTGCTTTTTTCACGTTTTCGGCGGCTTTGCAGGCGTCGTCAATGGTGAAGCCTTTTTTAAGCACTTCCAGCATATGGGGCGAACCTGTTTCGAAGCCTATGGTTATCGAGCGGCACCCGGCCTTTTTTGCCAGCGCGAAAACATCCGGCGGCGTAGAAACTATCTGGTCAACCCTTGCGCTTGCGCCCCATACTATATTATTAAGGCCTTCCTTGATTAGAAGAGCTGATATGCCTGCCACCCGTTCAATATCCGTCCAGAAATCGTCTTCGACAAAATAAAGCGCGTCTATGCCGTAATCTTTTTTGAGAAGCTTAATTTCTTCAATCACTTTTTCGGGGCTGTTTGCCCGGTAAGGAAACTTTTTGAAGGAATTATGACAGTAGATACATTCCGAATGCGGGCAGCCGCGGCTGGTGAGTATGTGAATGATTTTTTTCCTGGAAGAAACGTAGGGCAGGTGCAGTATGTGGGGCGTATATTTTTTGCAGTAGAGGTAACGCCCCATGCTCATCAAATGCCGGGCGGGGAAAGGCAGTTCATTTACATTTTCAACGTAGCCGGCGTCAATTACGCCGCCGGCGCGCTTGCCGTTTACGATGTCCAGCATCGCCTTTTCGCCTTCGCCGCGAACTACTATGTCGGCGTGCGCAAGCGCCTCGTGCGGAAAAAACCATGGATGAACGCCGCCCATCACCGTAAGTATGTTGTTCTTCCTGTAGAAATCTGCGTTCTTGTACGCTTCGTAAATAACAGGCGTTGTGCTGGTGATTCCGGCGACATCTGGCTTGAAAGCAAGCACCGCGTTTTCCACGTCGTCGCCCGCGAGCTGGTCGAAAATCTTTACTTCGACGCCGTTCTTTTCAAGGTAGGCGGCGATATAGCCAAGGTTCAGCGGTTCCTGAACCGCGAAACGCTGGGATTTGCCCGGGTTGATAAGAGCCACTTTCTTCGCTGCCGCCACTTTAACACATCCTCAATAATTTTTTTCTGAACAGATCCCAGAGACGCCACTCAAGAGGCAGGAACATGAAGTTTTTTTCCCATCGCAAGGCAACGAAAACTTTCCTGATAAGATAGTCAGATGCCCGGAAAATGAAGAACGCGAGCGGCGAGCGCAGCAGCGTGCCGGCGCGCAGGCTTTTTGGCATACGCAAAAGTATGTCGGATAAATACTGGTAGCTGATTATGGAAGACAATGTTTTACGCGCGGAATATTCGCGCCGGCTCATCCAGGGGTAATCTTCCCGTATCGTCCATATAAGATGGTAATTGATCCATTTTTCAAGGGTGTCGGGGTGTTTTATGCCGTATTTGCTTATTATCTCGTCGGTAAGCGGGGTGTTTGGCAGGTGCTGGAGAAGGAACAGCCCGTTAATCTCCGCGCGGGGATGATTTCTTTTTATGTCCTTTATAAGCCGCACCGTGCAGGCGAGGTCTTCGTCGGTTTCGTTCGGAAATCCAGTCATGAACGAAAGCATCGGCGTTATGCCGTACCGCACGCATTTTTCAACGCCGTCAGAAATTTGTTCGGGTTTGGTTTCTTTTTGCACGTATTCCAGTATTTTGCGCGAGCCGGATTCCCCGCCGAATTTCAACTCGTAGCAGCCTGACTTTTGCATCAGTTCAAGAAAACCTGTGTCAAGCCGGGAGAACGTGTCGAAACGGCAGTAAGCGCTCCAGCGGAATTTAAGGCCCATGTCTATCTTTTTCTGCAGTATCTGCCTGACACGGTTAAGGTCAACGAAGAAATTACCGTCGAACAATTGCAGTTCCTCGGGGTGAAACATAGAATCAATTTTAATGAAATCGGCTATGACTTTCTCGTACGATTTTCCCCGCCATTTCTTTCCGCTTTCATAGGAACAGAACCTGCACTTGAAAACGCATCCGCGGCTGGTTTGATAGTATATCCGCCCCTGCTTGATGGAGTAAAGATTAAGGTTAAGTAATTCGTACGGCGGAACTTCCACGTCGTCCATCTTTAATTCGTCCGGAGGCGGATTCTTCACTATGCTGCCGTCGGGTGATCGAAACATTATACCGCGCACGTTTTCATAGCCGAGGCCTGAGTATATGCCGTCAACAAGCGGCGCAATAACGTTTTCACCTTCCGTGTAGCATAGGGCGTCAACAAGAGGGTGGCGCGCCGTAAGCTCCGGCAGCGCAATGGCGTGCGGCCCGCCCCAGAGTATTTTCAGCTGTGGGTGGCGATGCCTGATTGTCTGCGCAACGTTAATTGCCGTTTTGAGCCACGGCCCGGTAAACGTGCTTATGCAGACGCAGAGAGCGTCGCTAAAATCGGTTTTTTCCCACGGTTCAAGCTCGGTATCTATGATAACCGGCTGGTATCCGGATTTAACAAGTATGCCGGCCAGCGACAAGGATGAGCTTGGAAAGTATGGGTACATCTTACTGTTTGACGTATAAATAAGGTATATCTTTTTGGAACGGCTGTTCATAACGTAAGGAACCTTTCTGGAATCTGGCTGACTGATTCTCCCCCTCGCACCGCTCCCCCTCACCCTGCCCTCTCCCCGTGGGGGAGAGGGGATTTGTATATTCGGCAGTTTTTGCAGACGGGGGGGTGGTTGCCGGAATGGATTGATTTTTTGAATTTGGCGAGCGGTGTGGAATTCCATATGTCGGGGAAACGTTGATGCAAAAGGTTGCCCCAACTGTGTTCGATTTGATAGGGGCGCTGGTTTGCCATGTTGACGGCGCAGCAGGGTTGCACGTGGCCGGTTACAAGCACGAAGGGTTCAACCCACTTGGTGCAGTCGCTGATGGGCTTATCGCACGTAACGTTTTCATTCCAGTTTACATAAATTCCGTGGCGGTACGCTCTTTCGTAAACCGCCTTTTTTATCTCGGGCGCGATAACGGGGATGAGGCCTTCTACTTCAGGAAAATGCAGCAGCGAGGTGAAATATATCAGCGTGGCATACTCGGACTTGTGTGAAGCGGTTATGTCATGCACCAGCTCGACGAATGCGGGCATTTCGGCTACATTGTCTTTGTTTATTATGTAGTGGAACCATACTTCCGGCAGGGGCGAGGCTGCGCGTTGCTTTGCGTCCAATAGCCCCTTGACGTGAGCAAGCGTTCTTTCGAAACGCGCGCCTACGCGGATGCGTTCATAAGTTTCTTTCGTCGCGGCGTCCATGGAAACCCATATCTTGTCAACGCCGATAGAAACCAGCTCCGCCGCTACGGATTCGTCAATTAAATCGAAAGTGTCAAAAAACTCCACGAATACATGGCGGGATTTAAGGTAGCGCAGAATACTCAAGAAATCTTTGTTTATGAAAGACGAGCCTATGCCGGTAAGCCCTATCCATTTAAGCGCGGGGAACTGATCCACGATAGTCTTGAATTCGTCGAAGGACATGTCGCGGGGAGGTTCTTTCCAATAGGTATGCTCGCATATTGCGCATTTGAGATGGCAACGGGTGGTAACCTCCACCTCCATCGTTTTCGGGTAAGGCGCCCAGAACGGGTTTATGCGGTATAGCCAGTCGGCCAGGCCAAGGCCGGCATCCCGCGTAAAAAGCGAAGTCCAGAGGTATGTATATGCGTCCCGCAGGCGCAGCCTTAAGATGTAATATGCGATATAGCGCAGCCGCGACCACAACAGCATAATAAGGCTGATTCTTCTTTTATCTATTATTT
>MGVF01000061.1 GCA_001800355.1 Elusimicrobia bacterium RIFOXYA2_FULL_50_26
ATTTCAAAGGGGCTAGTTCACAAAAATACCGGAAAAATAATTCCATCATGCCGCAGTGGACTCAATGCCACACCTTCACGGCACAATAGCAGATATATCGTTTCAACGCTTGACTCTACAAATTTTGCGTAACATCAGGAAGCAACAATTTATGGCTGCGTAAATTATTTGACCAAAACGGAATAATTTACTATACTAGCTCTAATTTACTGGCAAGAAAGGGTGTGTGGTGAAAAACAAGCTCAGCGCGTTATTCAACAGCGAAACTTTTATCGGTTACTGTTTCATCCTGCCGAATTTTATCGGGTTCCTTCTTTTTATCTCGCTTCCGGTCCTGGCCTCTTTCGTTTTAAGTTTTGTATCCTGGGATATTTTCAACCCGCCCCAGTTCGTGGGGCTTAAAAATTTTCTTGATCTTTTCGGTTTTCACATGCGCCCCGGCGCCGCCTTCGGCTCGATATTCGATTATATACTCGTGTGGCGTTACATCGTGCCAAACGACTTTGAATTCTGGTATTACCTGTATAACACTACGTTTTTCATGCTGGGCATACCTCTGGGCATGATAGGTTCGCTTCTCATGGCTATTATAATGAACAGGCCGTTGAGAGGCATAACTTTCTTCCGCACCATTTATTTCCTTCCGTCTATTTCTTCCATAGTTGCCATAGCGCTTTTGTGGCGCTGGATTTACAACCCCGATTACGGCCTCCTCAACACGCTACTCGCTTACATGGGAATACAGGGGCCGGCATGGCTTAACCACCCGGTATGGGCAAGGATAAGCTTAATAATAATGGGTCTATGGTCCGGCATCGGCGGTTACAACATGCTTTTATATCTCGCCGCGCTGCAAGGCATACCGCAACATCTGTACGAAGCCTCGGAAATTGACGGCGCCAACGCATGGCAGAAATTTATACATATTACCGTCCCGATGCTCTCGCCCACCACCTTCTTCATATTCGTAATGAGCGTAATAGGCGGCTTCCAGGGCGGGTTCCAGAGCGCATACCTTATGACCCGCGGCGGCCCCGGCGGAGCCACAACAACCATAGAATACTACATATATAATAATGCTTTCGTTTGGTTTTACATGGGCAAGGCATCGGCGCTTGCATGGTTTCTTTTCGTCATAATTTTCGCAGTAACGTTGTTTAATTGGAAGTTCGGCGGCAAAAAAGTACAATACCAATACATGTAGGAGAACCTGATGACTCTGCACCAGATGAAAATAATTAGCGATATCATAAACAAAACCCTGATATACCTTATATTGTCACTGTTCGGCCTCTCGATGATTTTTCCTTTCCTGTGGATGCTGTCTACTTCATTGAAAGATCCTACGCTTATTTTCACCTCTTCCATTAATTTATGGCCATCACCGATTATATGGAGAAACTACCTTGAGGCATGGAACGCCATACCGTTTGGCCGCTTCTATGTTAACAGCACTATAGTTGCGATAGCCGTAACGGCAGGCCAGGTTGTAACAAGCTCCATGGCCGCCTATGCTTTTTCACGTTTGCGTTTCCCCGGCAGGGATAAGATATTTTTCGCATATCTCGCCACCATGATGATACCCGGCATGGTAACACTGATTCCCGTGTTCATTCTGCTCAAAACTCTTAACTGGCTGGATACTTACAAGGCACTGATCCTGCCCGGTATTTTCTCGGCCTATGGAACCTTTATGTTGCGCCAATTTTTCATGACTCTGCCGGCCGACCTTGAGGACGCCGCCAAAATAGACGGATGCAGCCTTTGGCGCATCTATTGGCAGATTATACTGCCGCTGTCAAAACCGGCGCTCGCAACGCTGGGAACATTTACTTTTCTGGGCAACTGGCAAAGCTTTTTCTGGCCGCTAATCGTAACATCGTCTGAAAAAATGAAAACACTCCCGATAGGACTATCGTATTTCCAGGACATATACACTACGAACTGGACGCTGCTGATGGCGGCGTCCGTTATCGTGCTTGCGCCTGCGCTTCTTATTTTTATTCTCAACCAGCGCTTCATTACGCAAGGCATCGCCCTGACAGGACTAAAAGGATAAAGGAGATATAAATATGTTTGGCAAATTCCATTCGGCAATTATCTTTGCAGGAATAATCGCTGTTGCGGCAATGGCGGGATGCGGGAAGAAGGCGGATAGTTCCAGCCAGCCGGCCAACCCCGATGCTGTTCCCATCCGTATTGCGTTCTGGGGCGCGGTGGAAGAAAAAGAAATAATTACAAAAACTGTTACCGACTGGGAGAAAAATAATCCCAACGTCAAAATAGTGCTTGAGCATATACCTTCGGGATCATACACCGATAAAGTTCTTACCGAAATCGCAGGCGGCAACCCGCCCGACATTATTTTCTGCGAAGTAAACATTTTCGTAACGTTCTTCTACAAGGACGCGCTTCTCGACCTTGCGCCCTTCCTGGCCGAAGACAAAAATTTCGACATTAAAGATTTCTTCCCCGAAGTCGTCGGGCGTTTCTCGCGGGACGGCAAAATACTCTGCATACCGCGCGATACCGCGCCTTTTGCCTGCATATATTACAATAAAAACATTTTTGATAAGTTCAACATGCCTTATCCAAAAGACGACTGGGATATGAACCAGTTTCTGGCAGTGTCAAAAAAGCTGACTTTTGACGAAAACGGCAAGCACCCGGACGAGGAAGGATTCAACGAAAAAAAGATAAAGAACTACGGTTTCTGGGGATGGACATGGCAAAATTTCGTTTACTCATACGGCGGCCGTGTCGTTGACGACGTCAACAAACCGACAAAGTGCCTGCTGGGCGAACAGGCCGCCATTGACGGCGTCCAGATGTTCGTTGATCTTTCTTACAAACACTTTGTATCGCCAAAACCTGATTCGCTGACCAACATGGGCATGAACATAAACCAGTTGTTCACCATGGAAAAATTGGCCATGTTCCAGTCCGGCATATGGGAAACTCCCAACCTGCGCAAGATTATCGGCAATAAGTTTGCGTGGGACGTAGCTATGTTCCCCAAGGGTCCCGGCGGCAAACGCGGTTTCGGCACCGGCGGCTCCGGCTATGCAATACTTAAAACTTGCAAATATCCCAAAGAGGCCTGGGAAGTGGTAAAATGCCTTGCAGGTAGCACGGGACAGGAAATGCTTGCAGACACCGGCCTTGCGCAACCGGCAAACCGCAAAATCGCCGAAGGTAAATTCTGGGCTGCAAGCCCCAAGGCTCCGTTAAACAAGAAAATGTTAAACCAGGCCGTGCAGTACGTTTTATACGATCCGTTTCACCCGCTATGGAGAGAGGCCTCCGACAAATACATCGGCCAGCAGATGGACCTTATAATACACAACAACATCCCGGTAAAGGATGGCCTTGAAAAGATAGCTTCAAAGATAAATGCAATACTTGAAAAAAAATAAGGACGTTTTGTTCTTTCTATGACAAAATTATTTTTTACATTCGTTTTTATGGTTCTTTTCGCTTTACCGGCTCCGGCAAAGCAATGGGGCGGACGGGTAGGCGCCAAAGTTCAGTTTTCTTCGGTTGACGGCATACTACTATCGGGGCTTTTTATGCCGCCGAGCTCGCCCGGGATGAAAACCTTCATCCTGCTGCATGGTCTTGGAAGCAACCAGGAAGAATGGCAATCCTTCATTCAAAAACTTGTAAAGCGCGGCTACGGTTTTTTATCGTATGATGCGCGCGGCCACGGCGAAAGCACGCTTGATGCAAACGGACAGAAGATCTCTTTTGAAAACTTTGGCGCTCCCGGCCCCGGCTCGCAATGGAATGCCATGGTCGCAGATCTTGAGCAGGCGATAGAGTTTCTTTTAAAAGAGAAGAAAATATCCAGGAAGCGCATAGGCCTTATGGGCGCAAGCCTGGGGGCAAACATCTGCATAATAGAAACCGGCCGCGATAAAGAGATTCCCGTAGCCGTATTGCTTTCACCGGGGCTTAATTATGCCGGCATTGTTACATCCAAAGCTATCGAGGGTTGCAATGACCGCCCGGTTTTAATAGCCGCATCGCCGGGGGATACTTATGCCTGGCAAAGCTCTACACTGCTGTCGCAAGCGCTGGCTAAAAATAAAAAGGCATTATTTGTTACAGGGGAAGGCAACCGCCACGGTGTCCAAATGTTCGACGGAAAGCTGGAAAACAGGATACTCGGCTGGCTCGAAAGCAAATAATTTCAATAAGTTATGAATTTCGGCGTGCGCACAGACAAGGAAGAGGAACTCCGGAACCGGTTGAACAAACTGGGGGTTTTTGAGCAGGATATTGACGAGAAATTCGTCCGTTCCGGCGGCAAGGGTGGGCAGAATGTTAACAAGGTCTCATCCTGCGTATACATCAGGCACCGCCCGACCGGCATAGAAGTAAAATGCCAGACCGACAGACACCAATCCGTTAACCGATACCTTGCACGGCGAATTCTTGCCGGCCGCATCGAAGCCCTTGTCCAGGGTAAAAAAAGCGAAGAACAACAACGAATAGAAAAAATCCGCCGGCAGAAACGCAGGCGTTCCAGAAGGGCAAAAGACAAGATGCTTGAGGCCAAGCGGTTTCAGGCAGAAAAAAAGCAATGGCGCGCACCGGTAAAACCCGATGTCCAATGATAAGGTTGCAACGCCGCATTACAGAGGCCATCGCAACAGAGTCAGGGAACGTTACCTCAAACAGGGGCTGCGCGGCTGGCAGGATTACGAAATTCTCGAACTTCTTCTCTTCTACTGCATTCCCCGCCGGGACACCAAAATACTTGCAAAGAATATAATAAAAAGCCACGGAAGCCTCAGGAATGTTTTCACTCTGAAAACGCGCGATTTGCAATCCGTAAAGGGAATGACGGCCAACGGCGCGCTCCTGTTTTCGCTTATAAAGGATATTGCCACACGCCTCAGCTCGGACGAGATGCGCGGGCGAGACCTGCTTTCCTCGCCGGAAGCGGTGGTAAACTATCTTAAACTCTCTCTCCAGCACCTGCCCGACGAAGAATTCCACGCCCTTTTTCTTGACAACTCCAACCGGCTGATAGCCTCTGAAATAATACATGCGGGAACGGTAAATAAATCCATAGTCTACCCGCGCACCATAGTTGAGCGCGCGCTCTATAACCACGCGGCAGGCGTAATAATAGCCCACAATCATCCCGGCGCATCCATATCGCCCTCAAAAGAAGACCGCACGGCTACGACGGCCGTTGCCGCCGCCCTTGCCACAGTCGAAATTACGCTTTTAGACCACATCCTTATCGCCGGCAACCGCCACATAAGCTGGAAAGAAGAAGGAATGCTTTAAAAGTAATGCCGTCTAGTTAAAGCTTTTGCCCTAAAAAACACGATTCATTTTTTTAGCTCAAGTTCCTTCTCCCCGCCGGGGAGAAGGGCAGGATGAGGGGTAAATCGTCGGAATATTGAACAACCCCTCACCTTAATCCTCTCCCCGGAGGGGAGAGGAAACTGATTTGGTGAAGATAAAAACCTTAACTAAACGGCATTGCCTTCAAATGAAAAACGTAATTACAATTACACCGAGCTGGCTTTTTACCAGTAAGAAAGACTGGACAAGGGGTATTGCAAGGCTTGAGGAAATGGGCTTGCGGGTTATAAACAAAAAATTCATTACGCGGTTGCCTTCGCCGGAAGGCAAGGCCGCGCAATTACACCGGGCTTTTTTGAACAGTAAAGCCGGCATTATCCTTGCCCAGCGCGGCGGCGCAAGCTCCATGAAAATGCTTAAACACGTCAACTTCGATATAATCAAAAAACACCCGAAGGTTTTTGCGGGCTTCAGCGATTTAAGCACTTTACTAAACGCCATTTACGAGCGAACCGGCCAGGTAACGCTTCACGCGCCCATGGTAATAAATTTTTCGAAAGCCTCGCGTTTCACCGCGACCTCGTTTTTAAACGCAATAAACGGCTTTACACGGAAAAACCTTTTTTCCGGCGCGCCCGTTAACGTGTACCGGGAAGGAACGGCAACCGGCACGCTTAAAGGCGGCAACCTGGTAACGCTTACCACCTTGATCGGCACACCGTGGGAGATACCCACCGACGGCGCGATTCTCTTCCTTGAAGACGTGGATGAAAAATTGCACGAGGTGGACCGTTATCTTTCGCAGTGGATACTGGCGGGTAAATTCAAACGGCTTAAAGGCCTTATTTTAGGAGATTTCAGGGGGATAAAAAGCGATGATGTCTATCGTATGATAAATGGGATGATGCGCGTAACTTTCCCGGTTTTGCACTGCCCGTATATCGGCCACGTGAAAAACAAGATAACGCTTCCCGTCGGCGCCAAAGTCGCGCTTGATACGCGCGCAAAAACATTATCGCTGGTAGGCCAATGAACAGTATATGGATGTTGCTTATAAGCATCAGCGTCGCCTTTGCCGTCATAGGCAACAGGCTTGACGAGTTTACGAAAGCGTTTTTCGACGCGACAAAATCAGCGGTCGAGATCTCGCTGTTTTTGCTGGGCATAGTATCGCTTTGGCTGGGCATTACAAAGATTATAGAAGAAGCAGGCCTTATAAACCACCTTGCGAATTTTTTCAGGCCGTTGATTTCGCGCCTGTTTAAAAACATTCCCGCGGGCCACCCTTCCATAACAAGCATGACGTTGAACATTCTCGCCAACCTGTTCGGCCTTGGTAACGCGGCAACGCCCCTGGGCATAAAGGCCATGAACGACCTGCAAACGTTAAACAAGGAGCCCGGCACAATCACGTTTGAAATGATGCTTTTCATCGTTATAAACACGTCGAGCATACAGCTTATACCGTTTACGGTCATCGGCCTGCTGGCCGAGCTTGGATCAAAAAATCCAACCGCGATAGTCGTTCCGACAATACTTGCTACGATAGCTTCAACCACCTGCGCCATAGCGATACTATTTGGCTTCAGGAAGGCGTTTAAATGAAAACCATAGCTTACCTATCATCCATTATCATACCGTTATTCATTCTTTTCGCCGTTATTTATGGCGCCGTAAAGAAGGTGCGGGTATACGATTCATTTGTCGGAGGCGCAAAGGAAGGGCCGGCCATAATACTGCGCATATTCCCTTACATACTTGCCATATTCGTGGCGATTAAAACCTTCCAGGCATCCGGGGCGTTTGACTATGCGCGGCGCATACTCGGCGGAGTTACCGCACTGTTCCGCGTGCCGGTGGAGGTACTTTCAATATCACTTATAAAACCGTTGTCCGGCAGCGCGTCCATGGGCATATTCACCGATATTGTAAAAACCACAGGCCCCGATTCGTTTGCCAGCATGGCGGCAGCCGTTATCATGGGAAGCGCCGAAACTACGTTTTACGTTCTCGCGATATATCTCGGCGCAGCCGGTATAAAGAAAACAAAATACCTTATACCCGTCTGCATAATTGCCGACGCCGTAGGTATAGTAATTGCCATTTTAACCGTAAAACTATTATTTTAATGTGCAGAATGCTCGGTATAACCAACTTTAACTGGAAGGAACACAAAGAGATAATCGAGAATTTCTTTGCGCTGGCGCGTGTTGGCAAAACCCTGCGGGGCGACCCACGGGGACATCTCGACGGGTGGGGAATAGGTTATTACAAAAACGGCGCGGCGCGGCTTATAAAAAGCGCCGGCTCCTGCCTGGAAGAAAAAACTGCATTTTTCAACGCCGTGAAAAATGCAGGGACGAGTTCCGTTTTAATAGTTCACCTGCGCAAATCCGCCTGGCCGCAAACCACTGCAAAAAGAAACGCGCATCCCTTTTTGATTGACAATAACCTCTTCGCGCACAACGGCACCGTCAGGGATTACCAAAGGCTGCTTGCGCATATACCGCCGCGCCGGCGCCCCCGCGCGAGCGCATTGGACAGCGAGGTTTTATTCAGTTACATAATGAATTCCAAAAAATCTGATATAACGGACAAGCTCGCCGCATCGCTCGAATACGTAAGGGATAACTGCGCTTACTCCGCATTGAATACGCTTCTTACAGACGGTAAAACGCTCATGGCATTCAGGGACTATACCATACATGCCGGATATTACTCGCTTTTTCATGCTGCACGTGGCGGCGCCGGCATTGTTTGCTCGGAACCAGTATCCGGCAAATTGAACCCAACTTTTGCATTAGGGCGCGAGAACCGAGGCGAGCGAGGCCGAGAGTTTTTCGACGAAAAAAGTGAGAGCGTAGCGTTGTCTACGGTCGAACCTTTTTTCGGAAGAAAAAGTCCGGCATCGCTCGACGAATTCCGCGATCCCAATGCAAAATTTGGGTTGAAGTGGTCTCCGGTCCCGCCCAAAGTAATTATGTGCTTATGAAAAACAGGCCGCTCTTTATTTCATTTTCAATTATACTGCTGGCGACGGCCATCGCTTACTTGCCGGTTCTGTCCAGGGGGTTCATTAACCTTGACGACGATACCATGGTAACTGACAACCGGCTTGTGAAACATCCGTCAACAAGCAGCCTTATTCGTGTTTTTACCGCGCCCCACGCCGGCCTGTATCATCCGTTCGTTACACTTTCATATATGCTTGAGTACCGCTTATTCGGGTTAAACCCGCGCGCATATCACACCACCAATTACCTGCTTCACCTGCTGAACACAACCCTTGTATTTCTTTTTATTTACCTGCTGTCGTCATCGCTGCCCGTTACGCTGTTATCAACCCTTTTATTCGGGCTGCACCCTGTGCATGTGGAATCCGTAGCCTGGATCAGCGAGAGGAAAGACGTACTCTACGCCGCTTTCTTCCTTGCCTCGCTTTCCGCTTATACGCTATATACCGTCAAGGCCTCAAAGAAGTATTACATTGCCGCTTTTTTTCTTTTTCTTGGCTCGCTTATGTCAAAGCCCATGGCGCTTACGCTGCCCTTGCTCCTGCTTTGCATAGATTTCTACCGCGGAAGGAAGCGCTCGTGGTACATTGTCATTGAAAAAATTCCTTTCTTTGCGCTATCATTGCTGTCCGCCGTTACCACCGTTTACTGGCACTATCACGAAAAACCATCAAAACTTCTGGATTATTCCTCGACAATTATTGACCGTCTTCTTTTTGCGGTTTACGGCATAGTTTTTTACATGGCGAAGCTTCTGTTTCCCGTGGATTTGTCCATAATATATCCTGTTGTCGCAGGTTCTGTTCCGGGGGGAACACTCGTAATTTCATTCATAGCATTCCTGCTGATAGTTGTTTTGGTACTGCGTTACGCCAAAAACAGAACGCTTATTTTCGGCACATTTTTTTTCCTGTTTTCAGTATCGCCTGTCCTTCAAATACTGCCCGTGGGGCTTGGCATGCACGCAGACCGCTATATGTATATCCCCTCGACAGGCATTTTTTTCCTGATCTCTGCAATGATATATCATGCTGCCATGAAATTGCGCGCACCTTCGCGCGTAGCGCTTTTTGCCGTTGCAGGTATTTACATCGCACTTCTCTCAACGGCAACATGGAAAAGAACGGCAGCCTGGGATAGCATTGCCCTGTGGAACAACGGGCTTAAGCAATACCCGCGATCGGAACTCATGTACCGCCTGCGCGCAGATACCTGTAAACGCGACGGCAACTACGAGCAGGCTCTCAAAGACTATTGTTTATCGCTGGATAGCAATCCGTATTTCGCGGAGTCATACAATAACCGGGGCAATCTCTATCAACTATTGGATAACACTAAAAAAGCCATCGCCGATTACTCCATGGCAATAAAGTGCGATCCGCGCTTTGCATCAGCCTATTATAATCGCGGACTGGCTTTCGAAAAATTGGGAAAAAACAAGGAAGCTCTCTCGGACTATTCACAAGCATTATCCATCGCTCCTCTTTCAGCTGCCTGCCTTAATAATCGCGGGACGATTTATGCTAAAACCGGCGATTACGCGAAAGCCCTGGAAGATTTCAGTAACGCTATAATGTCCGAACCGCAACAGGCGGAGGCATACCGCAACCGCGCTTATGCTTATCTATTTATGGGCAACCATGAGGGCGCGTTAAAAGACGCAAGGTTGGCGGAGCAATGCGGCCAGACGATGCCTGCCGCATTTTACGAACAACTTGTTGAAAAACAAAAAAGGCCGCACAAAAACGTGCGGCCTTCTCGTTGACTTTTAAGGATATAAGTTCTGGTTAGGAGACCTTTTTAACGTTGATCGCCCGCGGACCTTTTTCATTCTGTTCGATGTCGAACTCAACCGCTTCACCGTCTTTGAGGGTTTTCCTGCCGTCAGAATCGCCCACGATAGCTGAATAATGAACGAACATCTCGCCACTTCCATCATCGTTGGTAACAAAACCAAAGCCTTTTGCGTCGTTGAACCACTTCACTTTGCCACGTGCCATACGTACACTCCTGTTAATAAAAATATCCCCCGCAGTTCAACATTATACAAAATCGGAAAGAAAATGCAAAGGTTTTTGAAACTTTTTGTTCAGATTATCAGTCTAATCATTGCATGGGAGATATTCCGTTGAACAAAAACTCATTCGAAGTTCTCTACAAGGAGAGTGCGGGCTTCGTATACAACGTGGCCCTGCGTATCTCGGCAAACACATTCGTTGCCGAAGAAGCCACACAGGAAGTATTCATAAAGGCATTCAGGCACGCTTCGTCGTTTGAAGCGCGGGCGGATATAAAGACCTGGCTGTACCGCATAGCGGTCAATACCACGCTTGACATAACCAGGAAACAACGGCGCGAATCAGGCCGCCGCGTTTCCTACGACGAAGACATAGTGGAAAAAGCCGGCGGCTCCGATGATGTGGAAAAAACCATGACAGCCGTCGCCGCCCGGGCTACGGTACAAAAGCTTCTGGACACTTTGCCCGAGGAACAGAAAGTATGCATCATCCTGCGTGAACTGGAAGGGCTGTCCTATGAAGAGATTGCCCGCACGCTTGAGGTTAATATAAATACCGTGCGCACACGTATAAAGCGCGCCCGAACACGGCTTTTGGAAGCCGCGAAACAACAGGAAGGAGGCGAATCCGATGGATTGCAATAAAATACGCGAACTACTTTTAACTGATTACGTAGACAATGAGCTTACGCGCAGCCTTAACGCGGACGTTGATTCGCATCTTGCCGCCTGCCCTCAATGCGCGGAATTTCTTAAAAAAGTTAAATCTGCCGCCACGGCGCCGTTTGAGCATGCCCCGCGTGCAACACCGCCACCCGAAATTTGGAACAGGATACAGTCCTCGCTGGGGACAACCGCTCCGGCACATTTACCGCGCAGGCATTGGCTGAGCGCAACGCATCGTATTCGCATGGTTGCGTTCTCTTTAAGCGCCGCGGCCATGCTCCTTGTATCATTTCTTTATTTTTCCGACAGGCGCGACAGCGTTGTAAGTGATCCTGTCCTGGTTGCCGCCGCAAGTTATGACTGGCAGGCAGACATAGAAGGAAACGGTTTCGGCACCGCTGTCGAAGAATACCTGTTGAACTGAAACTTATTATAGCGTTCTTGCGTCTAATTGGCAGACGTAACTATAAACCAAGGAGGAATAAGTCATGAAAACTATCGGCGTACTTACAACAGTCGTAGCGACACTGATGTCCGTTGCGGTTTTTACCGTACAGGCAAAAGACGTTCCAGGCAACCATGGGCAGGGAGCAGGCATGAACATGCACCAGGGAAGGGAAATGCGCCAAAACCTGAAAAAAGAGCTCCAGCTTACAGACGACCAGGAAAAGAAAATGCAGGAACACCGGCGCACACACCAGGAGAAGATGAACGCGCTACGCGAACAAATGCAGGCGCAGCGCGACGCATTAAAAAAAGAACTGGATAAACCGCAATCCGATGCCGCAACGCTGACGAAGATTTCAAACGAAATGAAAACTATTGCGGGCAAACTTATCGCCGGACGCCTTGACGGCATTCTCGAGATAAAAAAAATACTGACACCCGGGCAGTTCCAAAAACTGGGGGATCACCAGCAGAAAATGCGCCAACACATGAAACACCCTATGAAGGATAAGGGTGGTATGCATAACTCCGACAATAACCATGATCCCATAGACGACGAGTTCTAAAAAAACGCGTCTCTTTAGCGTTTAGAAGTTGTCGTCGTCATTGCGAGCCCAAAGGGCGCGGCAATCTCGCTTTTCATCAGAAGCAACGTCGAGATTGCTTCGCTCTCGCTCGCAATGACCTCAAACTGTTATAATAAAAAACCCTTACCTGCCACTGGTAAGGGTTTTTCATTTGTGTAAAATACCAGAATTATCAATAGATTTATACGAAAATCTTGACTTATTTCGCCCCTTATGTTATATTTAAAGCGTTGTGCATTCGTTCTTTTCGAGGTGAACCTCTATGTGCGGAAAAAAATTTGCTTCTTTCTGGGCGCTCACCGTACTTTTTTGCTGCACGCTGCTCGGCACAGCCCATGCCCTCCTGCCGGTAATAACAGATTTCAGCGCGGCCGCGCTTTCAACCACAAGCATTCAATGGAGCTGGTCAACCGGCACGTTCACCGGCACCGGCATTAGCGGTTACCATATATACACCTCAAGCGCGGCAGGGTACAAAGCCCTTGGCGCATCCACCACTTTTTACATTGATTCAGGCCTGTCCCCGAACAGGGGCTTCACGCGCTGGATAACCGCTTACAGTTCAACCGAGGAAAGCGCGCATTCCGATCATGTCTCACGCTACACCTACGCGCTTCCCCCCGCCTCGTTCGTAGTGGGAACCACAATTACCGCAACAACAGCTTACCTCTCATGGCAGTTCAGCGAGGCAACCGCCTATGCCATCGAGTGTTCCACGGACAATTGCGCCACATTTTTGTATAACCGCGCCTCATTCGTACCGTGGCAAACCATCCAGCTTTTAAGCAACAGCACTTATTACGTCAGAATGGGCGCCATTAACGGCGATGCCGTCCAGACGCCCGGCGTCTACAGCGCAACCGCCACGTTTGTTACGCCGCCGTTTACCCCGCCGTTATACGGCGTAGCCGTTTCTTCCTATACCATCGAGTGGCGCTGGTCAACCGACACGTGCAAAAATACGGGCGTTGTCGGTTACAGGATTTATAAATCCACCATCACGGGCGATACCGTGCTTCCGGCGATAAATGACATCGGCATCGCGGTGTACGAGGTTTTCGACGTCGCAAGAAGCTCATGGGTGGAAATTTTTGGAGAGGGCGGCAACAGCATGCACACGCGCTGGATAAAATCCGTGGGCATTATCGAAAGCACGCAGTCAGTCAAGCAAAAATATACCTACGCGGTAGCGCCGGGAACTTGCGCAGCGAAAATACCGGATTTCGCAAACGTTGAAACAACTTCCATTATGATGGACTGGGATACCACGCCGGCGGCAAAGTACGTAATAGAGTACTCCACCAGGGCAGATTTTACATTGCACAGCGCCACATCTATCGTCACCTCGCATCCTTCAAATGTAACAGACCTTACCCCCAATACCAGGTACGATATAAGGATAGGCGCAATTAACGGCGACGAGGAGCAGACGCCGGCTAACGCGGCAAACCCATACGCCTACAGCCAGACCTACAGGGTGGCGACAAGAATGCCCGTTCCTGACAATATAACTGCAAGCGCTGTCTCAGATACGGCTATACGTTGGTCATGGTCAACCGGCACATATACGGACATTACAAATATGCCCGGCTATCGCATAGGGAAACTCGAATACTTCGAGCAGTTTAGCGCATATTTCGTAGTTACCGTGGCAAACATCCCGGGCAAGGAAACCTCATCGTATGACTTAAACTATCTTATGACAAACAGCACGCATACCCGTTACATCTCTGCCGACCAGGAGTATGCAGGCTATCGTTGTTTCGGCAGCAAGGCCGCACCCGAGACGGGCTGCACTTTCGCCACGCCGCCCAACGACATCAATTTCTCTACCATAACGTCGCGCTCGATAAACATATGGTGGAAACACCCCGAAACACCCGCAACGCAGTACCAGCTTGAGCGCTCAACTACTATCGGCGAAAACGGGCCGTGGGTATTCATATCAAGCGTTACCGATAACACCTATAACGATACGGGACTTCAAAGCTATACGACATATTCTTACCGCGTTGGAGCAATCAACCAGTTGGGCATACTGACGGACGGCCTTAGCGAGTACACAAGCGGATTCCGCAGGGATTACAGTTTCGTAAGCAGCACCATGACGCTACAGGACCCGCCTGCGCTGTATGCGCTTGCGCTTGGCACAAGTTCCATAATATGGTCATGGACAAGCACGGTTTCAGGCGTTACGGCTTACGAGATTTACAGTTCGACAAGCGGCTTGTTAAGAAGCTTGTCCGCAAGCACAACCTTCTGGATAGAAACCGGCCTGTCAGGAGCAAACAGCGCTTTCTCGCGTAAGATAAGAGCTCAAAACGACCGCGGCTGGACGGCTTATTCCGATCCCTCGGTATGTTACACGTGGGCAAACCCGCCTTACGCCCTGGCAATTGCAACGGCCAGCCTTCATTCCATAACCATAGCGTGGAACGGCAATGGCGGCTCTTATTACCGCATCAGCCGCTCGCCGGACCGTCAAACATGGACAACGCTTGTTGACAATACGGCCGTTTATATTTCAACATCGTACAGGGATTCGTCGCTTCGGCTTGCGACAACATACTATTACGCAGTTACCGGCTATAATGGCGACGGCATCCCCACGGTATCCAGCGCAACGTATAATGGCGGCATAAGCATGACCGCAAGCCTGCCTCCGTCAATAACCCTGCTGCTGTCCACGGCAACCGCAACGCAAACCCAACAGGCAACGCTTGATGCGGGATCTCTTACGATAAGCTTCCCTGCCGGCACGCTTTCCGTAGACGGCTACCTGAACGTCAATACGGACGCGGACTCAAACCCGGTGGAATACCCGCAAAGCGACCTCGACTCGGCGACGTCCCGGATTTACCCGAGCAGGGTTGTTACGGGATCAACCGTAGAGATATTCTTATACGATCTGTACGGCACGACTCAAACCTATACGTTCGACGTGCCGATTACCCTGACTTTTTCTTATAACGATATAAACGGCGACGACATTATTGACGGCAGCTCGCCACAGCTAAGCGCAAACACCTTGAAGATATTCGCGTTCGATCCCGCCGACAAGGCATGGGAAATTGAAACAACATCCGTGCTAAACAAGACCGCAAAAACGGCATCGGCGCGAATCAGCCATTTCTCCATCTACTCGCTTGTCAGTTACCTGCCGGTTAAGAGCGCGCTGGCCGATGCGTTTGTCTACCCTAACCCCTACAAGCCGGGAACGGGGGGCAGTTTCGACCGCACCGTATTCGGCGATGGCGTGGTGTTCGAATCGTTGACCGCACGCGCAAAAATCAGGGTATTCAACGTGGCCGGCGAGCTGGTGGCGGATCTGGCCGAGGAAGACGGCGACGGCCGTCTCGTGTGGAATGCCACAAACAGCGACGGCTCGCGGCTTGCTTCCGGTTTATACATTTATATGATACAAAACAGCGATGACTCTTCCGACAAACGCAGCGGCAAGCTTGCTATAATCAAATAGGAACGTTTCAACGGAGGTATCCCTTCAATGATGCGCATATTATTACTTTCAATTTTAATCTTATCTGGCATAATGCGCCTTTCATTCGCCGCCGCAGGAACCGCCGGCGCGCAGTTTTTGAAGATAAGCCCTTCGGCAAAACCTTCCGCGCTGGGCGAGACGGCAACGTTGACGGCGGGTGCGCAAAGCATAACGTATAACCCGGCAGGCATAAGCACGGTCAACAACATTGACCTGTCCCTTTCACAGGTAACGTGGATACAAGGGCTTAACTATTCCAACGTTGCCGCCGCAAAACGCAACGGCAAGCATGTATTTGGATTTGCCTTCAATTACCTCTCGTCGCCTTCAATAGATAAATTCGACAACAACGGTGTAAATCTCGGTGAAACATATTCGGCTGCGGATATGGCGCTGACTATCGGATACGGGCGAAAGATTTCTTCGCGCACGCGCATAGGTTCGACGGTTAAATACATTTCAAGCAGGCTGGAGTCGCAAACCGCAAGCGCGCTTGCAACGGATGCCGGCATCCAGCATACGGTTATCAAAGAGACGCTTGACCTTGGCATGGTGGTACAAAATATGGGGACATCAATGAAATTCATAAGCGCGTCCGACCCCCTGCCGCTTACAGTCAAGATAGGCGGCAAGTACAACATTCCCATCAAACCCTCGAATAATAACACCGGCATGACATTCTCAAAATCCGCCACCACGGAGAACAGTTTTTCGCTATTTTCGGACGTAAATTACACTATTGATACCGGGGTCTTTGCAAACCTGGGCGCCGAGTTCCTGATAGATTACGACAAAAGCGCGTTTGCCCTGCGCGGCGGTTACCGCACCAACGTCGGCAGCGGCATTTCGTTCGGCATGGGATGGACGGGCGGCATGTATTGCATTGACTACGCCTTCGCGCCCCTTGGCGAGCTTGGACAAACGCACCGCATATCACTCGGCGTACGATTTGACAACGCAGCAAAGAATAAAAAACTATAACTCAGATATTGTAAATCTAAATGCGGAACATTTTGTTGGTGCTGTCCATCCTGCTGCTTCCCGCATCAGCGCTCGGGGGGAATGTTTTTGACGATCTCTCATCGCTGGACAAGGACGCATACGTCCATTTTACCGCCGGCGTCCTGATCTCCCACGCCTCTTACCCGCTATTCAAAAAATACCTGCACGACAAAAAAAAAGCCATGTGGCGATCGTTGCTTTTAACCGCGCTTTTAAGCACCGGCAAAGAATTATACGACCGCGACAAAACCGGGTTTAACGCAGGCGACCTCGCCGCCGGCATCCTGGGCGGCTGCACAATTTTCGTTGTTTCATTTTAATATGAAAAGATTTGTTTTTATTGTTCTGATTTCATGTATATCAGGGTATATATTTCCTGCACGGTGCCACGCCGCGGCGAACCTTGTTTTTTCAGATGGATTTGAATCCGGCTTGGGCAACTGGAGCTTATTTATAGACACTGTTCACAGTCTGTCATCGGAATATGCTCATGGCGGAACATATTCTCATAGAGTGTCATATTCCGGCAGCCCAAACTCAACTGCAAGGCTGGGATTTACCAACCCCGGCACCAATAAATTGTTTATTCGTTTTTACTGGTTAATAAGCGATGTGGATAATGCGCCCGGGAAAATAGGCAGGCTAAAGGCCGCAGGCGGAGATCAGACAGTGCAAATGGAATTATGGTACGCCAGCGACTCGTATAGCACGGGGATTTATTGGTATTCGAGCGGATGCAGCTCATTATCCGAACAAGCAGCAGCGCGATATCCGGCAAATAACATCAATGCACAGAATGTATGGCATAAATACGAATTGTTTATTGAATACAACGATAATAATTTGTCTAATGGCAGATTAAGGCAATGGATAAACAGGCCGGAAGGCACTGCATTCCCCGATGCCGATGGCTATAAAACAATAGACGTACAAAATGCACAATTTAAAAATACGGACTGTAACGCCTTCTATGA
>MGVF01000062.1 GCA_001800355.1 Elusimicrobia bacterium RIFOXYA2_FULL_50_26
CCCAGAGGGCGCGGCAATCTCGCTTTTCATCAGAAACAACGTCGAGATTGCTTCGCTTTCGCTCGCAATGACTCCTTTTTTTAGATTAAAAACCAGTAAACAATAAATATAAAAGCGGCAATCATTGCCGTTACCATAAGCCCCATAACGTAGGGGTTGCGGGAGCGGACATCCATGTCCGTTACCTTATCAAACGGTTCTTCGTCAAAGTTGAAAAATGATTTGAATATGGCGGCGGGATTTATCAATCTCAAACTTTCCTTACCGCCGCCATCATTACGCTGCGCAACTGATTTTGAAAATGCAACCGTCACAACTTCGGAATGCGGCTCGAATTCCCTGTATGATTCGCACTGGTGAATGTAGCCTATCCAATCATGCTTTGACATGCAATAATTGGTGGATCCCCGGGCCCTGATTTTATAAATTCTGTAGAGGCAGGTATAGCAATTAAATGCCATTTTATGTGTAGATCTACTTTACACTATGCACGGCGTTTTTAAAAATTTTCAAGCCCGGCCCAAAGCCGTCATCATCGCTGAAACCGGAGCGGTGATCCGGGTGCTGCCAGCGGTATACGAAACGCTCGGGATGCGGCATAAGGCCGAACACGTTGCCTTTTGCGTTGCAGATGCCGGCTATATTGTTGGCCGAGCCGTTCGGATTCAGGGGGTAAGCGGCAGTTTCGCAGGCGGTATCCGAATACCTTACTATAACCTGTTTATTTCCTTCGATGGCATCAAGAACAGTTTTGTCCATGGTTATAAATTTTCCCTCGCCATGCGCAACCGGCAACGGGAATACATCCGGCAGCCCTTCCAACCAGAGGCGGCTGCCTTTAGTATTTGATTTTTTCAGGTAAACCCACCGGCATTCAAAAAAGCCGGAATCATTGAACGTAAGTGTTGTATTAAGTTTGTAATATTTATCGCCGGGTAAAAGCCCCATTTTCACCAGCACCTGGAAACCGTTGCAAATTCCTATTACCGGTTTGCCGGCGGCGTCAAATTCGCGCACCATATCGCCCAGCCGGTATTTCAATTCATTGGCAAGTATCTTGCCCGATGCGATATCGTCGCCGTAAGAAAAGCCCCCGGGGATCGCCAATATCTGGTAGTCCGAAAGAGCTATGTCGCGGTTTATAAGCCGGTTGATGTGAACGCGCTCCGCGGCCGCTCCGGCAAGTTCCAGCGCCGCTTTAGTTTCATAGTCGCAATTTGTGCCTGCGGTACGTAATACGATAGCTTTAGGTTTAGTCATGTTTTGATTTCCTGCCGTTCCAGGCATCCCTCAACTCGCCGATTTTTTCGTTTATCACTTTATGCCCGCCTGCATTTCTGAAAACCAGCATTTTTGCTTCCGTAACATTGCCGGCCGCCGAAATCGGCAAGCCTTTGAACAATTTTTCAAATTCGCTTTTCTTCGACGGTTGCACCTCGATTATGAACCGTCCGTTGGATTCCGAGAACAACAATTCAGAATCCGTCAGCGCGCCATCTGCCGGGATTGCGGCAATATCGCACGTTACGCCTTTATCGCCGGCAAAGCACATCTCCGCAATAGCGACCGAAATGCCGCCTTCCGAACAATCGTGGCAGGAGCGCACAAGCCCCGCTTCCATGGCCGCGGAAAGAGCGATCATCCGCGCCCGGCTTGCCGCGGGGTCAACTTTGGGCACGCTACCGCCGGTAATTTTGCTTATTTTGTTATAGTGAGAACCGCCCATTTCTTTTGCGGTCGCACCCAGGATGTAAATAAGATTCCCGTTCTCTTTAATGTCCATCGTAACGGTTTTGCGAATATCTTCCACTATTCCGACCGCCGAAATAAGAAGCGCCGGCGGTATGGAAAGAACCTTATCGCCGAGCGCGTACTCGTTATGCAGGCTGTCTTTTCCGGAGATGAACGGCGTCTGGAAAACTTTCGCCATATCGTAGCAGGCAAGCGAAGCGCGCACAAGGCCGCCAAGCTGTTCCGGCCTGTTCGGGTTGCCCCAGCAGAAATTGTCCAGTATGGCCATTCGCTCCACCGAACCGCCTACGCATACGGCGTTACGCAACGCCTCGTCAATGGCCGATGCCGCCATCCAGTACGGGTCAATTTTGCCGTACTCGGGATTTAAGCCGCAAGACAACACCACGCCGCGCCATGCGCTTGCGCCCGCTTTCCTTGAAGCATGGCTGCCTGAGTTCTCTCCGCCCGTAACGGTATACGGCCAGATCACGGCCGCATCGCCCGGCCCCTGCGCGGTAAACGACGGGCCGTGCATAGGTTTAATAACAGTCTGCCCCTGGACTTCATGATCGTACTGGCGAACAATCCATTCTTTGGATGCGATGTTATAGCTTGAAAGAAGCTTTTTCAGGCTGTCTCCGTAAGATGAGGCATTAACCTGTTTTTGTTCTATTTTAGCTTTGGGGTTCTGCACGGGATTCCATATCGCCCGGCGCGTCGGCCGCGGCACGCCCTTGTGCAGGAATTTCATATCGAGATCCGCCACGACTTCATCGCCGTGCATAACGGTGAGCTTATTGTCGCCCGTGAATTCGCCGATAAAAACCGCTTCGACATTTTCGGACGCAAATATTTTTTCTATTTCATTGCGTTTGGCGGGCGGCACGGACAGCACCATGCGTTCCTGCGCCTCGGAAACCCATATTTCCCATGGCTTGAGTCCGGCATATTTAAGTGGGACGCGCTCCAGGTGAACGCGAACGCCGCATTCCTCGCCAAGTTCGCCGACCGCGCTGGAAAGCCCGCCTGCGCCGCAATCGGTTATCGCGCTGTACAGGTTAAGATCGCGCGCTTTAAGCACCGTGTCCATAACTTTCTTTTCTACGATCGGGTTGCCAATCTGAACTGCGCTTACGTCCGTATCCTGCTCTAGTTGAATGGAAGAAAATGTTGCGCCGTGAATACCGTCGCGGCCGGTCCTTCCGCCGACAACAAGCACAAGATCGCCGGGGCTGACCTTTTTCGCACACTTATCTTTCGGAATTATCCCGAGGGTGCCGCAGTAAACCAGCGGATTTGAAATGTAACCTTCATCGAAATAAACCGCGCCGTTTACCGTCGGTATTCCCATGCGGTTGCCGTAGTCGCGAACGCCGGCCACCACGCCTTTTGCTATGCGCCTGGGGTGAAGAACACCCGCGGGCAGGCTGTCCCATGCAATATCCGGCACGCCGAAACAGAATACATCCGTATTGGCTATGGGTTTTGCACCCAGCCCCACGCCCAACACGTCGCGGATTACGCCGCCGATGCCGGTTGCCGCGCCGCCGTAAGGTTCAAGCGCCGAAGGGTGATTATGCGTCTCCACTTTGAACGCAACGCCGAACTTTTCATCAAATTCTATAATGCCCGCGTTATCACTGAAAACCGATATGCACCACTTTTTATCAAGCTCCATGGTAACGCGAAAAACGGTTTCCTTGAGAAGATTATTAAAGGTTCTCGTTTTCCACTTGCCGTTTTCATCCTTGTATTGATATTCAACGATCCCTGTGAGCGTTTTATGCTTGCAATGCTCGCTCCAGGTCTGCGCCACGGTTTCAAGCTCCACGTCGGTGGGGTTTCGGCCTTTCTTTTTAAAATACTCCTGTACGGCCTTCATCTCTTCAAGTGAAAGCGATAAAACGTTTTCACGGCTTAACTTCACAAGTTCTTTGTCCGGCAGGCCGGCGATAGAAACGGGGCGGGCTTTTTTTAGAAAATCTAGAGCTCTCATCGTAATTTGTATTCCTGTATTAGTGGATTTATCAATAGCCGCGTGGCTATCTCTTCTACACTTTTTTTATTAATTGTTCCTTCGATGATGTAAAGCTGTCCGGTTTTAACAGTAAGCGTTTTATTATAACCGAGATCATATATAGCTTTGAGAACGCTTGAGGCAACCGCATCCGTTACACCGTTTTTAAGCCACACTTCAACCTCATGGCGGCTGGTTGAAGCGGTTTTGCCATTAACGACGGCCAAGGAATCGCCTGCATTTTTAATGGTACAGGACTCAATCACCGGGTCGCACAACAGCCTGGATGCTATCGTTTCAATGTCATGCAGAAGAATATCGCCTTCAATCCTGAACAGCGGATAGTAGCTAACCTTGGAGACCGACTTTATGCCGGTGTCGGCTATATCATGTTTGATGTGTTCGCCGTGCCTGTCCCTGGCTTCGTTCTTCGGCTTTACCTGAACCAGCCATACCGCATTAGGTTTCACTTATAGTCTCCTTATCAGCCGTTTGATGTCATTGCGAGCGAGAGCGAAGCAATCTTGACGTTGCTTCTGATGAAAAGCGAGATTGCCGCGCCCTTTGGGCTCGCAATGACAACGACAATACGCTAAAGAAACACCCTTATTATAATTCTTTTCCCGTAATTTTTCTATAGGCCTCGTAATATTTCTCGCGCGTTTTTTCAACTACCTCTCGCGGAAGTTCCGGCACGGGCGGCTGCTTATTCCACTTGATTGACTCAAGGTAATCGCGCACGTACTGCTTGTCCAGGCTATCCTGAGAGCGGCCTTCCTCGTACTTTTCCTTATCCCAGAACCTGGATGAATCGGGGGTGAGTATCTCGTCAATCAGGATGACTTTATCGTCAATAAGCCCGAATTCGAACTTGGTGTCCGCAAGAATTATGCCCATTGTTTCCGCGTATGCGCTCGCTTTGGCATACACCTTTATGGAAATATCCCGCAGCGTTACGGCAAGCTCTTCGCCCACCCTGCGTTTAGCCTCTTCGAACGAGATATTTTCGTCATGCTTTCCGCCTTCTTCCTTGCTTGACGGCGTGAAAACAGGCTCAGGCAGTTTGGATGATTCAAGCAAGCCGGCCGGCAGCGCCAGCCCGCAGATAGTCCCGTTTTGACGGTATTCCTTCCAGCCGGAGCCGGCGAGGTAGCCGCGGACTATGCATTCTATATCTATGCGCCTGGCTTTTTTTACAAGCATGGAGCGGCCTGCGAGAAACGCGCTTTTTTTCAGCCGCGTGGGAAATTTATCGAAATCGCCGGTAATAAGATGGTTGGGAACTATCCCCTGAACGTAATCGAACCAGAAAAGCGACAACGCATGGAGGATTTTTCCCTTATCCGGTATCTCAGTCGGCAAAACATGGTCGAAGGCGGAGACGCGGTCGGAAGCTACGATCAACAACTGTTGCTCAAGGTCGTAAACATCGCGCACCTTGCCGCGGTGAAACAGCGGGAAATCTATATTTTCTGTTTGATTCATTGCCGACACCTCTTATTCCCACTCTATGGTAGCAGGCGGTTTTTGTGATATGTCGTAAACAACCCTGTTTACGCCGCGCACTTCATTTATTATGCGGCTCGACATTTTGCCCAGGGTTTCGTATGGCACTTTAGCCCAGTCAGCGGTCATGGCATCGTCGGACTCCACTATACGCAACGCTATAACGTTCTCGTATGTGCGGCTGTCGCCCATTACACCGACTGTTTTTACGGGAAGCAGCACTGCAAACGCCTGCCACAGTTTTTCGTATATGCCGGCGGCGCGTATTTCCTCTTCAACAATCATGTCGGCCTTTTTTAGTATGGCCACGCGGTCCGGCGTAACTTCGCCAAGTATCCTTACCGACAGCCCCGGCCCGGGGAATGGGTGGCGGGTAAGTATTTCCGCAGGTATCTTCAATTCGCGCCCGAGCTGGCGCACCTCGTCCTTGAAAAGGAAGCGAAGCGGCTCGATAAGTTTCAGTTTCATCTTTTCCGGCAGCCCGCCCACGTTGTGATGGCTTTTTATCACGGCAGACGGCCCCTTGACGGAAACGCTTTCTATGACGTCGGGATAAAGCGTCCCCTGCACAAGGAAATCGGCGTCTTTTATTTTAGCGGCCTCTTCCTCGAACACGGCTATAAATTCATGGCCGATTATCTTGCGTTTACGTTCAGGGTCGGTAACACCGGCAAGTTTATCCAGAAACCGCTTTTGGGCATCAACGAGTATCAGATTTTTGCCGAACTGCTTGCCGAAAATCTTCTTCACCCTCTCGGCCTCGCCGGAGCGCAACACGCCGTTATCAACGAAGATGCATGTAAGCTGTTTTCCCACGGCCTTGCGCACCATTATGGCGGCAACCGAGGAATCAACCCCGCCGGAGAGCGCGCAGATAACCTTGCCTTTGCCCGCCTGCTGCCTTATCTTTTTAGTTTCTTCGCCAATAAACGAACGCATGTTCCAGGCCGGCGTCTCGCGGCAAACCCCGAATATGAAATTCTCTATAATGGTTTTGCCTTTCGGCGTATGTTTTACCTCGGGATGAAACTGCACTCCGAAGATATTGCGTTTTGCGTCGCCTATCACGGCATAGGGGCAGTTTTTGGAACTGCCGTATCGCGCAAACCCCTTCGGCATCCGAGAGAGGCTGTCGCCGTGGCTCATCCATACCGTAACGTTTGCGCCCAGCTTTGACATTATTTTGGACGCAAGCCCTGTTTTTACTGTGGCCAGGCCGTACTCTCGTTTTTTGGAATGTTTTACCTTGCCGCCGAAATGTTCGGCCACAAGCTGCATCCCATAGCAAATGCCAAGTACAGGCACGTTCATTCCCCAGATTGCGGCGTCCGGCCAGGGAGCATCTTTTTCGTACACGCTCGACGGGCCGCCGGAAAGGATAATGCCTTTCACCTGCGAAATGTCGCCGAACGTTTCCACGGGCTTATTGCCCGCGTGTATTTCGCAATAAACCTTAGCCTCGCGTATGCGGCGCGCGATCAACTGCGTATATTGTGAGCCGAAATCCAGGATAAGAATCATGTTATTTTCCCATGCCTACTCTTTGCGCCCGCTGGAACAACTTTCCTTCCGATTTGATGTCCGGCGCGATTATAAGTTCAACAAGCTGCATTTCCTTTATATTGCGCGCGCCTACGGAGCCCATGCAGGTGCGAAGCGCGCCGACAAGGTTTTGCGTGCCGTCGTCGAGCCGCGCAGGCCCGTAAAGAATTTCCTCAACCGTGCCGGTAACTCCCACTTTGATGCGCGTTCCGCGCGGCAGGTTGTGATGCGGCGTGGCCATGCCCCAGTGAAAACCGCCGCCCGGCGCCTCTTTAGTGCGTGCAAACGCCGATCCGACCATAACGGCATCCGCGCCCGATGCGAACGCCTTGCATATATCTCCGCCGGTATTCATGCCGCCGTCCGTAATAACGGGAACGTATACGCCGCTCTTCTTAAAAAAGAAGTCGCGCGCAGCGGCGCAATCAATAGTTGCCGTCACCTGGGGGACTCCGATACCAAGCACGCCGCGGGTGGTACAGGCCGCCCCGGGGCCAACGCCGACGAGTATGCCGGCGCATCCGGCCTCCATAAGATCATGCGCGGCATCGTAGGTAACGACGTTGCCTACAATTACCGGCACTTTCATTGCCTTGCAGAATTTCTGAAAATCAAGGGCCGCATATTTGGTGGATATATGCCGCGTGGTGGTTACGGTTGACTGCACTACGAACAGGTCAACGCCCGCGTCCTGCGCGAATGCGCCGAAACGCTCGGCATTCGCCGGGATGCAGGAAACCGCCGCCATTACGCCACCGGCTTTTATTTCTTTCACCCGCTGGGCTACCAGTTTTTCCTTTATCGGCTCTTTATAAATATTCTGCACAAGAACCGTGGCCTCTTCCGACGACGCCGCGGCTATCTTTGAAAGTATCTCGCCGGGGTTTTCGTAGCGCGTCTGGATGCCGTCAAGATTAAGCACCGCAAGCCCGCCCAGTTTCCCCATGGCAATGGCAAATTTTACGTCAACAACACCGTCCATGGCGCTTGCAAGAAACGGAATCTCGAGCTTTTTCGCGCCGATATTCATTGAAATATCAACTTCATCGGGGTTGACAGTAACATTTCCCGGCACAATCGCCACTTCGTCAAACCCGTACGCCCGCCGCGCTTCCCTGTCACGTCCGATAAAAAACGCCATAATACTTCCTCCATTCTATATTAGTGTCTCTTTAGCGTTTTGAAGTTGTCGCCGTCATTGCGAGCCCAAAGGGCGCGGCAATCTCGCTTTTCATCAAAAGCAACGTCGAGATTGCTTCGCTCTCGCTCGCAATGACC
>MGVF01000063.1 GCA_001800355.1 Elusimicrobia bacterium RIFOXYA2_FULL_50_26
AGGAGAGAGATACAGATGTAACTCACTATTATGTTGATGACGTTATTATTGATAATCAGCTTATAGGCCCGGATTATTTCCAGTTGCTTTACGGTACAGCTGAAACAGAAGCCCCTGTAGCGCCGTCAAATCTCAGGATAGTAGAGTAGTTTAATGTATAGTGGATGTCATTTTGGATAACCTTGGCGGCAATTATGTTGATGTGATGGATTTTCACTGGTATGGAATTATGCCAGGTTTAGGAATCCGAGGAATCCGGGGACACAATACCGATTTTCTTGCCTTTGCAACTCATTTTTGATATTATGCATCCATGGCAAGAATAGCGCGTGTCGTCGTTCCTGATATACCGCATCATATAACGCAGCGGGGCAATCGATCGCAAAAAGTTTTTTTCAGTGACGCAGACAGGAAAGCTTACCTGGAGATTCTCTCGCAAACCACGCAACAACACAATGTCCGCATCATTGCCTACTGCCTGATGAGCAATCATGTCCACCTCGTAGCAATCCCGAGCGATGAAACCGGCCTTGCCCTGGGAATCGGGAAAACTCATAAAGCTTATACGCGTATGGTTAATTTCCGGGAAGGATGGAGAGGATACCTCTGGCAGGGACGATTCTCGTCATTTCCACTACACACATCATATCTGTTTGCGGCTATTAGATACGTCGAAATGAATCCGGTCCGCGCAGGTATTGTATCTCGACCGGAAGAATATCAATGGTCGAGTTCAGCGTTCCATATTCTTGGAGAACAATCAAAATTGATTTCTGATCACGAAGATATAATACCCGGCAAGGATTTGAAGTATTTTTTACAGGATGGAAATGCGGATAGAGATACAGACACCTTTAGAAAACTTTCAAGAACAGGAAGGCCTCTGGGCGATAACGATTTCGTCAACAATCTGGAAAAGATAACAGGGAAAATTCTGCGGCCTCGTAGAGCTGGCCGCAAAAAAATAAGTATTGTGTCCCCGGAAAAACATGAAGTACTTTATTAAGACCTATGGGTGTCAGATGAATGTGGCGGATTCTGGGGGGATGGAGAAGGGGTTGCTGGCCAGGGGGTGGGAGCGGGGGGAGTCGGTGGATGGGGCGGGGCTTGTGGTGGTCAATACGTGTTCGGTGCGGGAACATGCGGAGAGCAAGGCGATGTCGTTCGTCGGCGAGCTTGTGGAACGCAGGCAGAAAGGGGAAGATTTCAGGATTATTGTTGCAGGCTGCATGGCCGAACGGATGAAGGATACGCTCAAAAAACGTTTTCCGCTGGTTGACCTGGTTGTGGGGGCAAAGGATATTGAACGGTTTGCAGAGCTGATAGAAAATGTTCCCGGGGTAATCCCGGCGGATAAAAAAAGCGAAGTAAGTGAACCGTCGGGGATCTCCGCGTTTGTTACCATCATGCGCGGATGCGAAAATTTCTGCTCCTATTGCATAGTGCCTTATGTGCGCGGGCCGGAGGTTTCCCGTCCGGCCGATGAAATTATCGAAGAGATCACCGCACGCGCTGCAAACGGGGCGAAAGAAGTAACGCTTCTCGGGCAAAACGTCAATTCATACCATGGCAAATCCGCAAATGGAGCAACCGCCTTCCCGGAACTGCTTGAAAAAATCAATGCCATCCCAGGCATTGAGCGCATCCGCTTCATGACAAGCCACCCCAAAGATGCCGGCGACGAGCTTATTAAAGCGGTTACGCGCCTGCCTAAGGTATGCGAACACGTCCACCTGCCCCTGCAATCGGGTTCCGATAAAATACTTGCCGCCATGAACCGCGGCTATACCCTGGCCGGCTACAGCAAGGTTGTGAACGCACTGCGCGCCGCCTGCCCGGATGTAAGCATAACCACGGATATTCTTATCGGGTTCCCGGGCGAAACGCAAGAGGATTTTGAGCAGACCCTGCGGGCGGTAAATGATATACAGTTTG
The DNA here is from genome assembly GCA_001800355.1 of Elusimicrobia bacterium RIFOXYA2_FULL_50_26. Taxonomy (GTDB): domain Bacteria; phylum Elusimicrobiota; class Endomicrobiia; order Endomicrobiales; family XYA2-FULL-47-53; genus XYB2-FULL-50-12. The sequence goes on from MGVF01000063.1 coordinate 1,936, forward strand.
ATTTCATATTTGCCTTCAAGTATTCGCCGCGCCCCGGCACGGCCGCGGCCGCGAAACCCGACGACGTCGCCCGCGACGTCAAGGAAAAGAGGCACGCCGCAATATTATCGTCGCTTAATGGCATTGCAACTCAAAAAAATGCTACACTATTGCACACGGAACAGGAAGTGCTTGTAGAAGAAAAACGCGCAGGCCAATGGGTTGGCCGCACCCGCACAAACAAAAAAGTTTTTTTTGAAAGCGTTCTTGTGCTTACAGGCAAAACCGTGCTTGTCGGCATAAAGCGGACGAAGATAAATTCACTCTACGGTACGTTCATAAAAATAGCCGGCTGAAAATATGCGAAAATTTATTGTTGTTTTAGCTGTTATACTCGCCATATTCTCCCTGTTTTTTTTCGAGCTGCCGTTTAACCTGCTGCGCCCGGTATTTCACAAAGACATCATTGACCGCTATGCCCGCCGCTACAGTCTTGACCCGCTTCTTGTAACCGCCGTTGTGCGCACGGAATCCAATTTTCTGCGAGGGGCGCGCTCGCACCGCGGCGCCATAGGGCTAATGCAGCTTCTGCCTGCCACGGCAAAAGAAGCTGGCATCGAAATCGGGTACAATTCCTTAACGCTTGCCGACCTTGAAAAACCCGCAATAAACATACACGTGGGAACATATTATCTTGCAAAATTAAAAAAGCAGTTCAATAACAACGAGATACTGATGCTTGCCGCATACAACGCCGGTAAAAACAAAGTGGAACTATGGAATCGCCAGAATCCTCTGCTTGCTACCGAGATAGAGGATATACCTTACCCGGAAACCCGCCGTTACGTTAACGACGTGCTTTCCACCTACCAATGGCTAAAACGAATCAAGGAATTCAAAAACCTGCTGCAATAAAAGACAGCCTTACTCCCCTGATGCAGCAGTACCAGGAAATAAAATCCCGTTACCCGGGCATGATACTTTTTTTCAGGCTGGGTGATTTCTACGAGATGTTCGGCGACGATGCTGTCAAAGCCTCAAAACTGCTTGAGGTAACGCTTACCAGGCGGCAGGCCGTGCCAATGTGCGGCGTTCCCTACCATGCCGCCAACGGCTACATAAAAAAGCTGGTCAAAGCCGGCGAAAAAGTGGCTATTTGCGAACAGCTTGAGGAGCCGGGACAGGGGCGAGGCATAGTGCGCAGGGACGTCGTGCGCGTGATAACGCCCGGAACATTGCTGGAAGACAACCTGCTCGACGCAAAACAGAATAATTACCTCGTTGCGGTCTGCCCCGGCAAGGACGCGGACGTTTTCGGCGTCGCGTTCGCCGATATTTCCACAGGTGAGTTCGGCGCCACCGAAATAGCCGGCCACAAGCTTCCCGCGGAAATTACGCGCCTGTCCCCCGGCGAGATCATCACGCCTCAAGGTTTCAACATCCAGCCCATCTTGTCGGCAACGCAAAAAGGCGTTGCGGTCAACCATACCGACGACTATTTCTTCCTGCCCGCGGAAGCGGAAACGAAAATCAAAGAGATGTTCAACCTTATATCCTTAAAACCCCTGGGGCTTGACAACAAGCCACTGGCAGCCGGCGCCTGCGGCGGAATTATCGGATACCTTCGCAAAACCCAAAACGGGCAGTTGCCGCCGCTTACGCACGTAAAATACTATTCAACAGAAGACTTTCTTATCCTGGACGAAGCCGCGGTGCGAAACCTTGAGCTGGTTGAAGGCTCCGCATCGCATGCGCAAGACGGCTCGCTGCTTGGGGCCATCGGCCTTGCCGTTACACCCATGGGGGCGCGCACCCTGCGCCGGTGGCTGCTGGCGCCGCTTGTCAATAAAACAGCGATCGTGCGCCGCCAGCAGGCAACGGCCTTCCTGCTTGAGGAAGGCATTACGCGCCGCGCGCTGCGCGAGGAATTCAAAAACATTACCGACATAGAACGCATAGTCAGCCGCGTATCCGCGCAAACGGCAGGCCCGCGCGAGATCGTAAGCCTCAAACATTCGCTGCTGGCGCTGCCGTCGCTTGCCCAAAAATTTCAGTCGGCCATCAACCCGCCGGAAACAATTTTGGAACTGCTTAAAAAGCTGTCATGCCCGCAAGAGGTAACCGATCTTATTTCCTCGGCCATCGCGGACGAACCTCCTTCGACGCTGAAGGAAAGCGGCGTGATACGCGCGGGTTTCAATGCTTCGCTCGACGAGTTGCGCCTTATCGGCCGCGACGCCAGGAAAATGATTTCCGCCATGGAAAACAGGGAGCGCGAACGCACAGGCATCGCATCGCTTAAAATCGGCTACACCTCGGTGTTCGGCTATTACCTTGAAGTGACGAAAGCCAACCTGCGCCTTGTGCCGCCCGATTACATCCGCAAGCAAACGACGGCCGGCGGCGAACGTTTTATCACGCAGGAATTAAAAAAATTCGAAGAGCAGGTTCTATCTTCCCAGGAAAAGATACTGCGGCTTGAGGATGAACTTTTTAACAACATGCGGCTTCAACTGCTAAAGCACGCGGCATCGCTTCAATCTATCGCAAGCGCCCTGGCCGAGCTTGACGTTTACTGCGCGTTTGCCGAAGCCGCGGCTCTATACGGCTTCTGCCGTCCGGAAATTGACGACGATTACGTAATCGCCATAAAAGACGGCCGCCACCCCGTGATAGAAAACACCATTAAAGGTTCGTTTGTTCCAAACGACATTTTACTTTCATCCGGCGAAGACCAGGTAATAATTCTCACCGGCCCGAATATGGCGGGCAAATCCACCTACCTGCGCCAAACCGCCCTTATCGTAATACTCGCGCAAACAGGCGCGTTCGTGCCGGCCGCCGGGGCGCGCATAGGCATAGTTGACAGGATTTTTACGCGCATAGGTTCGGCGGACAACCTGGCGGGCGGGGAATCCACATTCATGGTTGAAATGCATGAAACGGCCGACATTCTTCGCCAGTTCACGTCCCGCAGCCTGATTATATTGGACGAAGTAGGCCGCGGCACTTCAACCTACGACGGCATTTCCATTGCGCGCTCAGCCGTCGAATACCTGGCGGGAAAAGATTCTGCGGGACGCGGCCCGAAAGTATTGTTTGCAACGCATTACTTCGAGCTGGCCGATCTCGCCGGCACAATACCCGGCATAAAAAACTACAACGTTGCCGTCAAAGAATGGCAGGGGCAGGTGATTTTCCTGCACAAGATAACACCCGGCGCCGCAGACCGTTCCTACGGCATACACGTTGCGGAACTTGCGGGGCTGCCGCGCGGCGTGATAAGCCGGGCGCATGAAATACTGCGCACACTTGAAAGCAGCGTGAATGTACGGCAACGCGAACCCGACCTTTTTACGGCCGCGCCCGTAAACATCGCTTCCCCTTACGAAAATATTTTGGTACAATTGCGAAGCATGGACGTAAACGCAGTAACTCCGCTTGAAGCCCTTCAACTGCTGGCTGACTTAAAAGAAAAGCTGGAGAAATAAAGGCAAACCCGCGTCAAAGCGCGGGTGCGGCAAAGGAGACTGTAACCATGGAAGAAAGGCGCAAGCACAAACGGTATCCGGTTCTGCACGAGATTGACCAGCCAATACAGGTTGCACTCGACGGCAAAGCCCTGCCCGGCGTTCTGGTTGAGCTATCCGCGGGCGGCATGGCCATACTGACGTTTACGTCTATCCCGGTCGGCACCGAGATGGCCCTTTCGCTCGACCTGCCCGGGCTGCGTACCCAGGAACTGTCCGGGCGCGTCGTATGGTCGCTTTTAAAAGGCGAGATGTGGAGGCTGGGAATTGTCTTTAAAAAGATAAACCCGGTGGATTTCCGCCACATCAACCGCATGGCATTCGATTACTCGGACTGCGCGACAAAGCTTGCGCTTGGCGTTTCCGACGTTTGCAGCGACAAATGTTCTTACCACATGCTCTGCCAGAAAGTGGAACGCACCAACGGCAGGCATAAAAGCGCATATTGACAAGTAATGGCTTCGATACGCATACTTTCCGATGAAACGATAAATAAGATAGCCGCCGGCGAGGTTATCGAACGGCCCGCTAATGCCGTCAAGGAGCTTATAGAAAACGCGCTTGATGCCGGCGGCAGGCGCATAGACATACAAATCCGCGGCGCGGGCCGGAAATTTATCCGCATCAAAGACGACGGCTCCGGCATGAGCCGCGAAGATATCGCTCTTGCGGTAACCCGCCACGCGACAAGCAAAATCACGCAATTCGACGATCTCTCATCCCTCGGCACACTTGGATTCCGCGGCGAAGCGCTTCCTTCCATAGCCGCCGTTTCTCATCTTCAAATATTCAGCCAGCAATCCGGCGCCGAAAGCGGATGGAGCATATTGTTTGTAGGGGGGAAAATTATGAACAGCCGCGCCTGGGCGGGTGCGGCCGGAACGATCATCGAATTAACCGATCTATTCTTTAACACGCCGGCGCGCGCAAAATTTTTAAAAAGCGATTCATGCGAGCGCACCCATATCCTGCGCACAATCGAAGAGCTTGCCCTGGCATATCCCGCAACATCGTTTACCGTAACCAGCGAAGGTAAAACCGCGCTAAACGCGCCGGCGGCGGCAACAATCCGCGAACGCATAAGCGACGTGCTGGGGACATCCCTGGCAAGGCAGCTTACCCCCGTAAACGCCGCCCACCCACAGGTACGCCTCGAAGGATTCGTAACAAAAACCGAGAACAGCCGCCCCGCAAGGAATGAGCAATTTCTCTTCATAAATAAAAGGCCTGTCCATCTGGGCAAACTTCTCACCCATGCGCTTTACGACGCTTACCGCGAGAACCTGCCTTCGGGCCGCCACCCCGGCGTCGTACTTTTCATGGAATTAAACCCGGCCGAGATAGACGTCAATATCCACCCCACAAAACGCGAGGTGCGCTTCTCCAAAGAACAGGAGATCCACCAGTTTGTATACCGCGCCATCCGCACGGCCATAACGCAACCGGTCGCCATTTCATTGTCGGCGCCCTACGAGCTTGCACCGGCTCCGCCGCCCGCCGCAATGAACGAAACACGCAAGGCGTACGCCGCGCAAAATAATTTTACGGCCGCCCCGCCGCAACCTCATTTATCCACCCAGCAGGAATTTAACGCTATTTCAGGCGACGAACATTATGTAAAAGTGCTAGGACAGTCATTTGCAAGTTTTATCGTGGCGCAAAAAGGCGACGATTTTATCATTGTAGACCAGCACGCCGCCGCCGAACGCATCCGCTACGAAAATTACGTCGCTCAATGGCAGAAAAAACAGATTGCGGTCCAGGGGCTTCTTATCCCGACAACCCTGGAACTTCCGTCGAGCAAAACGGCTCTGCTTGCGGCCAGCATAACCCTGTTTTCCGAAGCTGGCTGGGATATAACGGAATTCGGCAGCAACACCTTCCGCATAAGCGCGCTGCCGGCGGCGCTCGGGACAGACACTGAAACTGAAAACCTCATCAGCGCAAGCCTTGATGCCCTGGCCGCGGAATCGGCGCTGCCGCCCGCACAAAAAATAGAACTGATAATCCGCAGCGCCTGCAAAGCCAGCATAAAAGCGCGCGACAGCCTGTCAATCCCTGAAATGGAACAACTGCTCAAAACCCTTTTTACCTGCCACTCCCCCTACACCTGCCCCCACGGCCGCCCAACCATCCTCAAACTATCCCGCGAAGAACTAAAAAAACATTTCGGCCGCCGGTAAGGCCTTTGTGTGCTTACCCTAATTTGACACCAAAACAATTTTTTGCTACCATTGTCCCCATTCCATACCATTCCAATTATCCTTCTCCCCGCCGGGGAGAAGGTCAGGATGAGGGGGAATTGCCGTTGTAGTTGTTTTTGTCGTTATTAATAAACCAAAGGGAGGCAACCAAATGACCCGGATCACGACTCTGAAATCTCTATCCAAATGCACATGCGCGTTACTTCTATTCTCCGTAGCAGCTTTTGCAAGCGCCAACAAAAT
>MGVF01000064.1 GCA_001800355.1 Elusimicrobia bacterium RIFOXYA2_FULL_50_26
AATATATCCTGGGATGGCCGGGAACATAAAAAGTCAACTGGCTTGCGATATAATGGCGGTGCGTAAATATAAACGGCTTGGGCTCCGGCGCGCCGGCGATGTATTCGGCGATCTTTTTTCCCGCGACCGGCCAGCCGTAAATCTCATTGGTGATGTCTGCCTTTTCTTCCTTCGTTATCCCGTCTTCTATTTTCGCGCGTTCTTCCGCGGGCAGGAATTTGCCTACCGGCACAACCTTAAACAATGCCTGCACAGGTATAAGCAGGCTTAAAAAAATAGCAAGCGCCCACGCCGCCACGCTAAAGCCCTTGAAGAACCACCGGCCTTTCTGCCAGGAGTCCACGCTGTACTTGGCAACCGCTATGGTTAATGTAAGATAACCGGTGGCCGGCCAGTGGGGGAGAATCTCGTTAAAGCTAGCCACGGCATTGAACAAAAACAGCGTCGGGAACGAAAATGAAAACAGGAACAACGCTTTCTCGTCGCGTCCGGCAAAGGCACGTATACCCAAAAGCGCAAGCACCAGTGCGTGCAGAATAAAAAGCAGCGGGGAGATATAACCCGCCTGCGCGCCCAGCGAGCGCCCCAGGAGAAGCGCCGAGAACACGGGTGCGCTCCCGCCGAAACCGTGGCGCAACTGGAAACCGAACGAGGCCCAGCCGTTTTCAAGATTCCACATAATCACCGGCACAAACAACAGGAAAGCGATACCCAGAGCAAAATAAGGCTCCTTCTCAAACAACCAGCGCCGGTGCCTGGGTGAAAACAACAAAAATAATGCCGCTGAAGGCACCAGCAGTATCGCATTATACTTACTTAGCAACCCCACGCCGAGCAATGCGCCCAACGCATACCATAGCGAGGCATTGCTGCCCTGCACCGTGCGCCAGAAAAGATAAATAAAGGCCATCCAGAAAAAAGCCAGCGGCGCGTCCGGTACGGTAAGCACCGCGCCCAGGAATGAAAAAACAGGCGTAACGTTAAGCAGCGCCACGCTCCAAAATGCCACACGTTCGTCAAACATTTTCCGCGCAAGTTGAAACACCAAAAATGATATGCCTATAAAGAAAACGACGGCGGGCAGGCGCACCGCAAACTCGTTGTTTCCGAAAACCAGGGTGCTTATTTTAATAATGTATCCTATGGCGGGGGGATGATCATAAAACGAGAGATCCAAAAACCTGGAATATGCAAAGTAGTGGGCTTCGTCATCGCCCAACCCGATGCGCCCGACGACAAGCAGCCTTAGCAACGACGTTACCGCAGTCAGAATGAAAAATAAGCGTTTGTATTTCATAATAGTTTAAGTTTCCAAACCCGCAACAGGTATTTGAACAACGTTGAAGGCTTAAGCTTCGAAGCGCCGGCGCCGCGCGGCATGAATTCAATGGGACACTCGGCAATCTTAAATCCGTTCTTTTTTAGATGAAACAATACCTCCGTAACAATAAACGGGTCGCGCGCCGTAAGACAGGGAAGTATCTTTTCCAGCGCCTCTCTTCTGAACATCCTGAATCCCGAAGTCGGATCCTGCACATTTACACCCAGGACAAAAGCAAGGTATTTCCGGGCAAATGAGCTGACGGCGCGGCGCATGAATGTGCGCGACTCGTCTTTGCCGCCGTCAACGTAGCGCGAGCCGATAACAACGTCGGCATTTTCTATCGCACGGCGGAATTCCGTTATAAAACGCGGCGCATGCGACATGTCGCCGTCCATCTCCACCACAAATTGCGCGCCCATGGCAAGCGCCTTCTTAAACCCTTCGATACCCGCCCGGCCCCTGCCGCGGTTTTCAGTGCGCAACAACAGCGCCACCCGATTCGGTTCGCTTTCGGCCAATTCAGAAACAATGCGCGCGGTCCCGTCCGGCGAGTTGTCGTCAACCACCAGGACACCCGCGTCAAGCGGCAACGCAAGTATGGCGGTTATAAGCTGCCGGATATTGCCCGCTTCATTATATGTAGGCACCATCGCCATTATTTCCATAGATTCTCCACCGCCTGCCGCACAACGCCGGGACGTATCAAGGACATGCAGTCCGGCCGCACCTGACAGTGGGCGCGGTAACAACAAACGCAGGGCGCTGGCGAAACTATCTTCGTGCCACGGCCGTACATTTCTATTTCCGCGGCCGAGGTCGGGCCGAATATGGCAACCGCCTTCTTTTTAAGCCCGAGCGCGGCATGAAGCGCCATGGTGTCGCCGGTAACAACAATATCGCAAAGATTGATAAGCGCAAAAAATTCAAGTATCGTGTTATCCGTGCCGGCAGCAACGGCGCCGGTGGATTTTGCAAGGCTCCGCAGCAGCGTTTCCTCTTGCGGGCCGCCAAGCAAAAGCGCTTTGGCGCCGGATTGTTCCAGCGAACGAATCAGCGAAGCAAAACCCGGATCCGTCCATTTTTTAAGCCGCCAACGCGCGCCCGCGCCCGGGTTTATGCCAACGATCTTGCGGCCGGCAAGCCCGTGCCGCCGGGCAAATAAAGCCGCCCTTGCCACCGCCGCGGCCTCAAGCGGGACGTGTATTTCGTAATCGGCTCTTTTAATGCCGGTGATTTTAGCCATCCAGTACTGGAAAGTCTGCGTATTGCTTTTTTTGGCGTCATCAAACGCGCTCATCAAAAGCCACTTGCGCGCGTAGGCATTAGAACACATTACCCGCCGCTTCTTATCCGGCATAAAACCCGTGAATGAGCCGGCGGGAGCGGCGCTTGCAAGGGCGAGGCTTGACGGCGATAAATCAAGATTTATCACTTCCTCAAACGTTTCTGAAAGCAACCTTGAAAAAACATCCTTGTCCAGCGGCCACACACAGTCAACCAGCGGATTATGCTCAAGAAACGGAGCCGAAGCCGGCGCGACAAGCCACGTTACGTGAATGTCGCCGTATTTTTCTTTCAGGCCGGGCAGCAAAAATGTGGTGCGCAGCACATCGCCCATTGCATCCAGTTTTATGATAAGTATGCGGCGCGGTTTGTTTTTTTTGGCGGAAAATACAGGCTGGTAACTGTTACAGCGGTAACATTTAGTTCCATGTTCCTTATGAAAACGGCACGGCCTGTCTAGGGGGAAATGAACGCAGTCAGTCTTGACCATAAAGTAATTGTTCATGGTAACAAATTTTTTCTTTTCCGTCAAATATGGTATAATCCGTCTTTATGAACAAGAAATGGATACTCCTCAAGCGCCGTCTGGAACGGCTCAAAAAAGTATTGATAGCCTATTCCGGCGGAGTTGATTCCACTTTCCTGGCAGCGGCGGCGCGCAAAACGCTTGGCAGGGAAAACGTGCTGGCGGTTACGGCAGTCAGCGAAACATTTCCCGCAGAGGAACGCAACCAGGCAACCGCGCTGGCAAAGAAACTTGATATTAACCACATCTTCATAAATACCGACGAGCTTGAGCAGGAACAGTTCCGGCGCAATGAACCCGACCGCTGTTTCCATTGCAAAAATGAGCTTTTCAAAAAACTCGCCCGCATCGCCCGGCAGCACGATATGGCATTGTGCGATGCCTCAAATTTTTCAGACCGCGCCGATTACCGCCCGGGACGGCGCGCGGCCACCCGGTGGAACGTAATCTCGCCGCTTGAGGACGCGCGCTTCACAAAAGCGGACGTGCGCAAGGCAAGCCGCGCACTTCGCCTGCCTACATGGAACCAGCCCGCGCAGGCGTGCCTTGCATCGCGCGTGCCTTTCGGCACCCCGATCTCCGCTAAAGACCTTGCGCGCATCGAGGCCGGAGAACTGGCGCTGAAAAAAGAGGGCTTTTTCACAGTGCGCCTGCGCCACCACGGCGACACGGCGCGCATCGAAACCGACGCCGCCGGCATTGAGCGCCTGGCGCGTTCGCCGCACCGCGCTAAAATAGCCCGCAGGCTTCATGGGCTCGGCTGGCGCTACGTAACCCTTGACCTCGACGGCTACCGCACGGGAAGCCTTAACCCCGTCAAGAAAAAAAAGTTTTAGAAAACTATTGCTAAATATATTTTTTTTGTGTATATTTTAACGTATTGCGGATTAATAATTTTATGACGGAGGGAAACCGGCAAATTATCCGAAAAAAAATTTATCGTCGCAGGGCTTGACAGGGCTTTTAAAAAATTATATATAAACTACTCTATTATGAACTCTCTTGGGCGTCACTTACTGGTTGAACTATATAACTGCGACAACAAAATATTGACCGACGTGCGCAAGGTCGAAGAAATTATGGCCGAAGGCGCACGCCGTTCAAAGGCTCATATTGTAGACGTGGTGTTCCATACCTTCAATCCTCACGGCATCTCCGGCGTAATCGTAATCGCCGAATCCCACCTCGCCATCCACACATGGCCGGAATACAATTTCGCGTCAATTGACATTTACACCTGTGGCTCCGATGTCAATCCGTGGAAAGCATACAATTACATTTCCAAAAAGCTAAAGGCCAGGAACGTTACCGCGATTGAAATGAAGCGCGGGCTTCTTAACATGCCCGGTAAAACCCTTCGGCATAAACCGGAATGAAGAAAAACACCTGGATCACCGAGCATTTTACTCCCCACGAGAAACATCTCCATCAACTGAAACACACCATAGTTTCCACGCGCACCAAATTCCAGAAAGCAATACTTGCCGATTCCCATTCGTTCGGCCGCTGCCTCATACTGGACGGCGAAATGCAATCGGCACAGAGCGATGAATTCATTTACCACGAATCGCTGGTATGCCCGGCACTTATGCTGCACAAGCAGCCCGCGGACGTGCTTATAATGGGCGGCGGCGAAGGCGCAACAACCCGCGAAGTATTGCGTTACAAAAAACTGCGGCGCGTAGTTACGGTTGATATTGACGGCGAAGTGGTGGACTTCTGCATAAAATACCTCAAACCCTGGCACCAGGGAGCGTTTAGCAACCCCAAGTCGGAACTGATTATAGGCGACGCGCGCGCATACGTTTTTGAAACCGGCAAAAAATTCGACGTTATAATATCCGATCTCCCGTCACCCATAGAAGGCGGGCCGGCATACACGCTTTACACAGTGGAGTTTTACCGGAAACTGAAATCCATACTAAAGCCCGGCGGTATTTTCGCGCTACAGGCCGGGTCCGGCAACCCGCTGCAGATAAAATTTCACAAGATGCTTTATCGCACGTTAAAACAGGTTTTCAGCGATGTATATGCTTATTACTCCTATATACCTTCGTTCGATGTTCCATGGGCGTTCATGGCCTGCGGGGACGGCATAAAACCGGCCAAACTTTCGGCCGGTGAAATAAATCGGCGCATCGCAGGCCGGCTAACCGGAAAACTTTCATTCTACGACGGCTACACTCACCTGGGGTTGTTTAATACGCCGAAATACATGCGTAAATATCTCGACGAAGAAAAAAACGTCATCACCGAAAAAAAACCGGTGTATTTCTTCAAGTAAATATGGCTAAACAAAGCAAAGCGCCATTATTCGAAACCCTGCTGGGACACGCGAAGCGAAAGGTAATATCCTTTCACACGCCGGGACACAAGAACGGTCGCGGCGTAGATCGCCGGCTGCGTTCATTTACCGGCAAAAACCTCTATTATTTCGACGTTACGGTGTTCCCCGAAGTGGATTCGCTCCATGACCCCGTCGGCCCGATAAAAAAGGCCCAGGAGCTTATGGCGCGCGCCTACGGCGTCGAGGATTCTTTCTTTCTCGTCAACGGCTCTTCTTCCGGCAACATGGCCATGTTCCTGGCAGCCTGCAAACCGGGTGAATCCGTAATAGTCTCGCGCAATTCGCATAAATCCATAATGTCCGGCGTTATACTTTCCGGCGTCTGGCCTATATGGATCCAACCTAAAATTGATCAGAATCTCGACATCATTTTCGATTCGTCCGTAGATCAGATAGAGGAAACGCTAAACCACTACCCTGAAGCGAAAGCAGTGTTCGTAACAAGCCCGACGTATAACGGCGTTGCCACGGATCTGGTAAAGATCGCCGAACTCTGCCGCTCCCGCGGGAAACTGCTGCTGGTTGACGAAGCGCACGGCCCGCACCTTAAATTCCACGAGGGGCTGCCGGTTTCGGCGGTAAGCGCCGGCGCGGATTTGTGCGTACAATCCACACACAAAATACTTTCCGCGCTTTCTCAGGGTTCGGTTCTGCATTTCAATTCAAAACTACTTGACGTTAACCAGGTGAAAAAAGTAGTTTCCCTGCTTCAAACCACCAGCCCGAACTACCTTATACTTGCAAGCCTGGATCTTGCCCGCATGCAGGCCGTCGAACATGGCAAGGTTATGCTGGATAAAGTTATAAAGGCCGCGGAATTCGGGCGCAAGCAGATAAACAACCTTTCAAAATACCACTGTCTAACCCGCAACGAAATACAAAGCCTTGGCTATGACCTTGACCGCACCAAGCTGACGATAAACGTTACCCGCACCGGCCTTTCCGGTTACCAGATTGAAGATATTTTGGCAAATGAGTATAATATACAGGTAGACTGCGCCGATCTTTTTAACCTGATAGCGATAATGGGCATTGGTTCCGAGAAAAGCGACGTGCAGGCGCTTGTCAACGCGCTTGCCGACATTGAAAAACGTTACCACGGCCACCAGCAAAACTGGAGCCTGCAAATACCGTCGCTTGCAACGGAAATGGTGATGATGCCCCGAGATGTCTTTTTCTCGGCAAAAACAAAACGTATCCCGCTTAGCAAGGCGGTGGGGCAGATTTCAGCGCAGACCCTTACCCCTTATCCTCCCGGCATACCTGTGCTCATACCCGGCGAACGCATAACAGCCGAAATCTGCGAATATTTAATGGATATGTCTGCCAAGGATATACGCATCAGCGGGCAGGAAACCGAAACCCTGCGCACGATAAAAGTGGTTGCTAATTGACCATAAATCAACATGATTGAAGGGAGACCCCGAAAATGAACAAGAAAGAAATCGAAAAATTCAAGAAAATCCTGATGGAAAAACGCGATGACCTTATGAATATAGTGCGCGCCCAGAAAAGGAGCGATATGCTCGACGTCGAAATCGGCGACGAGATAGACAGCGCCTCGCAAACTGTCGAAAAAGAGATGTTGTTCGAAGTGACGGATAACGAGAAACTTATGCTCGACTCCATAGAGGCCGCGCTTCGCCGCATTGAAAAAGGTTCTTTCGGCCAGTGCGAAAGCTGCCGCAAAATCATATCCGAGGCGCGCATGAAGGCGCTGCCATGGGTGCGTTACTGCATAGACTGCCAGTCCAAAGCTGAAAAATCGTAGCTCCAATGACAGCGGTCAATTCATTTATATCGTCAAATTACACGTGGTTAAGCTGGACTGCCGCCGGAATGGCGCTGGTTTTGTTCTGGGTGTCCGGCTTTTTCCTGTTTCGCATAATACATTATCACCTGTCCAAATGGGCTTCCAAAACAGAAACCGACCTTGACGACATTATAATTCTGTCAGGCAAACCGCACGTCATTACATGGTCGTTTCTTTCAGGCTTATTTGTTGCCGGCAAGATAGCCCCGCTTACGCCATCCATAGCGCCGGTGCTTGATAAGGCAATCCTTTCACTATTCCTGCTTTCCATCACCTTCCTTGCGGCAAACATCGCTTCCCTTGCAATAAAAAATTACGGTACAAAAGCAAACCTCAGCCTGCCGCTTACAGGTCTGACGGACACCCTCGTGCGCGTTGTCATAGTCATAATCGGCGCGTTGATAATACTTGCCAATCTTGGAATTTCCATAACGCCGATTCTCACCGCGCTCGGGGTAGGCTCGCTTGCGGTCGCGCTTGCCTTGCAGGACACGCTTTCAAATCTTATAGCGGGGTTTCACATAATAGCGGGCAAACAGTTCAGGCCGGGGGATTATATTAAAATTGATTCCGGGCAGGAAGGTTATATAGTTGACATAGGCTGGCGCACAACAAGGCTGCGGGAATTATCCAACAACATCATCGTCATACCGAATGTAAAAATCGGCTCTTCCATAATTACAAATTATTATCTGCCTCAAAAAGAAATGTCCGTAGTTATACCGGTGGGAGTCGCTTACGGAAGCAATCTTGAAAAAGTGGAGAAAGTTACCATCGAGGTTGCAAATTCGGTGCTGAGGAGTGTAACCGGCGGCATAAAGGAGTTCGACGCCTTTGTACGCTACAACAGTTTCGGCGATTCATCCATAGACCTGTCCGTTATCCTTCGCGTAAAAGAATTCACGGATAAATTCCTCATCACGCACGAATTTATCAAGCAACTGCACGAGCGCTATCGCACCGAAGGCATAGAAATACCCTTCCCGCAGCGCGTTGTGCATACTATCCAAAAATAATCTTTATTATTATGCCACAGGAAAGAAATACGGTGTACGGCAACCGGATAGAGTCGCGCGGGTCAAACTTCACGGACTCCCTGGTGTGAAATGTCAGTAAAAGGTAGCAGCCCACAAACACCTGCCGCAAAGTCTTTAAGAGCCTCTTGCGGTATATCAACACCGCCACCGCCGCAACCCCTCCGCATATCGCTCCGTAAAGCCCCGCACTTACAATAAAGGAAAAACCTTTAAGCGCGCCTGCCGCCATCATGAATTTCACGTCGCCCGCGCCCATGCCGCCAAGCAGGTAAAAAGGCAGGAAAAAAATAAAACCCGCGCCCGCCCCCGATAATGCATCGCCGCCACCCGCAAAACCAAAATATATAAAATGCAGGCCGACACCAAGCATCATCGCAGGAAACGTTACAAAATTATAAACTCTGCGGTAACGCACATCGGTATACCCCGAAATAACCACAAGCCCCGCAAGCAACACATCAAATATCATGGCAGCGAAATAATACCACATAACCCGATTGTTTGTCAAAAACCTTGCCCGTGCGTGTTGATTACGCCAGACTATTTTGCTACTATAATCTTGCAAGAGCAAATTCCATGAAAATATCAAATATGCTTATTTTGTTGGAAAAAGCCCGTAATATACAGGATAAACTTAAAAAACAACTGTTTGTTATGGCCGTGATTTCGCAGGAGATTGCAAAACACGGCCTCAAGCCTGTTATAGTAGGGGGATTTGCGGTTGAATTTTATACGGTAGGAGGTTATAATACCTACGATATTGATCTGGTATTTTCAGATACAAAACTACTGAATGAAATTCTTTTAACGGCCGGCTTTTCAAAAGAAGGCAGGCATTGGATACATAAAGAATTAGATGTTTATATCGAAGCGCCGGGATCACAATTAAGTGAAGGGGAGTCCGGACACCTGATAGAAATAGAAATAGAAGGATTGAGTGCGTATATCATCGGAGTAGAGGACCTGATCATAGACCGGTTGAATGCATACGTTCACTGGAACTCAAGTGATGAAGAGAACTGGGTGAAGGAACTGTTGCTTATCAACTATGACAGGATAGATTGGGAATACTTGCACCAGCGCTCCCGCGAAGAGAAAACGTATCCGGCGCTGTTGCAATTAATCGAAAAGGTGAAAAATGCAAAAGATAAATTATGATGATTTTATAAACATGAAACATAATAAATATTTCAGGGTTCCCGCGATCCTGGGGCGAAAACGCCTTGCAAGAAGAATGCCACGGAATGCGGAAGAACGCGAATCATTGATGATGCATGATTATGCGCGCTATAAACAATTTATAAGAAATGGTATCCTGGTCGAAATATCCGCCAGGAAATTTAAGATTAGGCTTTACTGAAAAGTACTGGAAAATTTTTCTTGACATAGTTTTACAAAAGTGCTAAATTGTTGCAATTGCAGGGGCAGGGAAGGGCGTGTCAAGGGCGGATTTACTTTTACGTCGGGGGCGTAAAGCGGGGTAAACTCCAACCGGCAAACCACTCTACGCAAGAAATGCCAAAGTTACTGTCATTGCGAGCGAAGCGAAGCAATCTCGCTGTTTCGTATTAAAACGGTTAGATTGCTTCGTCGCCAAAGCTCCTCGCAATGACACGCTTGCGTAACATCAGTCAGTTATTTGCCTCTTAAAAACATCATACAGCCAACTTGTGAATGCGAGCGTTACGATGACTACCCCCGGGCGACTTTTTTTGTTTTTTGTTTTTATTTTTGCGCTGACTTTTACATCCGCCGTTTTTGCCGAAGAGATAATTTCGGACGATAACAGCATATCCGTACTGTATTCGTTAAGCCCGTATGAAATAAACCAGTCCTCCTGCTGGTTCTGCCTCGACGGTGAAATCAAAACATTTTCCTGCGCTCCCGAATGCTGCGCGTCCGATACCGACGAAAACACGGAACTTTTCTCAAGCTTCATCGCGTGCATGGATTACGCCGATGAAGCCCTTCCACGGTTTCTTGCATGGGAACACTCGCCTTACTTTACAAACATACCCAACGAAGCTCCGGTAACGTTCAGCGTCTGTTACCGCGACAACTATAACAATCTTCCCTCGACGGACTATCCGAAGGTTACCTGGTGGCCAAAGGACACGGAGCAATACACAACGTGTTCTCTTGAGCTTGAACAATCCAACCCGCCTGAATGGATCTACAAAAAGCAGGTGCAGCTTTCCACGGGCACATATTATTACAGGTACAGCGTCCGCAACGCCGAGCTTGCAGATGAATACACGCTCGAGATAAGCTCTTTCGCCGTCTCACGCAGGCCGGTAAGCGTTCAAACCACGGGATCGTCTGAACAGAAAACCGTCTCAAACGCCAGGGTTACACTTGAATGGTCGGCTATGGATCCTGAAGGTACAACGCTTACTTACAGATTATACGTTGGTAACGACACGGGCAGTTTGCAGTTGGTTTACGAGGGGCCAGGCACATCTTATGAGCTGACCGGCCTTGCTTACGGGCAGGCATATTTCTGGCAGGTGGAAGCTGTAAACATTTACGGCGCATCGTCGAGAAGCGCCGTGTATGCGTTTT
>MGVF01000065.1 GCA_001800355.1 Elusimicrobia bacterium RIFOXYA2_FULL_50_26
CGCCCTTGCCGTGCCCATGAGGTCGGAACCCGGGAGCGAAAAATACATGCCGGGGATGGTGTTAAGAACGTCGTGAAGCGTGCGCGCGCCCATATCCCTGATCTGTGCCGCGGTTATCACCGTGACTATGGCCGGGGACTCGGAAACCTTGAGCTTGGATTTGGTGGCAATGTCCGTATCCATGTCCAGGAAAAGAACGTCTTCCAGCGCCGCGTCCTGTTCCTGCTCCGCAGCGAAAACGTCGCACTGCATTGCGCCAACCGATAACACTGCCGCCAACATGAGCACCAACTGTTTTAACATACGCTCCTCCTCATTATTTGAGACACTTCTCTATGGTTTCCGTCAACTCGTCCATGGTGTACGGCTTGGGAATAAACTTGAAACCCTTTTGTTCTATCAATGAAAGCTGTATCTTTTCGCCCGGATAACCGCTGGTCAGGATCAGTTTAAGTTCCTTGTTGCGCGCAAGAAGCTCCTCGGCCAGTTGAAGGCCGGTTCTGTCCGGCAGCACGACATCGCTGAAAACAAGGTCAAAATATCCGTTTTCCTTCTCATAAATCTCAAGCGCGCTGGTAGCGCTGCCGGCATCTATTATTTCATAACCTCTTTCGCGAAGAACACGAACTACAAATTTACGTATACCGTCCTCATCTTCAACGACAAGTATACGGCGCTTATTGCTTAACGGCACGGCCGCGTGCGCTATGTGTTCTTCGGGCGGGGCGCAAACCGCGCCGGGTTCGGAAGAAGGAAGGTAGATTGTGAAACGCGAGCCTTTTCCCCTCTCGCTGGAAACCGTTATCAGGCCCTCGTGCTGCTGGATAATACCGTACGCCGTCGAAAGCCCAAGACCCGTTCCTTTCCCCAGTCCCTTTGTGGTAAAGAACGGCTCAAAAATGTGTTTTGTAAGCTCCTTGTCCATACCGACGCCGGTATCCTCGACGGTTATGCATACGTACCTGCATGGGCGCAGGTCGCTTACGTCATCCCCGCTGCAATTAGACGATGTCAGTGTAACCGTACCACCCTGCGGCATCGCATCGCGCGCATTTATGACAAGGTTGACTATTACCTGTTCGAACTGGCCGGCATCAATGCGAACGGCATCAATATCGGGGTTAAGTTTAAGAATAAGATTTATGTCCTCGCCTATGACGCGTTTAAACATGTTTTCTATGCTTCTGATAACGTCGTTAACGTTCAATACCCTTACCTGGAGCATCTGCTTCCTGCCGAAGGCAAGCAACTGCTTTACAAGCGAGGATGCGCGCTCGCCGGCTTTCAACGTCTCGGATATGTTGATATAAACATCGTTATCGTTGCTGATCTTGTTTAGAGCGTCGGTGCAGTTACCAAGCACCACTGTCATGAGATTGTTGAGATCGTGGGCTATGCCGCCGGCCAGCTTTCCTATGGCCTCCATTTTCTGCGACAGTAAAAGTTTTTCCTCAAGATTTTTTCTTTCCGTAACGTCCGTAACAATATGGACAAAGCCCGCGGGATTTCCCCCCTCGTCCATGATGGGGTCCGAACTGACCGTAAGCCACCGTTCCCCGATAAGCGTTTCCGCAACCTTCCTGCGGCGCGCGTCGCCCAAAAACGCAAAATCATTGGCCGGCGCGTAGCCCGGAATGGAACGCATCGCATCCTGTAAAGCGCGGCCGATAAGCTCTTCCGGCGATTTCCCGGCCATAGCCGCCGCCGCGCGGTTACATCTTTGAATATTATGCCTTACGTCCACAAGTAAAACGCCGTCACCTATGGCATCGAACGTCGCCTGCCACTCTTTCGCAGATTGCCGCGCCGCATTTTCCGCTTTCTTGCGGCCGATGGCGTAGCGAATCGAACGTTCCAAAAGCGGCGCGTCTATCTTTCCCTTAACCAGATAATCGGATGCGCCGACCTGCATCGCTTCCAGGTCAATATCGTGGTCTCCCTGGCCGGTTAAAATTATGAACGGCGCCCGGCTGCCGCTGTTTACCGCCTCGCGAAGAAGGTCAAGCCCCGTCTGGGCTCCCAGGCGGTAATCGAGCAGGTAAACATCGTGCTCGTTGCGCATAATCGAGGGGAGGGCATCCTCGTAACGCGGAATCCAGTCCGCCGTGTAGCGAAAACCTGTTATCGAAGAAAGCAGCGCTTTGGCAAGAATTGCGTCATCCTCGTCGTCATCAACCAGGAGTATTCGGAAGAACAATTCATCCTTTTTCATCTCTGTTCCTTTAACGGAAGCTCAACTATTTCAAACCAGTATTTTATAAGCGTACTCATAACGTCCACCAGCGCCTTGAACGATACGGGTTTGACTATAAACGAGTTTACGCCCAGGTCATAGGTGCGGAAAATATCCTCCTCGGCCTTGGATGTGGTTAAAACGACGATGGGTATCTGCCTTAACTCGGCCTCCCGTTTTATTTCCATCAGCGCGTCACGCCCATCCTTGCGGGGCATGTTAAGATCGAGAAGTATAAGGCCGGGCCGGGGAGAATCGTCGGGATTAGTGTATTTGTTGCGCCTGTGGAGGTAATCCATAAGCTCTTCACCGTCAACAACGAACCGAAGGTCGTTTAACAGGCGTGCTTCCTTGAGCGCTTCGCGCGCCATCATTCTGTCGTCTTCATCATCATCCGCCATCAGAATTGTTATTGATTTTTTCGTCTCCTGCTGCATAAGCTTTTTCTCCTTTCTTCTGTTTGAGCGGCAACGTAAAAATAAATTTTGTGCCTTCCCCTGGCACACTCCTGGCCACGATACTCCCGTAGTGCCTGTCCATGATTTTCCTGCAGATTGCAAGCCCTACGCCCGTTCCCTCGTACTCTTCACGGCCATGAAGGCGTTGGAAAATAGCAAAAATCTTTTCCGCGTATTTTTCCTCGAACCCGATGCCGTTATCTTCCACCACTATGCGGCAGTACCCCTCGTCCGCGCCCACGGGCTGATTATAAATTTTTACCACCGGCGGCACGTCTTTCCTGTGAAACTTTAACGCATTGCCTATAAGATTCTGGAATAATTGCTGCATCTGCACGTGATCCGCCTCCAGGGAAGGCAACTGCCCGGCATCCACACGGCCGCCGGTATCCCGTATACGCATCTCGAGGTCCGTTATAACGCCCTGGAGCGTGACATTGAGATCCACAAGTACGAAAGGCTGCGCCTTGGTGGCTACGCGCGAATATGTCAACAGGCTGTCTATCAGCGCCTGCATGCGCCCGGTGGCGCTTTGCATGCGGCTTATGTAGTCCAGGCCTTTTTCATCCAATACGGACTCGTATTTTGTCTTTATGAAATCGCTGAACGCCTTTACCTTCCGCAGGGGTTCCTGCAAATCGTGCGAGGCAATGTATGCGAAATCCTCCAGGTTCTGGTTGCTTCTTTTCAATTGCTCATTGTAAATGCGCAGCGCATTTTCAGCGCGCTTGCGCTCGGAGATATCCTGCGCTGCGCAAACCACGCCGCGGGCGGTGCCTTTTTCATCGGCCATAACCGAGCTTGAAAAAAGCATGGGGATCCGTTTGCCCGAACGGGTAACAAAAACCGTTTCGCAGTTTACGCCGCTTTTTTTGCCGGCGGGGCATTCATTTATTACCGCTTTATCGAAAATAACGTCGGCCGTTTTACCGTCGAGTTCGCTTTTTTTGTATCCCAGCAGGTCGCAGACCGCGTTATTTACCATCATTATTACGCCCTGGCCGTTTACAACTATGAGGCAGTTCATCATGGAATCTATAATGTTGACGACGAATTCCCGGGAAACCAGCGTCGCGGACAGGTTTTCCGCCATCGAATTAAACAACGCCCCGAGTTCGGCAAGCTCATCGCTGCCCTTCATCACGACACGATGGCGCAAATCCCCGGCCGCGAATTTTTTTATTCCGTCCACAAGCGGCACCAGGGTATGCCCGATAAAAATGCGTATTACGCCATAGGCCAGGATAGTAGACAATACCGTCGCAAAGGACACGAACAGCATGACAACGGAACGCACCTGCCTTATCTGCCGGTCGCGCGCCGAAAGCGTAAATCCCAACCGGACGCTTCCTACTATCTCCTCGATTTCCGGCTGTTCCTCGAATACGTCAACGTACTCTCCGGGTTCGTGCCGGACAGTCTTTGATATAACCGATTTTATAAACTCCCTTGTGTTTCCACCTGCAGCATCCGGGCCGGCGGACCATTGAACCAATATCCTGCCGCTTTTATCTTTTACGCTTACATAAATTATATCTTCTTCATTTTTTACACCGGCGATAAGCCGCCGGAGGCCGTCCTTGTCTCCGACAAGTATGCCGTATTCACAGTTGTAGGCAAAATTCCTGGATATAGCCTCGACTCTCTTGTCATATTCGCTGATTAAGGAAGTGGTCTCATGCCTGATGAAAAACCAGCTTAAGAAAAAACCAAGCATGGCAACCATGCAGATAACAAGCAGGTTAAGCTTGGCCGCGATTCCTATTCTCATTCTCCGTATACCTCGCTTGCTTCGGAAATGAGATAGTGCGGAATGCTGACCTGCAATTTATCCGCTACTGACCGGTTTAGATACAACTTGAATTGACGGGGAGTGGTAACTGCGATTTCGGAAGCTTTTTCGCCCTGCAGTATCCTGGCGGCTGCCTCGCCGGCCTGTTTGCCGACGTCCCTGTAATCGCATGTCAGCGCCATAAATGCCCCGGCCTTGACATATGACGGAGAAATACCTATCACCGGTATTTTTTTTATGAGAGCCGTATATAATATTCGTGTAACTATCGTTTGTTGCGCAACGACGGGGTCGGGGAAAAGCCACAAAGCGTCAACCGACATATTTTCGAGGTGGGGAATATCCGCGGGCGTTCTTGCGGGGAATAACGCGAGAGTAATCCCGCTGGCGGAAAGCTTTCTCCCAGCCATTGCAATTGTTTTTTCGTTGGCATCGGGGTTATAGATGACACCAACTGTTTTTATCCCGGGTATTATCTGTTTTAACTTTTCGCACTGGTCAGTAACGGAGACGTAAAAATTTGCGCCGGTAACGTTATCGCCATGGAGCACGTCGTCGCCTTCCGCAAAAGCAGCGGAGTAAACGACAGCTACATTATTTACGGTTTGCTCTATTTTTTTTAAAGTCGTTGAGCCCAGGGCATAGATCATGCGCGGCGCGGCTGCCTTGATCTTTTCGTTTATGTCACCGTCTCCCATCACGAACTCATTACAGGTTATAGCTATTTTCCTTGCCGCAACCGCAGCCTTGAACCCGTCAATCATTTCATTATAATAACTGAGATCCTTATTTTTTATTATGGCGACAATATTACGATCCGCGGCCAGGCACTTGTTACCGCAGGCGAAAAACACCACCGAAAATAAAATTATATAAACTACTTTTTTTGTAATATGTAAGTAATGGGGCATCGGCTCCTGCAGAATAAATCAGACGGAATAAGTATAACCAAAACACATATTGATTTCAAGCTTAATTTTTATATTTTTATATTTCCCGCTGCGGTTATTTGATGCATAAAAAAGGGTGTCTCTTTAGCCGTTTAGAAGTTGTCGTAGTCATTGCGAGCCCAAAGGGCGCGGCAATCTCGCTTTTCATCAGAAGCAATGTCGGGATTGCTTCGCTCTCGCTCGCAATGACCTCAAACGGCTAAAGCGACATAAAAAAGGAAATCCCTGCCACCGGTTATGATGGCAAGGATATTTATCTCCTTTTTGAGTCCCCAGCGCAATGCTTATTGTAGTCCCACTCTATACTAGCCCCGCTTAGCGACTTATAATAGTAAAGCAATTAGTATGCCAGCGGTAAACCACGAAAAGACAATATATATAGCACAGTTTAATATGCAGTAATGCATATTGAACTGTGCTATTGAAAACAGGATACTATTTGGGAGCGCCGACTACCGCGTTGGTTATCAGTCTTTGGATTGGCCGGATTTGGCGTGGTCAATAAACGGGCGAAGTTTAAAAATATTTATTTTCTGCAATAAGGCGTTGCGGTGAATCCCCAGCAGTTGCGCGGCCTTTGTCTGGTTCCAGTTGGCGCGTTCAAGAACTTTGAGAATAAATCTTTTTTCAAATTCATAGCGCGCTTCTTTTAACAGCGCCTTGTTATCCATATCGCCCCCCTTGTCCTCGTCCGGGAACAATATATCGAGCGGCAACCTTTTATGGGAGATTATGTCTTCCTTGCTTAGCACTACCAGCCGCTCAATGACATTGCGAAGCTCCCGGATATTGCCCGGCCAACTGTAATTGACAAGCAGCTCCATCGCTTCCTTGGATACGCCGTGAATATCTTTTCCAAACTGCCGGTTATAGATGGATATGAAATGGTTTATAAGAAGAGGAACGTCTTCCTTGCGCTCCCGCAGGGCGGGCGCATAGACGGGAAAGACGTTTAGCCGGTAGTATAAATCCTGCCTGAATTTGCCGTCCTTCACGGCTTTTTTCAGGTCAATATTCGTCGCAGAAATAACGCGCACGTCTATCTTTATGGTTTTAGTGCCGCCCACGCGCTGGATTTCGCGCACCTCCAGCACCCTTAGTATTTTACTCTGTATGTCCTGGTGAAGGTTTCCTATCTCGTCAAGAAACAACGTCCCGCCGTTGGCAAGCTCGAACTTGCCGATTTTTTGCGAAGTCGCATCCGTAAAGGCGCCCTTCTCGTGGCCGAACAACTCGCTTTCAACAAGATTTTCCGGGATGGTTGCGCAGTCAACGGCAACGAAAGGCTTGTCCTTGCGGTAACCGCTGAAATGAACAGCCCGCGCTATCAGCTCCTTGCCCGTACCGCTTTCACCAGTGATAAGCACGGTGGATTGCGTATTGCACACTTCCGAGATCAGCGAAAATACGCGGCGTATGCCTTCGCTGCTGCCAACCATGCGCTCGCCCTGCGCCGAAGGAAGCGATGATTTAAGATAAACTATTTCCTTTTTAAGATTCTGGTTTTCTATCGCCTTTCCGACGGTGGCAAGCAGGTCGTCTATATCGAATGGCTTGGACACGTAATCGTAAGCGCCCAGTTTCACGGCCTGGATGGCCGTGCGCATGGTTTTTACCGCGGAAACCATTATAACGTCGGCGTCGCTTATTTCCTTTATTCTTCTCAATATGTCCATGCCGTCCATGTCGGGCAGCAATACGTCCAGAAGCACAAGGTTCACCGGCTCCTTTTGCACTATCTCAAGCGCCTCGTGCCCGGTAGAAGCATAAAAGAGAGAATACTTTTCTTCCAGGAGCATCTTGTACGACTCCCCCATGCTCGGCTCATCGTCAACCGCAAGAATAACCGGCCGGATTATTTCAGGCTCCATACGCCTCCCTTAAAATTAATTACTGATGTTACGCAAGAAATGTCAAAGCTGCTGTCATTGCGAGCGAAGCGAAGCAATCTTGCTGTTTCGTATCAAAACGGCGAGATTGCTTCGTCGCCAAGCTTCTCGCAATGACAAGCTGCCTAACATCAATTAATTACTGGTCTTACTCATTACCCGCATTACGTCATGCCGGAGGCCTTAATCCGGCATCCAGATGCATTGACGTAATTCAAAACCCTGGATTCCGGCTTAAACCATGCCGGAATGACGGCCACTGCCTAACATCAATTAATTACTGAAAGCTGTAAGACAATCCGCCGGGAAGGTGTGGCTTTGAGTCCACCCTGTGGCCTGTTAACCCGATAAGATGAATTTTGCAGCGCCAATTTTGTCCGGATTCAAGGCGCGAGGCGCGCCGCGTACCCTCTGCGGTACGATAGCGCCGCAGCAACGCAGAAGCCGGGCAAAAGGGGCGCTGCCCTTCGGGAATGGCCATCTTTGGCCAATTGCTGCCTCTCTCGCCCTAAACGTAGCTTTTGCTACGCCGGCGGACTCGTTCGTTGCACTTGGCCAAATCTGGCCATTCAAAATTCATCTTGTCGGGTTAACAGGCCACGGAGCGGCGCGACTTTGATGAAATTGTTTTTTCGGGAATTATTTTTGTGCTGTCCGACGCCCCTTCATAAATGAGCCTTATTTCAAAGGGGATAGTTCACAAAAATACCGGAAAAATAATTCCATCATGCCGCAGTGGACTCAATGCCACACCTTCACGGCACAGCAGCAGATAAATCGTTTCAACGTTGACTATACGGGTTTTGCATAACATCATTTATTTATTGAGTAACGAAACGTAAAGTGATTCTATTTTTTTAACTGTGTCGTCGAGGTTGAACTCTTTTTGTATGCGGGCGCGCCCCATGGCGCCCATCTCGGCGGCGCGTTTTTGGTCGGCAAGCAGGCGGCCTATGGCTTTTGCCATCTCCGCGGGATTTTTTGGCGGCACGGTATAGCCGGTTACCCCGTGCATGGAGATCTCAGACGGCCCGGGTATGTCGGTTACCACTACCGGCTTGCCCATGGCCATTGCCTCGGCCACGGTAAGTCCGAACCCCTCGGGGAAAGTTGACGATGCCTGCACCAGAATATCGAATGCGGCCATCAGCCTTACCGTATCCTCCCGCCAACCCGTAAAGATCACCCGCCCGCCCATGCCCGTATCCGTAACAATCCGGCGCAACCGGCGCTCCATGCCCATGCCGTGCTGATTATCATCACCGACTATCATGAAAGTTACACCGGAAAATTCCTGCGCAACAAGGCCGGCCGAGAATATAAAATCGTCAAATCCTTTTCCCTCTACAAGCCTGCCCACCATGCCGACTATACGGTTGTTTTGGGGTATTCTAAACTCCCGGCGCACGTCGAGGCGATGATGCGCGTCCGGCGAAAAACGCGCGCAATCTATGCCGTTTGGTATAAGCGCAAGCGTATGGGACTCAAAATATGCACTGTAAAGCTGCATGGCTTTCCGAGTTAAAACAACGTTCCGGTCAACTATGTGCGAAAAAACACGCTCCCGTTTTATCGGCGGTTTTGTGTCGTGTATGTGGCAAACCACGGGCACATGCAAAAACCGCGCCGCCAGTATGCCCGGCACAACGGTCATAATTTTTGAATTAAGATGAATAACGTCAATTCTGCGCCACATCAATAGCCACCCTATGATAAAAGTCACAGGCAACACGAAGATGAACAAATCAACGAGCGCGATTGCATATCCCAACGCCTTTGGGGGGCTTTCAAAATAATATTGCAACGACTGGTAAGGTATCTTGACGAGAGGAATGCCCATGCTTCTTATTTTATCCATCATCGGGCCGCTTGAATGCGCAAGTACAAACGGCCTGTACCGCGCCCTGTCAATCTTCTCAAGCCAGGACACCAGGCACCTTGAAGAGCCCCCGAAACCGGACGTCGGATCATAATACAGGACGTTTATCCTGTCGCCCCCGGCGGCCGCTGCCGCCTTGCGTAAAATACGCCTGAAATTGGCGGGATTGTAATACAGGCTTTTAAAAACGGATCTTGCCGCTTTAATATAATTTCCATTGCCGTAATAAATGTCAGCAACGCTCCATAGCAGGCCGGCGTATGAATCCCTTATTTTTTTATTTTTTATTCCGAGTATACCGGCATGTTTACGCGCAACTTTCAGGTGTTCCGCAAGCCCGTCAACGCGCCTGCCCCTGGTAATGCTGTTGTCATTGTAACGGTAGATGGTCAATGGTTCGTCCAGGTAGCCTCCGCGCATACCGTGTTCCTCGAAACGCAGCCACAAATCCGTATCCTCGCCAACCTTAAATGATTCATCAAATATGCCGGCTTTCACAAAACAGCTTTTACGCGCCACGATGGTGGGCGTATGCACCGGCAGCGATGAAAAGAAAAAAAGCCCCCCGGAAAGCTGCCGGATCTCACGCGTAGCGGGGTCAATCGCCCACGAATCGTCCGGTATGCGCTTTATCATGCGTTCGCCCCCACCTTTAACCCGGAATTTGCAATAGGACGCGGAATTCGTCGAACAATGCGGGGCTTTTTCTTCCGAAAAAAGCTCAACCGTAGGCAACGCTACGCTTTCGCTTTTTTCGTCGAAAAAGCCTCCGCATTGTTCGCCTCGGTTCTCGCGCCTATTGCAAAATCCGGGTTTGATTTTTACCATCGCCGTACACATCCAGTCGAATTTTTTTTGCATTAGGAAGGAAAGCGATTTGGCAAGCTTTTCCTTCTCCCAGAGGTCATCCCCGTCAAGAAATGCTATAAACTCGCCGGATGCCGCCAATATGCCGGCGTTGCGCGCCGACGAAGGCCCGCCGTTTTGTTTCGATATTAGTGTTACCTCGCCGCGAACCGCGTAAGGCATCACGGCCCCCCGCGTGCCGTCCTGCGAACCGTCATCAACAACGATTATCTCCGACGGCCGGCGGCTCTGCGCCAGCACGCTTTCGATGCCGCCTGCGATATATTTTTCGCAATTATAAGCCGGTATTATCACGCTGATTGTTTCCACACCAACCCCCCTACTGTTTCAGGAATGTCATCTATATAGCGAACAGGCTCTGTCGCAATTGCCCTTTAGCCGCAATACCGTTTAGTTAAGGTTTTTATCTTAACCAAATCAGTTTCCTCTCCCCTCCGGGGAGAGGATTAAGGTGAGGGGTGGTTCAATATTCCGACGACTTCCCCCTCATCCTGGCCTTCTCCCCGCCGGGGAGAAGGAACGTAAACGACATTACCTTTAGCCGTGACCGTCATGCCGGAGCGCCTTACAGACTGTGTCGTAATTGTCTTTTGCTCCGTCCGTCAACGGCAAGAAGAATTTTTGACGCTAAACGCTGAAGAGACACTGTTTAAAATTATTCGGCCAGTAGTGTCCGGACTTCTTTTACGAGGACTCTGTTTGTTAACATCAGCACGGACATGTATATGGCTACGGCAACTAATAATTCGATAAGAAACGAGTAATTTCCGTACGGCACGCCCGGGATCAACCGCCAGCCGCGTTTGCAAATCAATACGGCAGCCGCCATAACAACGGACGCGCCGATAGCCGGGCGGATACATGCGAATATCCGGCTGTACCTGATATTAAGCAGCTTCTTTACCCATACC
>MGVF01000066.1 GCA_001800355.1 Elusimicrobia bacterium RIFOXYA2_FULL_50_26
CACACATACACCGGCATGGCTTATGCCTATGGCGGGATGGATACGCCGTCGGGTTTTGCTACCAAGCTTGCATCCAGCCAGAAGTACATCGCCGGCGCAAGGAATGTTGATCACCAATACGGCGCTCCAGAAGGATATGCCGGCTATGCGGGGATAGATTGCTCCGGCTTGGTTTCGCGTCTTGTTGGTATAAATGATCAGTCTCTTCGATGGAATGTTGCAAATGGCGTTGTCAATTTCTGTGTAAAAATTGACGCAGCTAATATGGGGCAAGGTGATTTACTTGTAAACAATTCGCATAAACATGTTGTGGTGTATACGGGAGGTAACCCCCGATCTAATGTCAGCATAACCCATGCAGTACCTAATTTATACTCGGATGGAAGGCATGTTCGAAGCGTTGTTTCAGAAACAGTAGCTTCCAGTATCGTGGATACAGATGTTTTCATTCAAGTGAACCAAAATGGCCATGTAATCAGCAAACAACACTATGTTTACTCTCCATTCCCTCAAATATTTTCTCGCTACCCCGAAGGTACGCTTGAAATAAGCATACTTAATCCGCAGGTGATACCGGTTAAGGTAAACGTGCGCTCCAACATGGGGTTAAACGTAATCGGAATGTCGGAAGACGGAACTTTAGTTACCGACCAGATTGAAATAAGCAATTCCGGCGCGGATTATGAATTGAAATACGTTCCGCTTGCGACGGCCGAGGCCGGCACCCACAACGTTTCGGTTTCCGTGCAAAATGCGTTCGGCTTACAGGAATATTACGAGTTCTCATACACACTCGTCGAAACCGCAGATTCCGACCGCGACGGAATGCCAGACAGCTGGGAACTCGAAATGGGAGGGGGAGACCTTGATCCAAACGGTGATGAGGACTCAGACTCGTTAACAAATTTACAGGAATACAGGCACGGCACAAATCCGCGCCGGAAAGATAGCGACGGCGGAGGTATCAGCGATGGCGCAGAGGTCAGCCGCGGGACAAACCCGCGTGACGGCCGCGACGACCGGCCGCCCCCACCGCCTCCGCCTGACGATACACGCTTCCCTGAACCACAGAGAAGGCTTTTGCGGTCATGGCGCCACAGTTTAAGGGTAAATTCGGCACGCGATCCGAACATGATGCTCGGACCCGCAGGACAAATAACCCCCGGCCAGACACTAAGCTACACGGTAATGTTTGAAAATATCGGAGAGGGACCCGCATACGGCGTATACGTAACCGACATTTTCGACGAGGACATAGACGACAGCTCGGTTGTAATAACAAATAGCAAACGGATTGATTATACAACCGGCGCTGAAACTCCGGTAACGTTTGAGCATGTTTACGACCGGAACACGAGGCAATTAACCGTATTTGTTGACGGTGAAGGCAAGGTAATGCCGGAAGAAGGCGGCAGCTTTGACATAATCGTGCAGGCCAAAGGAACTATTGCGCCCGGCACGGCCATCGCAAACTATGCAACGGTATTCTTCCCTTCGGTTCCCGAGGAAACGCCCACCAATACTATCCTTTCCGTAGTTCCTTTTGACAGCAGTATCGAGTACTACGGGGAAAACGTTGCCGAGTATTCCGACGCCATGCAATTCTCATCCATTTTGCGTGATAGCAACGGTAAAGCGATACCGGCTCAGCCGCTAAATTTTTCATTCGGGTCAAGCACCGCCTCGGCCTATACGTCGGACGGCGGGTTAACCTGGCCTGACTTTGCCGCTGGCAGCCCATTACCGGGCGAATATACGTTTAGCGCGAATTATCCCGGCGATGGCTACTATTATCTGCCGTCCGCAATGCAGAAAACGATCAAGATACTCCCCAAAAAAACCATGCTATTCCTGCCAGCGGTTATATACACATACTTAAGCACGGCTACCGTTACCGTTTCTGTAACGGATGGCGACAATGCCGAACTTGAGCGCCAGCAGGAAGAGCCGAAAACGTTGTTCCTGGAAACGTGCATAAATAACGAATGGCTGCGGTTGGCACAAAGCACCGTAAACGGCAGCAGTTGTACTTTTGACTTTTCATTCCCCGGAAAACCCGCACAACTTTCCTACCCGCTGCGCGCGCGTTTCGACGGCGACATCCGTTATGCGGCTGCAACAAGCGTAAACACGCTTAAAATTACCAGCGACAAGCCGCCCGAAATAACGATTACATCACCTGTTGGCGGCCAGATATATGCGGCAAACATAAGCTCTATAACAATATGTTACAGCCTCGATACCATTGACCCATCGCCGGCTGCTCGCGCACTTCTTACCTGTCTGAAGGATGGCGCAACAGTCGAGGTTGCTAACGGCCAGATCATCAACGCGTTTTCCCTTGCAAGCGGTTCCTGGACATTTACGGTGGAAACCGCCGATTGCTTCGGCAATAACAGTTCCACAACAACCGGGGCATTTGAAATCCTTCACGACATAATGCCTCCGCGGACAAGTGTTACACTTGACGGTAGTTACACAGTGTCAGGCAGCTCTGTCTATGCCGCGGCCGATACGTTGCTCACCCTTTCCGCGACAGATGACCTTTTAATGCACGGGGATGGCGCCGGCCAGGGCATAAACGATACTTTTCTTTCGCTTGATTGCACCTGTTTCTTTACGCCATATTCCGGCGCTTTCACGTTTGCAGCCGAAGGATTGCACACATTCTATTATTACAGCAGCGACGTTGCGGGAAACAATGAACCTATACAATCATTCAGCGTGATAATTGACACTACGCCGCCTCAAACCCGCATTTCGTTTGACAACCCTCCGGTAGAGGCGTTCGGCACATTGTACCTGCCTTGCAAAACGCAAGTAAGCTTGGCCGCGCACGATAATTATCCACCGGCCACCACCACCGAGTACCGTGTATATACCGATAGCATAGCGGCCGGCGCATTCATATTATATGACTCAACCTTCAGCCTTCCAACCTCAGGGGAAATTACAATCGAATACCGCAGCGCCGACATCGCCGGCAACGCAGAACCCGTAAATGTACTGCGCGCGAACATAAACGCCGTATTCGAAAATGCAATAACTGCCGTCGGCAAGGTTAACATTTGCGGCAACTCGCAGGTTAAGGGCGATGTACATAGCAACAATGAAATTTTATTACACGGAATATCCGCAATCAATGGAAACGTTACATGCCGGAGAATAAAAACAGACAGGCGCTCTTTTGTAACCGGAACAGTTACGCAAAACGCGCCACCCATACAGCCGGCGCCCATTGACATGTCCGGCATAACTGCCCGCGTCAGCATGGCAAACGACAACAATTCCATACCGCTGAGCAAAATGGGACACGAGGTGCTGAACGCAAGGTCGGAGTTCAGGCTTACACATGGAGATTCTATAACGCTATCTTCAGGGACGTACTTTTTTACGGACATGGAAATATGTCCGGCGGCATCGGTACGGCTGGAAGGAAAAGTAAACATTCTTTGCACAGGCGCGGTTAAGCTATTTAACAATGCTTCACTCAATGCGGACGGACATGCAGCCAGCCTTATAATTTTTATTGACCGGAATCATAAGGTAAACTTTGACCGTATATGTGTTGCAGCCCATAGCCGCATGAATGCGATGGTCTACGCGCCTTACTCCGATGTGGAAATAATTGAACGCGGCATCGCCTGCGGAAGTTATTTCTGCCGGAATGCAAAAGTATTTGCGATGTCCAGCGTGCTATTGCCGGTAATAAACGAGGCGACCGGTGAATCCGGCTTTACCGGGGGCAAAGTATACGTATACCCGAACCCTTCCGGCGGCAAGACGGCTCCCACCTTTTACGTAGAAGCCGGCATCGCCGACCGCCTTGAAATATCGGTATACAACCTTGAAGGAGACATGGTGCATCACGGCGAGATTTCCGGCCGGCCACGGCAAAAAAGCGGCATCCTTTACTACGAATACCGATGGGAAACAGGGGAAACGGCCGCAGGGACATACATAGCAATCATCGAATCATATATGCACGGCAAAATTACGTTCAGGGCAATGGCAAAACTGGCAATTGCAAAATAATTTTGACATCACATGATAATTTTTGTATAATTTTTTCACAATGTATTATTTTATTCTGACTGTTCATGTAATTGCTTGCGTTGGGCTTATTCTGGTTGTGCTTTTGCAGGCGGGAAAAGGGTCCGGTATTTCGGGGCTTTTCGGCGGCGGCGGGGCAGACCAGCTTTTCAGCGCTCCATCGGGAATGGCGTTCATTAAAAAAGCGACGATAGTGATGGCCGTCGTCTTCACGCTTACGTCGCTTATCTTAACCGTCTCCACATCCCGGCGAGGCTTGGGAACCGTTACCGGGCAGATACCTGCCATACCGGTAACGCCCGGCCAGTAACAGCAGTTTCATCGCTAGTTTTAATTCGATGCTGGGGTGGCGGAATCGGCATACGCGCACGTTTGAGGGGCGTGTCCCGAAAGGGATGCGGGTTCAAGTCCCGCCCCCAGCATTAAGACAGTACATAGTACATGGTACATAGTAGATAGTACATAGAATAGGGCGTTTTTTTGCGGGCGTAGTTCAGTGGTAGAACGTCTCGTTGCCAACGAGAAGGTCGTGGGTTCAAGTCCCATCGCCCGCTTTTAAATTCTTTATAAACCGAATCATTAAGAATCACTCCTACCGACAGCTTCTTTACCCCAATCACATGCATTCAAGGAGATATAATCTATGAAGCGTGACCTCTTCGACTTAAACCAGGAAAAATTTCTTGCCAGGAACGCGCGCCAGTACGTTGTAATTCCGTCGCTGCCGGAGCAGCTTAAAGGATTACTTGACATAGCGTACAACCTCTGGTGGGTATGGAACAGCGAAGCGGTTGAATTATTCCGCCGCATAGACCGCGATCTATGGGAAGAAAGTTATCATAATCCAATACGTTTACTGGGCGCCATAGGCCAGAACAGGCTCCAGGAGCTTGCCGCAGATAACAGCTTTATATCCCACATGGAGCGCATCCAGGAAGATCTTGCCCGTTACCTTAAACTTCAAACCTGGTACAACAAGGAATGCGCGGATCATAAAAACTGCAAGATTGCCTATTTTTCAACTGAGTTCGGCCTGCACGAGAGCCTCCCGATTTATTCCGGCGGGCTTGGAGTGCTGTCTGGCGACCACCTTAAATCCGCATCGGACATGGGCCTTCCGCTGGCAGGCGTAGGGCTTTTATACCGTTTCGGATATTTCAAGCAATACCTTAACTTTGACGGCTGGCAGCAGGAAGAATACGTGGAAAATCATTTTTTCCGTATGCCGGTGCAGCGCGTAAAGGATAGCAACGGCAAAGTGCTTAAAGTGGCCGTTGAGCTTGATAAAAGCACAATTTATGCGCGCGTCTGGAAAATACAAATGGGGCGCGTAACGCTGTTTTTGCTTGATACGGACATTGATGAAAATACACCCAAAGACAGGGAAATAACCGGGCAACTGTACGGCGGCGACCGCGAAATGCGCATAAGGCAGGAAATAGTTCTGGGCATAGGCGGCATACGCGCGCTGAAAGCCATGGGCATAGAGCCTTCGGTCGTCCACATCAATGAAGGCCATTCCGCATTCCTTATTCTTGAACGCATCCGCATGTTCATGGAAGAAAAAAAACTTACTTTCGCCGAGGCGCGGGAACTTGTGCAGGCATCCAGCGTATTTACCACGCATACGCCTGTTCCGGCGGGCAACGAGGTGTTTGTTCCCGAACTAATCGAAAAATACCTTGAACCCCTTTACAAAAGCCTGGGGCTTACAAAAGATGAATTCCTCGCGCTGGGCAGGGAAAACAAGGAAGACACCAAAGAAAATTTCTGCATGACGATACTTGCCCTGAAGATGAGTAGTTATGCCAACGGCGTAAGCAAGCTGCACGGCACTATTTCCCGCGGTATGTGGAAAGGCCTATGGCCCGAACTTCCGCAAAGCGAAGCGCCCATAACATCCATAACCAACGGCGTCCATACCAATACCTGGATCTCCTACGAGATGGCCGGCTTGTTCGACCGCTACCTGGGAACCACATGGAAGGATGAGCCGGCAGACCAAAGCATCTGGGAAGCCATAACACACATACCGGATGCCGAGTTGTGGCGAAGCCACGAACGCCGCAGGGAACGGCTGGTATCTTTTGCGCGCGAACGCCTTAAAGCACAGCTATTGCGCCGCGGCGCTTCGCCGAACGAGGTGGAGATGGCCGAGGAAGTGCTTGACCCTGAGGCGCTGACAATCGGTTTCGCGCGCCGTTTTGCCAGCTACAAGCGCGGAACTTTGATTTTCAGGGATATCGCACGGCTGAAACAGTTGCTCGTCGCAAAAAATATGCCTGTACAGATTATCATAGCCGGCAAGGCCCACCCGAACGATAACATCGGCAAGGAAATGATTAAGCACATCGTGCATATGGGGCGCGACATAGACATGCGCCACCGCATAGTTTTTCTTGAAGATTACGACATGAATGTGGCGCACTATATGGTGCAGGGAACGGATATATGGTTAAATAACCCGCGCCGCCCGCTTGAGGCATCCGGAACAAGCGGCATGAAGGCGGCGGCAAACGGCGTGTTAAACGTCAGCGTGCTCGACGGCTGGTGGTGCGAGGGTTACAACGGCCAGAACGGCTGGGTCATAGGCTCAGGGGAAGAATACGACAACCCCGACTACCAGGATGAAGTGGAAAGCAAGGCATTGTACGATATTTTGGAGAAAGACATCGTCCCGCTGTTCTACCACCGCGGCCATGACGGGCTTTCGCGGGAATGGATCGCCAAGATGAAGCTTTCCATGCAGACAAACTGCCCCGCCTTCAATACCAACCGCATGATAGAGGAATACACCAGGAAATTCTATAACCCGTCGGATTTCAAATACGAAGCGCTGGCCAGGAATAACTTCGAAGCCGCGAAAAAGCTTGCCAGATGGAAAAAATTCATGGAAGACAACTGGGCAACCGTTAAAATCAGCGGCGTTGAAGACAATATCTCGGGCGACATAAACCTGGGCAACACCTTTACCGTTCGCAGCAGCATAACGCTGGGAACAATAAAGCCCGACGACGTCAGCGTTCAGATATACTGGGGATACATGGATTCAAAACACAGGATTACCATACCCAACGTTCACCGGATGAAACAAATTGAACAAAAGCCCGGCGGCAATTACGTTTACGAAGGGACTATCACCGGCGACCGGGTAGGCCATTGCGGTTATATAATACGCATACTTCCCCAGTATGAAGGCGATTCGCTGGTCATGCCGGAATTAATAACGTGGCAATCGGCGTAAATGCCTACGATCTTTTTATATTTGACCTCGACGGCACGCTTGTAGATTCGCAGCAGGATCTCACGGCCGCGGCTAACCAGGTGCGGATTGGCCAAAAACTGCCCGCGCTTACGCTTAGCACCATACGGTCGTTCGTCGGCAACGGGGTAAGAATACTTATTGAAAGAACGCTGCCCGGCGCGGCCGCAAAAACTGTTGACGAGGCCGTGCGCCGGTTTAAAACATATTACGCCGATCATCTTCTTGACAACACAACCCTTTACCCCGGAATCGAAAAAGTAATAAAGGGCTTAAAAGGCGCGCGCCTTGCGGTTCTTACAAACAAGCCGGAACAATTCGCACGCAACATATTGCGCGGCCTTTCGATAGATTCATATTTTTCAGTTGTCTACGGCGGAGATACCGGGCCGAAGCGCAAGCCGGACCCCGCACCACTGATTGCAATACTGAACGCGCTCAATGTACGGCCGGAATCTGCCATAATGATAGGCGACGGTATAAACGATATACTTGCCGCCAAAGCAGCCGGCATACCCTGTGCCGCCGTCGGATACGGTTATACCGAAAAGGAAGAACTTGTTAAACACCGTCCCGACTACTTTTTCGACGCCCCCGAGGATATTCTTTCACTAATCGAGTAGTTGAAGTTACACAAGAAATGCAAAAGTTGCTGTCATTGCGAGCGAACAGACTGTGTCGTAATTGTCTTTTGGTCCGTCATACCGGAATGCCTAAATCCGGTATCCAGTCTCGACGGAAGATCTGGACTCCGGCTTTCGCCGGAGTGACGAAAACAGGAACTTTTGACTATAAAATGTAATTATGCCACAGCCTGGAAGCGAAGCAATCTTGTTGTTTTGTATCAAAACTAAACGAGATTGCTTCGTCGCCAAGGCTCCTCGCAATGACATGTTGCGTAACATCAGTGAGTAATTATTATGCTCTGGATTAAGTTCGTTAAATCACTCATCAAGCTTCTTCACTCCGAAATTTCACCTGGCGAGATCGCGGGCGGTGTTGCGCTGGGCGCGATGATCGGGCTTACGCCGGTTTTTACCATACAGAAAATCGTCCTGTTTTTACTGGTGCTTATTCTTAAGGTAAACATAGGCGCCGCGCTGTTTTCCGTCGCCATCTTTGCGCTTGCGGGGTTGTTGCTGGACCCGCTTGCCCATCAACTCGGCTACCTGCTGCTTGTAAAGTTTCAGCCGCTTACATCGGCGTGGACGGCCATGTATAATATGCCGATAGTGCCGTTTACCAGGTTCTACAACACGGTGGTTCTCGGCAATTTTGTGTTATCACTCATCCTTTTAGTTCCCGTGTTCCTGCTTTCAAAAAAACTTATCATCAAATACAGGCGGGATTACCGCCAGCATGTCGAGAAGTGGAAAGTGGTGAAATTACTTAAGTTAACGTCAATATATTCCATTTACGATAAGTACAAAGAGTAACTTCAAAAAACATGCGCTGGAAATTCGTCATACCATCTTTCATAATTGTTGCGGCCATGATCGCCGTTACCGTGTTATTCCTCGATACGTTCATAAGGAAAGCCCTGGTAGCGGGCGGGGAAAAGGCATTCGGGGCGAAGGTTGAGATAGCCGGCGTTAAAACGCGGTTGCGCAATATGTCGGTAAGCATAAGCGGCGTTGCCGTGGCCGACAAGGATAACGAGTGGCGCAACGTTTTTGAGGCGGAATCATTGCGTTTTTCAATGGAACCGCTGCCGCTTTTATCCAAAAAGGTAATAATAAATGAAATGTCGGTTGCAGGAATCCGCTGGGGTACGCAACGCGCAACTTCAGGCGCTCTACCGCCGCGAAAACTGAAAAAAATCGCAGCCGCAGGCAGGAAAGAAGATGAAAACAGCGCCACGGCGCGCTTGCTAAACCGCCTGAAAGAAAAAGGCAAAGAGGAATTGGCTTCACTGCCGGCTCTGCAAACGATACAAAACGCGCAAAGCGGCATTAAAGATCTTTCCGTCGGCAAAGTGGTCGCTTCGCTTGATCTTCAGTCACCCGCCGAGATCGAAAAAATTAAGAGCGATATTTCCGCGCGTTCAGAACAGTTTTCCAAGACACTGGAAGGGTTGCAGGTAAACGAAAAAGCGGCAAAGGCCGGCGCACTGCTCAACGAGTTAAAAGACGTGCGCATCCAGAATTTATCCGATATTGAACGTACAAGATCAAAAATTGACGAGCTGAACCGGACAAAGAACGAACTTGAGCAATCCTACAAAGACATTCAATCGCTGCAATCGCAAGTTTCATCCGCCTTTTCCGACTCAAAAAACATCCTTGCCAGGCTTGAAGAAGCGAAAGACAGGGATTTTCAGTCGCTGATGGCGAAGATGCAGCTTCCTTCATTTTCATACAGCAATATCGCGCAGGGAATTTTCGGGCCGATGTGGATCAATCGCGCCAATTCCGTAATACACTACATTCATATCGCCCGCAAATACATGCCGGCGCGAAGCAAAAAAGATAAAAAAGCAACCAGGCCGCGGCTGCGCGGGATTGACGTCAGCTTCCCACGGGAAAACGCCCTTCCAAGTTTCCTTATACGCACAGTATCATTAAGCGGCAGCACCGGCGGCCCCGGCAAAACCGGCGAAGCGCTCGATTTCAAGGGCATTGCGGGCAATATTACATCAGACCCCGTTCTTCTGGGGAAACCGTTAACGGCAACTATTGACGGAATACAAGGCTCAAAAAGGCTGGCGCTGTCAGCTG
Source organism: Elusimicrobia bacterium RIFOXYA2_FULL_50_26 (assembly GCA_001800355.1). GTDB lineage: Bacteria > Elusimicrobiota > Endomicrobiia > Endomicrobiales > XYA2-FULL-47-53 > XYB2-FULL-50-12. The sequence continues at coordinate 10,033 of MGVF01000066.1, forward strand.
AACTGGACCACACGACAATTGACACGACAGACCGCATTGACATTTCCTATTCAGGGCTACCTGTAAAGGACTTCAACCTTCCTTCATCCGAATACCTGCCTGCCTTTAACGAAGGAACCGTAGCCATTGAAAGCAGTTTTACACTTAAAAGTTCAGCCACGGTTGACTGTTACATGGACGCCGTTTTATCCGGCATAGGGGTTTACAGCGGCAGCGCTTCAAACGAGATAAACAAAATTGTCGCACAATTATGGGAAGGCGTAACCGAGATACGAATTCATTCAGGGCTTGCCGGTTCGATGGATAACCCGGCGCTGTCCGTTTCCTCAAATCTCGACGATATTCTCTCCTCTAAAATAAAAAATCTGTACGGGGAAAAACTTGCGGAAGTCCAGAACGAGGCACGGACTGAAATTGACCGCCTGACCGCTGAAAAGAAACAGGAATTGCTTGCGCAAGCCGCCGCGACAAAAGAAACAATCTTAAATCAAGTTATGGCAAACCAGAAAGAAATACGCTATACTATGGACGCCCTGGCCAATAAGAAGGAAGAAATCGAAAATCAAATCCGCTCCAGGGCGGACGAAGAAAAGAAAAAAGCTGAAGAAGAATTAAAGAAAAAAGCCGTTGACCAGTTACAGAATCTGTTCAAGTAACGCAGTGCATAGCGGGGGGAGGGCGAGGGCATGAATGAATTTGACGGGCGCAGCGAAGCTTTGGCTGATTGCAGCGGTTCTCCCGGCGTTTTTTTGGACGACAGTATCCGCCGCTGATTTCTCCGGCGAGATCAGCGACGTAAAAGGCACAGTCGAGATTTTGAAAGAAGGAAGCGATGCCTGGGCAAATGCAGTTGAAGGTATGCCGGCGCAGCCCAAGGATCGCATAAAAACCTGGCGCAGTTCATCCTGCTGCCTTGAATTTGACGACGGTTCGCTGATATATGTAAGCGAAAATTCGCAAGCCTCGATAGAATTCCTGGAACTCTCCGAAGAAAAACACTCCTCAAAGATTTCCCTCTGGGTAGGGAAACTCCTTGCAAAAATAGCAAAATCAAAAGAAACAAAGATGGAAATACACACGCCTGTCTCTGTTAACTCGGTGCGCGGAACTGAATTTGCCGTTGAAACAACCGGCGAAAAATCGGAGATCGGCGTATTCGAAGGTAAGGTATCCGTAAAAGGCTCGGATGATCTTAGCGGCGAGGAGATTGACCTTCTGGCAGACCAGCAGACATCCGTTCCCAAAGGCATGAAGCCGGAGCGTCCGCAGGCGCTGCAGGAAGCCATGCTGCGCAACCGCGAACGCATGACGGAAATAAGGGCGCGTGTTGCCCGGCTTAAGGAACGACTCAAGCGCCTGCCGCCGGAAGAGCGTATGAAAGCGCGCAGGGTTGCCCTTGAAAAGTACAGCGCATACAGGGAGAAGATACGGGACCGGAATATTGACATAAAAAAACGCCGCCAGCAGCTTCGCGAACACAGGCATCACCAGGAGAATAAATGAATCACGTAAGATCCATTGTTTCATCCATCTGTATTATGGCAGCAACCGCAGCCTGCTCTTTTTCTGAGACCACCATACAGCCGGGGCCGACTAACGGGATGGATACATATTTCGGCTCCGTTCTTAACAGCATGGGCGTCCCCAACGACCAGTTTATCGTGTGTGGCGGCAATATCAGCGGCGACTATTACCAGTCACTTATACAATTTACCGACCTGATGACGGGGCCGGTGGCGGCAAATACGTCGAAAGCGGAGCTATGGCTATATTGCGCAAGCACCAATTACGACCCTAACATTCAAGTATTCAAAGTTACCATGCCGTGGACAGAGGCGGGTGTAAATTATAGCAACTATCCCATGGGCATTTATTACACTTATTTCGCGCCTGTTACAAGCACGGGCTGGCACAGGGTAGACATCACAAGCCTCTACAGGGAGTGGAAGAATAATTCGGCCACTAATTACGGTATGCGGCTTTATCCTTCCAACAGCAGCATATCTAACCCCTCATATTTTTACAGTTCCAACTACATTGATGATCCGACCAAAAGGCCAAAACTTGTAATAACATCATATACCGATTCAACAACTATAATACAGCCGGATCTCAATATAAGCGACGTGCAAACGGATGCATGGTCAAGGACGGTATCTCCAGGCTCAAGCTTTAATGTTACCCTGACGATAAACAATAACGGCAGCCTCGGCGTTTTGTCGCCGTATTCCATACGCATCTATTTTACATATACCAGAGACACCAACCTGACAACCATATCAACGCTTCCTTACGTAGACCTTGCGGGTCCGACGCTGGGTGTAAATGAAATCAACAAATATCACACCGCAGCCATAACCGTTCCTTCAATGCTTGCTCAAGGGTTTTACTACCTGGTTGCCTGCATTGACTATACAGTGATAATCCCGGAAAGCAACGAAACCAACAACGTTACTGCGTCGAACTCAACCCTGCCTGTCGGGGTAGAGGCAAGCACCAGCCAGCTTGATAACGCTTACGCCTACCCATCGCCTGCCTACCTTTCCCGCGGGCATAAAATTAAAATCTCCGGCAGCCTGCCTAACTCTTACGCAAGGGTACTGACATCGTCCGGCCAGTTAATTAGAACCATAAGCCCCACCAATGCGGGATCCGGGCCGGAATGGGACGGAAAAACAGACATGGGCGAAATGGTTTCAACCGGACTTTATTACATACATGTAACCGATGAGAGAAACAAGACAAGGATATTCACTATATTCGTATACCGCTAACCTGAAACGGAGGACGTATTTGAAAAGAATCATAGCATTTCTTGCCTGCCTGTCATCCGCACTTAATTCAACCGCGCTCAACGCGGCAATGCCCACAGCCCAGTTTCTATTGCTGGGACAGGGCGCGCGTTCGGAAGCCATGGGAGAATCCGTAGTATCCAACGCGTTCGACAATTCCGCCTCATACTGGAACCCGGCGGCCGCGGTTTACCTGAAACATCCCGAACTAGGCTTTAACGGAACCATGTTGCCCGGGGAAGTTTCTAATAGCTTTTTTTCATTTATCTACCCGCTCAAGGCGCTTAGTTTCGGCATATCGGTATTGACTGAAAGAGTCTCTATTGATACTGCGGACACCAATGCTGTAAGGACAGGCGACGCGAATATAGTGAACGAGAACGTTTGTTTCCTTGCGGCGCTTAAGATTTTCAAAAAGCTGTCTATCGGTGCGACCGCGGGATCAGTCTCGATGCCCAGCGGTGATAACGCTAACGCCAGTGCAGCAACCGTAAGGATCG
>MGVF01000067.1 GCA_001800355.1 Elusimicrobia bacterium RIFOXYA2_FULL_50_26
ACATACCTTAGCCGGCTTGCTATACTTTGCGAGCGATCGGCACAAAATGCCCACGAAGTAAATATTATTTTTCGACAACTATAATACAGGGAGAAATTATGGACAAAACTATGCCTGCGGTATTGATTGCGTTTACAATTATGTCGGCAGCAACGGCTTTCGCCGAATCCGGAGACTTCGGCATTAATGTATTTGGCGGGATTCCGTTTCATTCCGCGCAAACCGGAGTAAGGTCGAATACGGTTGCATATACCGATACGGATTTTGACGGCCTAAGCAACATCATGGGAGCCAGCTTAATACGCATGTCAAAAAATACCCGTTGGGTGGGGATGGAATTATCAGCAAGAAAATTCTCAATGGATCTGACGGTGGCTGGCGAGAATTATGGCAAACTAAACCTTGCCCCCATTACTTTCGGCTTAAGGTTGCAGAGCAGGCCTAAAAAAGCGGGCTGGGGATCCCAGTTTGGTATCGGCATGGGATTAAGCTTAAACAGTTTTGATAAAAGCCGATATTTGACAGATTTGGAAAATTCCAGGGAAGACCTGAATTTTGACGTCTCCGCATCCTTTGTATTCAGCGCCGAATACGGAATAAGCTACTATTTCATGGAAAGCCTGGCCGTAAACACAAATATAATGTGGATGGGGAACACACCATATATTAAAAATCTCTACGGGCTTGATGATAGTTACATGAATTCCCAAACCTTCCAATTATGCTTCGGATTAACTTATTGGATTTAGTACTCTGTAAGACTGAATATTGATGTTTTGCAGAGCCAATTTTGGCTGGATTCAAGGCGCAAGGAACGTGGCGTGGCAATAGCCACGTAAGCAACGCGCAACGACTTCATTGGCGTTAATATCAATGTAGTACTCGTAGCGCTTATTTAGTTATTTATCCTACGTCCCCTAATTAGGTAGTGGGTGGGGGTGTTTTTTATTTCTTGGGGGGTGTAGCCGGCTTTGTTTAGGAGGGATTGCATTTTTTTGTCGTCGGGGATCAGGTCTTTGGCTACTATGGTGCCTACTTTTCGGTGGTGGTTGTTTATGGTTTCGCGGGAGTCGGCGTGGGCGATTACGAGGCGGCCGCCGGGTTTTAGTATTCTTTTTAATTCCTTCAATGTGTTGAGTTTATCCACGAAATGGGGGAATACGGAAAAACATATCACGATATCGAAGGACTTGGATTTAAACGGGGTTTTTTTGGCGTTTGCGCGGACGTATTTGAAGGCGGCGCCGTATTTTTCTTCGGCTTTTTTAAGCATGCGGCCGGAAAAATCCATGGCGGTAACCTCGCCGGTTTTGCCGGCGGCTTTTTTAAGCAGGGGCAGTATAATGCCGGTGCCGCTGCCGACGTCAAGAATTTTGTCGGCTTTTTTTATCCCGAGCAGCGGGATAATTTCTTTTTCCAGCCTCTCCAGGAAGCTGGCCGGGAAAAAGCTGTCCCATTGTGCGGCCATTTTGTCAAAAAACTGTTTGCGGTTCATGGTTTATTTTTCTCCTTTTGCGGGAAAATATCATGCAGGTTACGAAGATCAGGCTTGAGACTATAATTATCGCGGCTCCGGAAGGCACATTTAGAATATATGAAAATATAAAGCCGGCGAGGCAGGATGTAACGCCGAAGATCGCGGAAAATATATACATTTTTTTTAAGTCATAAGTAATCTGGTAGGCGGCCAACGGCGAGCTTGTTACGAGGCTGAAAACAAGAAGGCCGCCGATGGTGTTTAAGTTAAGCGTTACCACGGCGCCGCACATAAATAAAAGCAGATAAAATATCGCCTTCTCGGGAACGCCGGAGGCTTTTGCAATCTCCCTGTTGAAAAGCACGGCCATTATCTGCCTGTAAAGCGCCGCCAGCAACACGAGTATCAGAACGGTGATAATTGCGAGGAAAAATATCTCCTGCCTCGATATGGTGAGTATGCTGCCCCAGAGCAGGTTCAGTGCTTCGATCTTTTGGCCTTTAAGAAAACCCATGCCCAGAAATGCCACGCCGAGAACGAATGAAAAAATTATACCTATCGAGACGTTCGGCGAAAAATCGCCCCTGTCGGCGACCGGGCCGATGAGCAGCGCGGATAGCAGGCAGGATACAAGGGCGCTTATCAGCGGGTTAATGCCGAACAACAAACCGAACACGGCGCCCGCGAACGCGGAGTGCGACATTGCCACGCCGACGAAGGGTATATTAAGCAGCACCACCCACACGCCGACTATGCCGCAGGTTATGCCGCCCAGGATTGATGCCGCCAATGCGCGCCAGACGAATTCGTAATGCAGAAACTCAATCATGGGATTGATACTCCCCGGTATGGAAGTGCCTTTTACCGTGAACGTTGACAACCGTTATTTTGCAGCCGTAAAGTTCTGAAAGCATGTTCTCTTTAAGGGTTTCATCCGGCGATCCTTTATGTATAATCGCCCCGTTTTTAACCAGGACCACGAGATTGCAGGATGCAGGGATATGGTTTAAAATATGGGTGACGAAAATAACCGTATATTTATGCTCGTCGTAGATTTTCTCGACAAGGCGGAGTATCTCGTGCTGGGAGCGGGGGTCCAGGTTTGAGGTCGGCTCATCTAAAAGTATTATCTCCGGCTCCTGCGCCATTGCGCGCGCTATTGAAACCTTTTGATTCTCGCCGCCGGACAGGTGGCCTATCGGCTTTTGCGAGAGATGGGCTATGCCCACTTTTTCCATGGCGTAACGCACTATCTCATCGTCGCGCTTTGTCCAGCTGCCGAACAACCCGATTTTGCCGAACCTGCCTATACAAACCGCATCTCTTACGCTGATGGGTGAGCGGCGGTCTATGTTTTGATGCTGGGGAACGTAGCCCACCCTTTTGCGTATGCGCGATAAGTTTTTACTTTTAACCTCGAAGCCAAGAACAAATGCCCGCCCTGAAACAATCTCGCCAAGCCCGTTAATTACCGTCAACAGAGTGGTTTTGCCCGCGCCGTTCGGGCCTATCACGGACACGAATGACCCTTTTGGAATATCCAGGCATATATTTTTAAGGGCAAGGTGATCCCTGTATGATACGGTAACATTGTTCAGACTTGCTATCATTTAAGCGCGCGCTCCACAAGCTCCGCGTTTTTTCGCAGGGTTTCAACATAAGAATTATCGTCCGGGAAATTTGTAAGCACGATGCGCCGCGCCTTTAATTCGTCCGCGATACTCTTGCCTGCTTTCGGCCCGCTTTGCAGGTTGTCCACAACCAGTGCAACCTTTGTATTTCTGCCGGCTGAAATGGCGGCCGCGATTTCCCTGGCATCAGGCTCGCCGCCGGCGCCGTAAACGCTTACAACATTTAAGCCCAACCACTCGATGAAGGGCTTCTGGCGTTCGGAAGAAATTATGTTGCGGCCCGCGTATTTACGGAAACGCCGCGATATGTCGCTGCTTGCGTAATTAATGGAGACAATGTATTTTCCCAGGTTTTCGCGGTAGCGGACGGTATTTACCTTGTCAACCGACGCCAGGATGCCCGCTATCTCCCATGCGGCCTTTATGTTGATTTGCGGGATCATCCAGTTTCCGGCGGTTTTTGCCGGCACCTTATGCACGGATTTATTTCGCGTGCTAGCAAGCGCGCCGCGGATCCAGTTCTCCCACTCGTGGCTGATTACAATGTCCGCCTGCTCTATTTTTTTCATCATGCCCGGGTTTACGTCGCAATGGCCGGGGCACATTTTGCCAGGCAGGAGCGTTGTAACGTCAACGTTTTCCCTGCCGATTTCGGTAACGATTGCGCCGATGTCGGCGGTTGCGGCGACAACCCTGATTTTTGCATTTGCAGTTACGGCCGGCGCTGACAGCAAAAGAACCATATTAAAAAACATTGCTGTCCGGATCAATCCACGCCCCCTCACCTCTTTCCTATCCCCGAGAGTAGAGGATGAAATACGCGTTAGATACATCTTATTAAAAAGGTGTCTCTTTAGCGTTCTGAAGTTGTCGTCGTCATTGCGAGCCCAAAGGGCGCGGCAATCTCGCTTTTCGTCAAAAGCAACGTCGAGATTGCTTCGCTGCGCTCGCAATGACCTCAAACTGCTAAAGAGACACTTAAAAAGCATAATTGGCTCCAAGGGTTAAAGTTGCGCCGGGCATGGTGTAGAGGCCGTTATAGTATAGCTGATAAGACTCGCCGGTAATATTATCTACGGCGGCAAATACGGACATGTCGCGCAAGAGGCGGTAATCAATTTTAGTGTTTAATATAACATGGTCGCCGATCCTGTTTGAGCTGTTATCGGCCGCAAAATACCTTCCAACATACTCGCCGGTAATTATAGCATTTAGTTTATCTTTGGCATACTTCAGCGAGGCTCCGGCTTTGTCGCCCGGCCGCCCCGTTGTATATATTCCGGGGTCCAAATAAGTGTAGTTTAGCTGTCCGTTCAGCGACTCCGAAAATTTCAAGCTTAATATTGACTCCACACCTTTAAATTCAAAATCGCCTGTGTTGACGTTTTTGCCGGCAACGGTTTGGATAAGGCCGGATCCTTTCATTATAAAACCCGCTACGTCAATATATCCGAGGCCGCCTAACTGCCGACGGGCGCCGATTTCATTGTTGACAACCTTCTCCGGTTCCAGGTTTTTGTTCCCGCCCCAGAGGTAGAGGTCGTTTATCTGCGGTGCGCGGAATCCATGGCTTAAAATTGCTCTTATCGTAGTGCCGCCTGGCGTGTTATAAACCACACCCAGTTTGGGGTTGATTATGGCTTTTGCAAACTCGTCGTAATTGTACCGCGCGCCGCCGCTTATCGTCAGTTTTTCAAAGAAGGTGTGCTCGTCGTTTATATATGCGCCGTATTCGTATTTGTGGTAACTGCCGATTAACGCGGCGGGAGCCGCATTCAGCACATCGCCGGCCTGGTAGCGATAATCGGCGCCAATGGTTAACTCGTTATTAACAAAGGCGTTTGTCTTGCCGCGAAGTATTACACCGTCCGTGAAATCCCTTGAATGAAATCCGTCGGAAAACCTGTGTTCGCCGAAACTGCGATAAATTTTAATCGAATTATCTAAATTTCCGGACGTATTATTATATGATAAATCTACCGCGCCCCTGCCGTAATCGTTCCAGGTGCCGGCCACGGAAGGAAATGGTTCGTTTTTTATGCCGGTAAAATATTTTGCGCCGAGCAGGATTTCCGCGCCGCCCGAAAGGCTGTAGCCGAATTTGCCTGCAAAATCGCTTGCGTTGAAGCCGGAGTTTTCCCTGTGGCCGTTACCGGACCTTTTATTTATGGCAAGATTGTAATCGAATTTATCGAATTTGCTTCCCTGCTCGAAAAGATAGTTTTGAGTGTTGAACGTGCCGCCGGAAGCGGTGAAGTTGCCTTCAAGTTTTTTTGACGGCCTTTTGGTAATAATATTTACCACGCCGCCGAAGGCATCGGAGCCGTACAGCACGGACTCAGGCCCTCTTATCACTTCGATTCTTTCCACGTTGTTCATCGGCAGCGTGTGCGTTACGGAACAGCCGAAAATTCCCATCTTGTCCGGCCTTCCGTCAATAAATATGCCAAGCTGCCTGCCGTTTCCGCCTATGCCCCTTATATCCACGTCGGCCCTTCCGAAATCGCCGGTTTTTTTTATGAAAACACCCGGCAGTCCACCCAGTATTTCCGTGGCCTGTTTTGCGTTTGACATTTTTATGTCGTCTTTTGTTACCACGCTTACGCTGACGGGAAGTTTTTCTATTTCCCGTTCATAACCCGAAGGCGTTACCGCTTTCCTGGTAAGCGAGAGATAGACGTCCGATGAGAATGCGTACGACGGCATTGAAACTGCGATTGCGATCAGTAATATTTTTGAATTCATGTTCATTGTCTCCTGTAATGTATACATTTTTCTTAATCGTGCTACGGCGGGTCAAAAAAAATCAGGCACCCGCTATTCTCAGGGAGCTTTGCTTTACGCCTTTCGCGGCTTTTATGCGGTTGGCAAGCTTTTCTATCATGCGCTTGTCTCCTTTTACTATGACGATTTCAAAACAGTCGTGGTGGTTAAGATGTATGTGCTGCGAAGAAAGTATCACGTCCTGGAAATCGTGCTGGATATCGGTAAGCTTGTTTAAGACCTCGCGTTTATGGTGGTCGTAAACGATGTCAATCGAACCCACAACCTCGGCGGTATCTTTCGATATTTCGCTGTCAATAATCGCCTGCCGGATAAAATCCTCTATTGCTTTTGAGCGCGTGGGATAATCGCGCCCGCGGATTACCGCGTCGAATTTATCAAGCAGCTCCTTCTCTATGGAAACGCCGAAACGTATGAGCATTCAGGGATTGTAGTACTATTTAAGAAAAATGTCAAATTTTCGTCTTAACCCCAATGCCGTTTAGTTAAGGCAAATCAGTTTCCTCTCCCCTCCGGGGAGAGGGTTAAGGTGAGGGGTGGTTCAATATTCCGACGAATTCCCCATCATCCTGGCCTTCTCCCCGGCGGGGAGAAGGAATGTGAATACTATCCCCTGCGGGAGAGGATTGTTGTTATTATGAACAGCAGGCACATAACGGCTGTATTTGTGATTCCGCCGGGCAGGTCCCACAGCCAGGAAAGATAGACGCCCGCAAATGCCGAGATTAACGCTATCAGAACGGAGACGGCAAATATCATTTTTATGCGTTCGCATAGTATCATGGCCGTCATGGCTGGTATGGCGAGGCTTGAAAAAGACAATAGAACGCCGGTTGTTTTTATGCTTGCCGACAGCATGACGCCCAGTATCAGGTAAAACAAAAAATTCCAGAAGGCGGTGTTAATGCCTTGCGTTTTCGCCGTCTCCGGGTCGAAGAAAACAAAAATGAATTTCCTGTAGAACACGATGTGCGCAAGAAACGATACAAAAAACAAGCCGGCTGCCAGATAGATTTCACCGTTCGATATGGTAAGTATGTTGCCCGAAAAAATATCAAGCAGGCCGCCCTCGCCCGCGCGGGATTTGGCAAGGAATATTATGCTGAGCGCCGAGAACAGTGCGTAGATAAATGCCGTGAAGGATTCGCTTGTAAGCCTTTTTTCCTCCGTGTGGAACGAAAATATAACTACGGCTGCAAGCGTGAACGCAAGCGAACTTAAAGTAAGATTGAACCCCGTCAGCAACCCGAACGCAAACCCGCACGCGGCCGCCTGGGAAAGCGCGATGCTGGCAAAAACCATTCTTCTTAAAACAACGTATACGCCCGCAAACGCGAAAAATGCGCCCGTAAGCGAACTTATGACAAGCGCTCTCCATACAAACGGAACCGTGAACATTTCAAACATGATATTCTCCTGCGCCCCGCACCGCGCTGACGGGGCGGAACGTGAATCTGCCTGCGTCAATGAATCCTATTTTTTCAACATAGTTGGTAATCATGTTTACGAGGTGGCTTACCATAATTACCGTAACCGGACTTGTGCGGTGCAGGTTTTTGATGAGTTCCATTATTGATTTCTCGCCCGTACTATCGAGGTCATTGGT
>MGVF01000068.1 GCA_001800355.1 Elusimicrobia bacterium RIFOXYA2_FULL_50_26
AGCGTGCCTTGCCCGGGAATATTCAGGGCAGATGGAGTTCATGAGAGGAGAAGCCGCCGGCATCCGTTTTAACAAATCAATCCTCGGCCTCCCGCTGTTTGATTTCTTGAAAGGATTTCTCTTGTATTTCAGCGAAAATGTTGCCGATTAAAATCGTCCGGCTGCTGCAATCCCCCTCACCCCACCCTCTCCCCGACGGGGAGAGGATAAAAAGCTCCCATTATTCTCCTTCCCCCGTTGGAGAGAGGATAAAAAATCTCCCGTTGTTCTCCTCTCCCCGTCGGAGAGAGGATAAAAAATCTCTCGTTGTTCTCCTCTCCCCGTCGGGGAGAGGATTAAGGTGAGGGGGAGTTAAAGCGGCTAAAAAGGATGTATACAGTGAAATATTATATTTTTTTAGTTTCGCTCTTGTTATCTTGCCCCGGTTTTTCTCTGGCGGCCGGCAGCACGGCAACCGTTGGCCCGTCCGGCGATTACCCGTCCATCGCTTCAGCGGTCGCCCGACAGGATATAGGCGACGGCATGGATGAGTCCGAAAGAGACATTATAATAATACAAAACGGCGCATACGCTGAGAATTCCGCCATGGCAACCTTTGTTGATGTTGCCGGCGAAAATTACATCACTATAATGCCTGAGACGGTTGGCGGCGTATCCATAACTCCCGCTGCCTTGCTGTTCAGATGGCAGCACTCTGAATTTGCAAAGATTCAGGGAATAAACGTTAACGGTGGCGCAGGGTTAGGGGTATTCTTGTTTAATAACAATTTTGCGCTTGACTCCTGCAATGTTTTAAACACTAGCGCTTTCGGCGTTCAGTTCGGGGGGGATGCATTAAAATCAGTCGGCGCAGCCGGCCATTCTCATCTTATTGCTAATTGTAAATTCAATTATAACGGCAATAACGTTGACGGAGGCCATCACGGCATATTAATCCAGAATACGGCCGCGGCTTCCTGGGCGCAAAAAATTGTCGTGGACAACTGTGAGTTGTCCGGTAATGGCGAGGATGGGATTCAGACTGCCGGCGCTCTGGACAATTCACATGCCGACGAAGACCACATCGCCGCTTATGTTGAAATAAAGAACTGTAGAATTAACGACAACGGTGAGAACGGGGTTGATCTGAAAGCGAGCCGGTACGTGCGCGTGCATCATAATGAAATCAACGGCAATACGGCGGCCGCGATCGTTATACACAGCCCTGAGAACACGGGCGAACCTGGTAATACGGGATCATTTAAAAATGCCATATATAATAACCGGATAACCGGCAACCTCTCCCGTGGAATACAAACGGGTGACGGCGATTATACGCGGTTATCGAATAATCTGATTTTCAATAACGTCATTATCGGCAATGCCAGCGGCGGAATATGGGCGGCCGGAGGTAAAAGAGTTGGCGGTGACAAAGTTTTCAATAATACAGTGGTTTCCACAAGGGGAGACGGAACAACAAGTTCGTGGATGGGAGGCTGGGGCATACCTTATGAGGAAACAACCCTTGATAATCAGGTCATAGGCAACATAGTCTATAATAACGCCAACCCCGGATTCAAGAATATTTGTACTTTTACGAAAATAAACAACCTGCTTGATAATGACGGACAAAACTGGGCGTATAATTATTACACGGATGCCCCGTGTTTTATTATGCCGGATAAAGACGATTATCATTTATCACCGGATTCCGATGTAAGAAAACTGATTTATTCAGGCCAGATTTTAACCCCGGGGCAGGTTACGGATTATAAAACGCTGATGGGGGACGATTTGCCGATAAGTGAGAACGGCGCAACGGTTGATTTTGACGACAGAATAAGATTATTTTTTCCCGGTGCATATTCCTATGAGGGAGAAGATCATGCTTCCCCGGCTGCTCCGGCAAATCTGCATATCGCGGATTAGCGCGGCGTTTGTATCCCCAAATGGTGCGCGCGAGGCTGGATTTTTAAAAGGATTCCCGTTGAATTCTATGAACGTATTGCAATTTGACATCACCGTATTTAATTTGTAACATTTACAGATATTATTAAACAATAATACTCTACAGGGAGAATGGAATGAAAAAAATTGTCCTGGCAGGCATTGCCGCGCTTGTTCTGGTCGGCGCGTGCGCAAAAAAAGATAAAGTTGTTACCCGTATCGGCAGCGACAAAATAACGATAGCCATGGTAGAGGAGAGGCTTAAGGAAGCATCGCAGGGCTACCGCGAGTACCTGGAAACATCCGCAGGGAAAAAGCAGTTTCTCGATCTTATGGTCAGGGAACGGATAGTTATGGAAAATGCCGGCCGCGCAGGTTTCAAGCGTAACAAGGATTACACTAAATCCCTCGAAGATTTCAAGAAAGAGCAGGCAAAGCGTCTTCGTGATTACGAGGAAAACCTGTTAATGGAGCTTTACATCCGGGATTTGCATGAAAAACAGATAAAGGCAACGGATGCCGAGGTTCAAAAATATTACCAGGATCATATAAAAGAGTTCCAGCGCCCGGTTGAGGTAAAAGCGCGGCATATACTTCTGCCTACAAGGCAGGAGGCGGATGCCGCATTGCAGCGCGTTAAAAAAGGCGAGGATTTCTCGAATGTTGCGCGGCAGATTTCAACCGACCCTGTTTCAGCTTCGACCGGCGGCGAGATCGGGCCGTTCCGCAAGGGCGATCTTGTGCCGGAATTTGAGGACGCGGTGTTTGCGCTCAAAAACGGCCAGGTTTCCGGCGTTGTTGAGACGCAATTCGGGTTTCATGTGATAAAAAAGACCGCAGAAAAGGTGCTGCCTTCCAAAACGGTCGAACAATCCGAAGGCGAGATTCGCCGTATCGTGGAAAAAACCAAATTCGACGCATGGCTCGAGGGAGAAAAGAAGCGCTACAATATCCGCGTGGATTACGATATGCTTAAATATGTATCCGCAGCGGCAGATGCAGGCGCCCAACCGGAAAGCAATCCCGCTGAACAGAAACCTGTGCAGGAAATAAAAAAATAAGCAAAAATAAGGGTTAATAAAAGGAGATATCGTATGGTATCACGTCATGGTATATTTGCAGTACTGGCAGCAACGTTTTTTTGCGTGAGCGGCGTCTCCGCGAAAGTGGTTGACAGCACGGTTGCGGTTATTAACGGCGAGGCGATAATGAAATCCGAGTATGCCAAAACTATCGCCCCGATAGTCGAGCAATACCAGCAGTCCGCGCCGCCGGCGGAGGCTACGCCCGAGAAGATAAAAGAGCTTAAAACCAGGCTTCTTGACCAGATGATAGACGACAGGCTTTTAAAGCAGGAGGCCGTGAAACAAAAAATCAAAGTGGGCAAACGGGATGTTGAAGAGGGTATAAAGCAGGTCAAAACCCGTTTTCCCAGCGAGGCGGAGTTCCAGTCGGAACTCAAGAAAGAGAACCTTACCGCCGTGCAGTTCGAGAAGCGTATAGAAGAACAGCTCATGGTAATGAAACTGATAGAAACGGAAGTGAAAAGCAAGGTTTCGCAGCCCACGGATGAAGCCGCCCGCGAGCTGTTCAATAAGATACAGGCAAAAATTGACGGCAAGGACACCGGCCTTGACGAAAAAGCGGACGAGGAGCTTTCGGTTCTTTCAAAGCTTTTTTCGCGTGCCAGCGCCGAGCAGGTGCGTGCGCGCCATATACTGGTAACTCTTGATAAGAATGCCCCCATGGCGGACAAAACCGCGGCGCTAAACAAGATAAAAAAGGCGCAGAAAGAGCTTAAAGGCGGCGCCGACTTCGGCGAGCTTGCGAAAAAGTATTCGGATGATCCCGGTTCGAAGACCCGCGGCGGCGATTTGGGATTTTTCTCAAAAGGCGAGATGGTGCCCGAATTTGAAAAAACGGCTTTCAGCCTGAATGTCGGCCAGGTTTCCGAACCCGTGTTGACGGATTTCGGCTACCACATTATAAAAGTGGAAGAGAAAAAAGCCAGCCGCAAACTTGGTTTTGAGGAAGTCCAAAACGACCTGAAACAGTTTCTGTATCAAAAGGCCGCCCAGGCAAAATACGAAACCTGGCTGAAAGACCTCCGCGCCAAATCAAACATAAAAGTAAACCCGGTAGAATAATACGGCTTACAGACTGTGTCGCAATTGCATTTTGCGTCAAAAATTCTTCTTGCCGTCATTCCGGCGAAAGCCGGAATCCAGCTTTTCCGTCGAGACTGGATGCCGGATTAAGACGCTCCGGCATGACAGACACTGCAAAAGAGGCAATTATGTAACACAGCCTGTTAGCCGGTGCGATTATGACAGTTCCTCGGCTTGCGATTACCATGGGGGATCCATCGGGCGTTGGGCCTGAAATTGTGGCAAAGGCGCTTTCGCGTTCCGCAATTTATCGCTGGTGCAGGCCTGTTGTTATCGGCGATCGGCGGTTGCTTTCCATCCTTCCGTTGACCATAAAATCACGTTTTGATGTAATTGATATGCCCGTTCCCGGCAGGGAAATATTGCCCGGGAAAATATCCCGTGCGTCGGGAAAGGCTGCATATTTATGGCTTATGAAGGCCGTAGAGCTTGCCCGGCTGGGCCGGGTGCAGGGCATCGTTACGGCGCCAATCTCGAAAGAGGCGTTTGCGCTTGCCGGCATACGCTTCCCCGGCCACACGGAACTTCTCGCCGGCGCTACCGGCACAAAGAATTTTGCAATGATGATGGCGGCAGGCCGCCTGCGCGCCGTGATGGTAACCCGCCACCAGCCTCTGATGTCCGTAGGCGCCACGCTTTCAGTTGAGGAAATAGTGCGTGTCGGCAGGCTCTGTTCATACTTTTTAGGGGATAGTTTATGCATAAAAATTCCGCGCATCGGCATCTGCGCCTTAAACCCCCACGCGGGTGAGGGGGGGATGTTTGGCAAAGAGGAGTCTTCGATAATTATTCCCGCCGCGCGCGCTCTTAAGCGCAAAGGCGTCGGAATCACGGGGCTTTTCCCGGCAGACAGCGCCTGGCGCAAAATGAGCGAAGGCAGGTTGGACGCGCTCATTACAATGTATCACGACCAGGCTATGATACCCCTGAAGTGCCTGGCTCCCGATAAAATCGTAAACATAACCGTAGGCCTGCCGTTTGTTCGCACATCTCCCGGCCACGGCACCGCCCCGGACATAGCCGGCAAAAACCTGGCCGACCCCCTGCCCATGATAGAAGCAATAAAAACCGCCGCGGATTTATGCGCGGT
The DNA here is from genome assembly GCA_001800355.1 of Elusimicrobia bacterium RIFOXYA2_FULL_50_26. Taxonomy (GTDB): domain Bacteria; phylum Elusimicrobiota; class Endomicrobiia; order Endomicrobiales; family XYA2-FULL-47-53; genus XYB2-FULL-50-12. The sequence goes on from MGVF01000068.1 coordinate 5,185, forward strand.
AAAAAAGCCCGCATTGAACAAATAATGATTATTTGCTAGACTATGACTTGTGCAGGCATCAATAACTTTTTTGCCTTTGCAGAAAGAGCACCTACGCGAGGTGATGGAAATTGAAAAAGTTTCATTTCCTTCACCCTGGTCGGTGGAGATGTTCGAGCGCGAGATAGCGCTCATGGTTTCCCATTTCTTCGTCGTACTCGCTGATTCGGCGGTTATCGGGTACGGCGGCTACTGGTGTATCCACGACGAGGCTCACATAGTAAACCTGGCCGTTCACCCCTCCATGCGTTCGCGGCAAGTAGGCCGCCGCATTCTCGATTACCTCATCGAAGATATGCTTAAATACAAGGTAGACCGCATATTGCTTGAAGTGCGCAAAAGCAACATTGCGGCGCAGGGATTATACACTGCGGCGGGTTTTTTGCGCACAGGCTCCAGACCGCGTTATTACGGCAGCGAGGATGCCATATTAATGGAGAAAAAAATTGAGACAAAATCATTTTAAACATATATGTATTGCCGTTATTTTCATATCCTGCCTGCCGGCGTTTTCATCCGCCGCCGTACAGGGTGAGGCGTACCGTTCATATTTGCGGGGGCTTCTGGCCAGCCGTTCCGGCGAACTTAAGGACGCAGTAAGGGAATACGAGCGTGTTATTCAGCTTGACGGCGATGCAATGGCCGTCTACAGGGATTTGACGCTTGCATACTGGCAACTGGGAGAGCCTGAAAAATCATTACAGGCTGCCGAGAAACTCGGAAGCGTATCGGAAAAGAATATAGATAACCAGATGTTCCTGGGCGGGTTTTACCTCATGGCGGGAAAGACGGCCGAGGCGCGGGCTGCCTGGGAAAAGGCGCTGGTTCTTGATCCGGATAATGAGACTGCCCTTGTATACCTTGCGGCATGCAGCGCCGGGGACGATCCGCAGAAGGCCGTGGAATACTGGCAGCAGTTCGTCACGCGCGAGCCGGCATCGGCGGAAGGATACTACCAGTTTGCGATCGCCTGTGAAAAGCTGGGTAAGCTGGAGAAGGCGCGGGAAGCATTTTCGAAGGTAATCTCGCTGAGGCCGGAGAGCATAGAAGCATATATTTCAATCGCACAGATTTATGAAAAAGAGGGAAAATTCGTCGCCGCGGTTCAGCAGTATGAACGTTCCCTTCAGCTTGACCCGCAGAACATGACGCTTTTGATGTATGTCGGCGGGCTGTATTACAGGCTTAAAAACTACGCCGCATCCGAAGAGATTTTTTTGCGGGCGCAGAAAATAAACCCGGATGACAGCGCGGTTTCGCTGTGGCTGGGGCTGCTGGCCGAGGGAAGGAAGGATTGGGCTGTCGCGGCGCGCTATTTCGAGCAGGTCAGCAGGCATGAAAAGAATGTAAGCGTGTTGACAAGGTTAAGCTACTACTACTCAATGCTTAAAAATAATGACAAGGCGCTGGCCTGCCTTGAAAAAGTTGTGGAGCTTGAACCTGACAACGCCCAGGCCAATTATCTATTGGGGCTTGCAAATTACGACCTGAAAAAATACCGCGACGCGGAGAAAAATTTCATGCGCGCGCTTGAACTAAAGCCCGTGTTTGAAGAGGTATATTTCAACCTCGGCATTCTATACGAGCGGTGGAAAAAATTCCCGCGCGCGATTGAATATTTTAACAAGGCCATAGCTCTTAATCCTAAAAATGCCACCGCGCTCAATTACCTGGGTTATTCATACGCGGACCGCAATATGAATCTGGAAGAAGCCGACAGCCTTATACGCAGGGCGCTCGAACTTGACCCTGAAAACGGCGCATTCATAGATTCGCTGGGATGGCTGTTATACCGCAAGGGTCGCTACGAGGAATCCGAGAAGGAACTGCAGCGTGCCGTGGAAAAGGTCTCCGACCCCGTAGTCTGGGAACACCTCGGCGACGTGCGCATGGCGCTCAATAACACATCCAACGCATGGGATGCATACCTTAAGGCATTGGATCTCGACCCCCAAAGCAGATCGTTAAAGAAGAAGATAAACAAGGTGCGCAAGCTGGTGCTTCCAAAAACGTTACAGCGAAAGGCGCTGAAGCGGGCGGTTGGCAACCTTATACAGATTTCGTCATTGAAGGCGCACGTAACCGTTACCGGCCGTCATAATGTCGCCTCGGTAAGTTCACTGGGCACTTTGCAGTACCGCAGGCCGGCGGAGTGGCGCCTTGAACTGCTGGGAAGTTTTCTTGCCCCGCGCATAGTATTTTTGCAGAATAAGGACGAGTTTAACGTTTATCCGCGGGCGCTGGACTCCGATATAAGCCCGCTGAGCAGGCAGGTGTTTGACGGGATAAAGAATTACCTTAATGCTTCCATCCTCGAGGAATTTGACGATGAGACGGTAAGCTCTAAAGTCAGCGGCGACCTTTTCTATTATTACGCCGGCGATAAATCAATGCTGATAGATTCAACCAGCGGCACTGTTCGCAGATACAAGGTAGACGATCAGTTGACAGTTTCTTTTAAGAAGCACGTGCTCAATGAAGGTTTGTACCTGCCTTCCGAAATCGAAGTGCTTCTGCCCGGGAAAAAAATCCGTGTTAATGTAACGCTGCGCAATGTCGTAATAAATGAAACCATGGCCGAAAATACCTTTGATGCCGTCAAACCCTGAGCGTCCTTTATCATGAAATTTCTTGCCCCAGCCAAAATTAACATCTATCTTGAGATAACCGGGCGCCGGCCGGACGGTTACCATACGCTGGAAACAATTTTTCAGACGGTAAGTTTATACGATACTCTCGCCTTTGAACCGAAAAAAAGCGCATTGACGCTTACCTGCGACGATAAGGATTTGCCGTGTGATGAAACCAACCTGGCATTGCGCGCGGCCGTTTTATTGCGCGATAAAAACGGTGTAAAAGCCGGGGCGGAGATACATCTTCAAAAGCGTATCCCGATGGGCGCCGGGCTTGGCGGTGGCTCATCCGACGCGGCTGCTGTTCTTAAGGGCCTCCGCAAGCTATGGGGGCTTGATGTTACCGACACCGCGCTTTCTGAGTTGGCGGTGCAGCTCGGGGCGGACGTGCCGTTTTTTCTTAAAGGCGGAACAGTCCTCGGCACAGGCATAGGGGAATGCCTTGAGCTTGTCAAGAACGTATTGCCTGCTTCCTACCTGTTGGTTTACCCCGGATTCGGAGTTCCTACCGCGGATGTGTACCGCAAGCTCAAGTTGCCGTTGACAAGGAAGCGAAAAATTACTAAAATAAAAAACCTGCTCGAAACCGGTTCCGTGCCAGATGTATGGAGCCGGTATATGTTTAATCGCCTGGAAGAAGTCGTTTTGCCGGAATTCCGCATGGTAAGGCACGCCAGGGACGTGTTAAAATCCTTCGGCTGCCCTACACTCATGTCTGGTTCCGGTTCCACGGTATTTGCCGTTGTGCCGTCTCTTCAACGGGGTGAAGAGATTAAGTCGCAGCTCAAGAAATATCCGTGGAAGATATATCCGGTTCAAACGGTAAGATCCCGGTAACGGGGTTTTATTATACCAAGCTGGCCTGGATTACGGGAGGAGCGATGGACATCACCGAGGTGCGTATTTTTACCAAGGATGAAGAGCGTCTAAAGGCGTATGCGGCGGTTACCTTCGACGATGCGTTCGTAGTGCATAACATCCGCATTGTGAAGGGCGAACGGGGACTGATGGTGTGCATGCCGTCGCGTAAAAAGAACGACGGCACGTTTAAGGACATTGCGCACCCCATAACAAACGATTTCAGGAGTGCGCTTGAGCGAAAAGTTCTGGGCGCTTACGACGATAAGCTGAAAAAAGCCGTAGCCGAGGCATAAATAGTCGCTAATAATAAAATTCCAAAACGCAAGCACCAAATAACAAAAATGGCCATGGCCATCCGTTTTTTGGGATTTGGGATTTGCTGTTTGGAATTTTTACATTCCGGGGTGGTGTAACGGCAGCACAAGGGAATTTGGATCCCTTTGTCAAGGTTCGAATCCTTGCCCCGGAGGATAGAATAGCTTGTCATTATACATAAGTCTGAGATTAGTTTCCTCTCCCCTTCGGGGAGAGGATTAAGGTGAGGGGGAACTAAAGGTTCTGTTCCCGGCAGATTCCCCCTCATCCTGCCCTTCTCCCCGGCGTGGAGAAGGAACTTATTTATAAGCGCAAGGATAGAATAGAGGGGGAATTTTTACAATGAACAATAAACTGGCGGTTGTTATATTGGCGGCGGGGGAGGGGACGCGGATGAAGTCGGCGATGCCCAAGGTTTTGCATTCGCTGCTGGGAAGGCCGCTTTTGCGCTGGGTGCTTTCGAGCGTTGACACGCTTAAACCTGCCCGTGTTTGCGTGGTGATAGGCCATCGCGCGGAAGAGGTAAGGCAGGCGCTTAAAGATGATGCGATAACTTTCGTCGAACAAAAGCAACAGTTCGGTTCGGGGCATGCGCTCGCCCAGGCGGCCGGGGCTTTGAAAAATTTCCAGGGCGATATACTTGTGCTATGCGGCGATACGCCTCTTATATCCGGGGCAACGCTCAAAAACTTGTACGCGCATCACCGCAAATGTAAAAATAGCGCCACGATCCTTTCGGCGGGAATGAGTAATCCTTTCGGTTATGGCAGGATATGCCGTGCCGGATCAGGCATGGTGGCGGGGATTGTGGAAGAAAAAGATGCCGACGATAGCCAGAAGAAAATTACCGAGATTAACAGCGGGATATATTGTTTCTCAAGCCCGTTAATCTGGAGCGTTCTTAAAAAAATACGCCCGGATAACAAAAAAAAGGAATACTATCTTACCGATGCCATTGAAATATTGAACGCTCAAGGTTGCCGCACGGACGCCTGTTGCATCCCGTCGGTGGACGAGACGCTGGGCGTCAATACCCGGCTTGACCTTGCCGGCGCCGAAAATGTCGCGCGGCAGCGGGCGCTGGAGAAATTGATGCTTTCAGGCGTTACCGTGATAAACCCGGCCACGGTTTCCGTTTCTTTTGACGCAAAGATAGGGCGCGACACGGTTATATATCCCGATACAATAATAGAAGGCGCCACCGTTATTGGCGAGGGCTGTGCGATAGGCCCTGGCAGTTTTATCCGCAATTCCGTTATAGGCGATTCGGTTGAAGTTCGCAGCTCATATATATATGATTCCATCGTGGCCGCCGGGGCAAAAATAGGGCCTTTCAGCCACCTGCGCCCCGGCACAAAACTGGGTGAAGCCGTAAAAGTCGGCAATTTCAGCGAAGTGAAAAAATCAGTTATAGGAGCCGGCAGCAAGATTAATCATCTGTCATATGTCGGTGATTCAAAGATCGGCAAAGGCGTTAACATTGGCGCCGGCACAATTACGTGTAACTATGACGGATTCCACAAGAATGAAACCGTAATTGACGACCGCGTGTTCGTGGGATCTAATGTAAACCTCGTTGCCCCGGTCAGGGTGGGGCGCGATGCCATATTGGGAGCCGGTTCGACTATAACCGACGATGTGCCGCCGCGTATGCTTGCCATAGCGCGCGCGCGCCAGGTTAATAAAACGAGAAAAAAGATTTAAATTTATATTGCGAGGAAGACATGAAACTGAAAATCTTTTCGGGAAATGCAAACCGGCCGCTTGCGGAGAAAATTGCAAAACACATGGGTATCGAACTCGGGAACGCCAGGGTGTCGCGTTTCAGCGACGGTGAAACGCAGGTAAAAATCGAAGACAACGTGCGCGGCGCCGATTGTTTCGTTATCCAGCCCACGTGCCCGCCCGTCAACGAAAGCGTTATGGAGCTGTTGGTTATAAACGATGCGTTAAGGCGCGCCTCGTCGCGGCGCGTTACGGCCGTAATTCCTTATTACGGTTACGGCAGGCAGGACCGCAAGGCCGAGCCGCGCGTCCCAATTACCTCGAAGCTTGTGGCAAACCTTGTCGTCGCGTCCGGCGTAAGCCGCGTGCTTGCAATGGATCTTCATGCCAGCCAGATACAGGGTTTTTTCGACATACCGGTTGACCATCTCTACGCGATGCCGGTGTTTCTTGATTACATACGCAAAAAAAATCTTCCGGACCTGACCATAGTTTCCCCGGATGCGGGCGGTGTTGAGCGCGCACGTGCGTTTGCCAAACGGCTGAACGCCGACCTTGTTATCGTTGATAAACGCCGTCCCCGCGCGAACGAGGCCGACATTATGAACGTAATAGGCGAGGTTAAGGGAAAAACCGCCATCATACTTGACGATATAGTGGATACGGCCGGCACGCTGGTAAAGGTTGCGGCCGCGATAAAAGGCCAGGGCGCGGCAAAAGTTATCGCCGCAATATCCCACGGCGTTCTTTCAGGCGCTGCGTGCAGGAAAATCAACGAATCATGTCTTGAGGAGCTTATCATAACCGATTCCATACCGTTCGGGAACACATCGGAAAAGGTTACGGTTCTTTCGGTTTCTTCGCTTCTTGCCGAAGCGATAAAACGCATATATAATGACGAATCAATCAGCGCGTTGTTCGTTTGATATCAAACCAAAAGGAGATATATCATGAAGGAAGTAATTCTGGATGCGGAACTGCGTACCGTTGCTACAAAGAATCATCTGAAGTCCATTAGAAACGAAGGTAAAGTGCCGGGCACGTTTTACGGCGTGGGTGAAAAGGCAATGTCTTTGATTGTCAATTTAAAGCAATTCGAGAAGCTCATGCACGAACATGGCGGCGGCAACGTGCTGGTAAATTTGAAATTCACCAATGAAAACAAGACCGCTATCGTCAAGGAAGTGCAGCGTGATATTATCAAACAAACGCCGATACACGTGGATTTCCAGGCGGTATCGCTGAAAGATAAGATAGTTGTAAACGTTCCTCTTCGTATAACAGGCGAGGCTCCGGGCGTTAAAGTCGGAGGCGGTATACTTGAACATCTTTTGCGCGAAGTTCACGTGCGTTGCCTGCCCATGGATATACCGGATTTTATAACGGTAGACGTGTCCAGGCTTGAAGTAAATCATTCAGTACTCGTAAAAGATCTTGCTCCGGTAGAAGGTGTTGAGGTAACGAGCGATCCCCAGGCGATTATCCTGAGCATAGTTGCTCCTACCGAACTTGAGGAAGCTCCCGCCGCCGGGGCCGCTGTTGCCGCTGTCGGTGCCGCCGCCGAACCTGAGGTTATAAGCAAAGGCAAGAAGGAAAAAGAGGAAGGCGAAGCCGCTCCCGCCGCCGGCAAGGATAAGAAAGCCGAACCGAAGGCCGCTGAAGCGAAAAAATAAAAGATGCTTAAGCTCATCGTCGGCCTGGGTAATCCCGGGGATAAATATGCTCTTACCAGGCATAACCTGGGATTCAGGGTGGCCGATGAATTGGCGCGGCGCTGGGGTTGTTCATGGAAAAATTGGAAGGGCGTGGCGCTGGCGGCATCGTCCGCCGATGCCGGCCGCGCGCAGCTTTTTAAGCCGCAAACATACATGAATAACTCCGGGCAGCCGTTATTGGAGTACCTGGCTTACCACAATATACTCCCGGGTGAGATCATCGTCGTCCTGGATGATTTTTCTTTGCCGCTCGGTAAATTGCGCCTGCGAAACTCAGGATCAGCCGGCGGGCATAACGGGCTCTCGTCGGTAATAGCGCACTGCGGCACGGATGCCGTCCCGCGCCTGCGCCTGGGCACAGGCCCGGTGGCCGGAGAAACCGATACCGCGCAGTTCGTGCTATCAACGTTTCCGCGTTCCGAGCAGGAAACTGTTACCATGATGATAGATAAGGCCGTTACGATAGTTGAAGCCGCGCTGGACCAGGGTATGGAAAAAGCCATCTCTAAAATCACTCCATGATAATCACCACTCAAAAACCGTTTCCCGAAATACTTGAGCTGCTTTCCCGGCATAAAAATATTTTTATCGTCGGTTGCGCCGCCTGCGCCACAAAGTGCCGTACCGGCGGCGAAGAGGCCGTAAATCTTATGGCCGCCGAGTTGGAAAAGGAAGGCAAAACGATTTCCGGCCGCAAGATTCTTGATACGCCGTGCGATATCCGCGTTGCGCGCAAGGATTTAAAAGAAATCGCCGCCTGCGCAGACGATGCCGTGCTGGTGCTTGCCTGCGGCGCCGGCGTACAGGCGGTTGAAAAAGCGGTTTCCCTGGTTGTCTACCCGGCCTTGAACCCGGTTTTTACAGGCACCACGGAACGGATAGGCCTGTATCATGAGTACTGTTCATTATGCGGCGATTGCATACTTGGCAAAACGGGTGGTATATGCCCTGTAACGCGGTGCGCCAAAGGCCTCGTTAACGGCCCGTGCGGCGGAGCTGTCAGCGGCAAATGCGAGGTTGACAGGGATAATGACTGCGCCTGGATTCTGATAGCCGAAAAAATTAAAAATAATCCGTCCGATAAAAACATTCTAAAAATATTTGTTCCGGCGCGCACCGTAGTAAAGCCCGGACGGATAACCCCGCCTGTTAAAAAATGAATACATTTAAACGGAAATTAGACGATAATAAATTTGTAATAACTGTCGAGCTTTTACCGCCGAAGGGAACGGATGTTTCTGCTCTTATGGAGAAGGCCCGTATGCTTCAAGGCGCGGTAGATGCCATAAACGTTACGGATAACCAGCGCGCATCCATGAGGCTCGGTTCGCTTGCGGTTTGCAGGCTGCTTAAAGAGCGCGGGCACGAGACTGTACTGCAAATGACATGCCGCGACCGCAACCGTATCGCGCTGCAATCGGATCTTTTAAGCGCATCGGCGCTGGGTATTGAAAATATACTCATATTGAGCGGCGACCACCCCCGTAACAGTGAGAACAGGGGGGCAAAACCCGTCTATGACCTGGACACGGTTCAGCTTATTTCCGCTGCCCGTTTGCTGGAGCAGGGCGTGGACATGGCGGGTAAAAAGCTTGAAGGCAAACCTTGTTTCAATATAGGAGCGGTGGTAAACCCGGCCAGCGACAATGCCGATTTGCAGATCATGATGATGGAAAAGAAGGCCAGCGCCGGGGCTGTTTTTTTTCAAACCCAGCCGGTGTTCGATATTGATCAGTACAGCATTTTTGCCGGCAGGATTAAACACATTCCGGCAAAAATTATCCCGGGCGTGGCTCTTCTTAAATCCGCATCGTTCGTAAATTTTCTTCGCAGCATACCCGGCATAACAATCCCCGACGAAGTTGCCCGGCGCGTAGAGGCCGCCCCCGACCAGCTGAAGGAAGGCATCGCCATATGCGCCGAAACCATCCGCGAACTGAAAAAAATCTCGCACGGCGTCCACATCATGGCCATAGGCATGGAAGCGCATATCCCGGAAATACTTTCCAGGATTGATTGACGCGATATAGAAAAGGCATAAGGGTGACACCGGAAGAATTAAAAGAAATCGTGGAAAAAGGCGAGTCTGAAACCCTGGAGTTGAAAACCTCTACGGCGGAACTCAAAGAGG
>MGVF01000069.1 GCA_001800355.1 Elusimicrobia bacterium RIFOXYA2_FULL_50_26
TTGTATATCGAAACCGAACTGGCAGATGAAAAAGTTGATCCTGCAAAACTAAAAGAACGCCCGCCGGTAGTTACCATCATGGGACACGTTGACCACGGTAAAACCTCGCTTCTCGACGCCGTAAGGAAGAGCCGCATAACGGAAGGAGAAGCGGGCGGCATAACCCAGCATATAGGCGCTTATAAAGTTAAGACACCCAGGGGTTCGATCGCGTTCCTTGATACCCCGGGACACGAAGCCTTTACCGCCATGCGTTCGCGCGGCGCAAAAGCCACGGACATAGTGGTGCTGGTTGTTTCGGCCGCCGATGGCGTAATGCCGCAAACGGTTGAAGCAATAGACCATGCCCGTGCCGCAAGCGTTCCCATAATAGTTGCCATTAACAAGATAGACCTTCCGACTGCAAACCCGCAGGGTGTAAAACAAGAGTTATCCAAATATAATCTCATGCCCGAAGAGTGGGGCGGCGATACCATAATGGTTGAGGTTTCCGCAAGGAATAACATAAACATTGACCATCTTCTGGAAATGATACTGCTGAAAGCCGAGATCATGGAGCTGAAAGCCAATCCCGACCGCACGGCGCGCGGAGTGGTCATCGAGGCAAAACTTGACCCCAAACGCGGGCCGGTGGCGACAATACTGGTGCAAAGCGGCACGCTTCGTGTCGGCGACAATTTCGTGGCAGGCACAACGTCCGGCAAAATACGCGCCATGCTTGATGAACATAACCGCCGCCTTATAGACGCGCCGCCAAGCACACCCGTTGAAATACTGGGCGTAACCACGCCGCCGCAGGCCGGCGACCAGTTCATAGTTGTTGCGGACGAGCGCCAGGCACGCGACATAGCGATTGCCCGCCAGATTCGCGCCCGCGACGAACAACTCAGGCCCCGCCATCACCTTACGCTTGAAGATATAAGCGCAGGCAAAGTGCGGGAACTGCGCATAATAATTAAAACCGACGTGCATGGTTCTCTGGGCGCATTGCAGGATTCGCTTGAACGCCTGTCAACGCACGAGATAAACCTTAAAATCATACATAGCGGCGTGGGCGGCATAACCGAATCCGACGTTACCCTGGCCGCGGCTTCCGATGCGCTGATTATAGGGTTTAATTTAAGCCCGGACTCTAACATCAAAAAACTGGCGGATCACGAAGGCGTAAGCATACGTATATATCGCATAATATATGACATCATCGCGGACGTACGCGCCGCCATGGAAGGCCTGCTTGAACCCGAGGTAAAAGAAACGGCCACCGGCAAAGCCCAGGTTCGCCAGGTGTTCAAGGTGACCAAGGCAGGTACCGTGGCCGGCTGCATGGTAACCGAGGGCAAGGCGGTAAGGGGCGGCAAGGTTCGCCTGGTACGAGACAACATAATAGTTTACGAAGGCACTGTCGGTTCCCTTAAACGCTTTAAGGAAGACGCGCGCGAAGTGGAAAAGGGTTACGAATGCGGAATAAGCCTGGAAAATTTCAGCGACACGAGAGTAGGCGATCTGCTTGAATTTTTCAGCCAGGAAAAAGTGGCGCGGAAACTGGAATAATCAACTATGCAAGGATATAGACGCTCCGTAAGGGTTGCGGAACTTTTACAACAGGAAATATCAAAACTCATGCTGGAAATGCAGGAGAAGGGCGGGATGGGTTTCATTACCATAACCGGAGTAAAGTTGTCCGACGACCTGCAAAATGCACGGGTCTTTTATTCCGTCATAGGTTCTGACGATGAAATCGCGCAGAGCCACAAGATTTTGAAGGAATCCCTGTCCGAAATCCGGCACATGGTAGCAATCCGGCTTAACCTGCGCCGCACACCTGTAATCAATTTTGAATACGACGAAACTCCGGAAAAAGCAAGCAGGGTTTTCGAAATTCTTGAAAAAATCAAAATCGAAGAGCCTCCCGCGGAGGAAACCGCCCCGAAGGAAGATGCTCCTGAAAAGAAATAAGGCGCCTCTTTAGCAGTCTTTGGGTCATCGCGAGCGAGAGCGAAGCAATCTCGACGTTGCTTCTTATAAAAAGCGAGATTGCCGCGCCCTTTGGGCTCGCAATGACGACGATAACTTCAAAACGCTAATGAGACATGGAATAAGAATATGCCAGCTGATAAGAAATCTCTCTCACTGATAGCATCCGCCATCAAAAAACATTCGACATTTTTTGTCGCAGGCCATCTTAAACCCGATGGCGACACGATAGGCTCGGCGCTTGCTCTCGGGTCACTGTTGCACAGGCTGGGTAAAAAAGCCAAACTGTTTTCCAAAGAACCGATACCGGAGTATCTCCGGTTTCTGCCGTCAATACGTTCCATAACGATCACACCGAAAGTAACCGGCACATTCGATTGCGCAATAATACTCGAGTCGTCGGCGCTTGAGCGTATGGGCAATCTTATTGACAGCACCCAGGCAAAAACCTTCATAAATATTGACCACCACGCAACTTCCACCAACTTCGGCCACATAAATTATCTTGACCCCGGCGCATCGTCAAGCGCTGAACAGATTTTTTACCTTTTTAAGCACATGAAACTGCCGATAAGCCGCGCCGAGGCGCAAAATCTTTACATCGGCCTTGTTACTGATACTGGAAAATTCCAACATGCCAATACCTCTCCCGATGCCATGCTGATGGCGGCGCATCTTATAGAAGCCGGTGTCAAACCATTTGAGATTTATGATAAGATCTATGCCACCAAGTCGCTTGTCTCTTTAAAACTGCTTTCCCTTGCGCTTTCAACCCTTAACGTTACAGAAGAAGGAACCATCGCCTATCTCGAAGTAACGCAGGATATGTACCGCGCATCCGGCGCCAGCGCAATGGACACGGAAGACATTATCAACTACTGCATGATGATGCCCGGCATCAAAATAGGAATACTTTTCAGGGAAATCGAAAACTCGAAAAATGAAGTCAAGGTAAGTTTTCGTTCCCGCAACCGGCACGACGTTAACCAGCTTGCGCGCCTGTTCGGCGGCGGGGGGCATAAAAATGCCGCCGGCTGCACGGTACAGGGAACGATAATCTCCGCTAAAAAGCAGGTTATACCTTGTGCCGTTAAACTCCTGTTAACCGGACTGGCCGTCAGAGTAAAATGATCCAGGACGCTTCAGGTTTACTGAATATTTACAAACCTTCCAGCATATCTTCCTTCGGCGTAGTAAAACAAGCCAAACGAATACTTGACGTAAAAAAAGCCGGCCATTGCGGCACTCTGGACCCGCTCGCGGAAGGTGTGTTACTAATCGTCTTTGGCAGGGCGACTAAAATGCAGCAGGCATTCATGCAATTGAGAAAAACTTATCACGTTCGTTTTCTTCTCGGCACGGTTACCGATTCGGGCGATATTACCGGCAAAATTATCGCCCGGAAACCGGCAAGGGTGTTCACCGGCCATGAGATAGCCAACGTTTTGCGGCACTTCACCGGCGATATACAGCAGATCCCGCCAATGTACTCGGCGCTTAAATACGGCGGCATGAAACTATACGAGATTGCCAGGCAGGGGCGCGAAGTTATTCGCGCGCCGAGAACGGTAACTATATATCGCATGGATGTTGTCTCATGCAAGGAAGAGCAACCGGGGAAATATATCCTTGAGCTTATCGTAGAATGTTCGCGCGGGACATACATACGAACCCTCGGAGAAGATATAGGCGCAAAGCTTGGATGCGGCGCAACCGTGGAATACCTTTGCCGCACTTCAGTCGGCGCTTTCACCAGCGCAACGGCGCTGAGGGATGCGTTTACGGGCAAAACGTCCCGTGACATACTTATTGAACAAGCATATTCCATGGAAAAACTACAGGAAATGATCGCAATATCATGAAACCTTCGGCGGTAGCTCTCGGCACTTTTGATGGAATACACAGGGGACACAGGCATATTTTTTCACGCCTGTTCCGTGAGGGAAAAACCAACGGCCTTTCCACCATAATAGTGGCGTTCGAAAGCCCCGTCCGCCCCGTAACCGGGGTCCTCAGCACGCCGGAGGAAAAACTTACGCTGCTTTCCGAGCTGCCGGCTGACGAGATAATCCTGCTTCCGAACAGCTCGTCAATAATAAGCCAGCCCGCGGACGTTTTTTTTCATACATTTATACGACGCCGGCTTAACACGCGTTCTTTTATAGTCGGGGAGGATTTTGCGCTCGGCCACGGAAGAAAAGGAACGGTCGGCTGGCTTGCTGAGATGGGCAGAAAAAACGGGATCGCCATACACGTTGTAAACCCCTTGCATGCCGGACACGGTGTAATATCGTCTTCCCGTATAAGGGAATTATTGCGCAAAGGCAAAATTGACGATGCAAACGCGCTCCTGGGCGGCTTCTACTATATCGAGGGTATGCCGGAGCGCGGACGGGGAATAGCCACAAGAATGGGATTCCCGACCATAAACATCGGCGTCCGGCCGGAGAAATTGCTTCCATTGGGCGTTTATTGCACATGGATAAGCTCTGGGCATACCATGCTGCCCGCGGTAGTAAACATCGGCGAGCGCCCCACTTTCTTTCCCGAAGGCTCGCTGGCCATAGAGGCGCATATCCCTGGTTTTAACGGCCAATGGCCGTCACGGAAAACAACCTTGCGCCTCTGCCACAAACTACGAAACGAAAAACGCTTCGATTCCATGAAAAAACTGCAAGACCAGATAAAAAAAGACGTCCAAAAAGCCGTGAAGTTCTTCAATTTGTAACTGATGTTACGCAAGAAATGCCAAAGCTGCTGTCATTGCGAACGAAGCGAAGCAATCTTGCTGTTTCGTATCAAAACGACGAGATTGCTTCGTCGCCAAGCTTCTCGCAATGACACGCTGCGTAACATCAATTCGTAATTTTACTTTTAAGTTTAAATATGCTATCATGAGTCGTATTTTTCCGATATAAAAAAGTAATCAATATTACGACAAAAGGGCGTAATAATAAGAGGAGACAGACAATGGAAGCCAGCAAAAAATCAGTTATCGAGAACTTCAAGATTCATGCGACGGATACCGGTTCGCCGGACGTGCAGGTTGCCTTATTAACCAAGCGGATTAACTACCTCGGAGAACATTTTAAGAAGTTCCCGAAGGATTTTGCGTCCAGGGACGGCTTTCTCAAAATGATAGGCCATCGCCGCCGCCTGCTTGATTACCTTAAAAAGAATAACCGGAACAAATATAAAGAAGTAATTGAAAAGCTTGACTTAAGAAAATAAAAAGCAGTACGCGCTTCATTTGTCGGGGCATACAAAGGATGCAGGAAACTTCCGCATTGCGGCGGCCTCCTGGATCTTTTGTATTAGCCACGATGGATGCATGCGCAAAAAGGAGAACATCGTGGAAAAAACAAGTTACAAGTTGGAAATCGGCGGAAAGACGTTTGAGATAGATATGGGATCGCTTGCCAAGCAGGCAGGCGGCTCATGCAGGATACGGGTGGGCGACACGGTAATACTCGTTACAACCGTAGCATCAAGAGAACCTAAGACGGGCATAGACTTCCTGCCTCTCACGGTTGATTTTCGCGAGCGCACTTATGCCGCAGGAAAAATACCCGGCGGCTTTTTTAAGCGCGAAGGCCGTCCCAGAGAAAAAGAGATTCTGACCAGCCGCCTCATTGACCGCAGCATCCGCCCCCTCTTCCCTGAAAACTGGAATAACGAGACACAGGTTATTTCAATACTCCTGTCAACCGACAACGAGAATGAAGCTGACATCCCCAGCATAATGGGCGCCTCGATCGCGCTCATGATTTCCGACATACCCTACAACACGCCTATCGCAGCTGTGCGCGTAGGTAAAATCGGCGGCCAGCTTGTAATCAACCCTACAGCCACCGAACGCAAAGGCTCTACGCTCGACCTTGTTGTCAGCGGCACTGCCGAAGGGTTAGCCATGGTTGAATCCGGTTCGCAGGAAGTATCGGAATCCGAGATACTTGAAGCCCTTTCGTTTGCGCACACTGAAATAAAAAAGATATGCGCTTTCCAGTTAACGTTGCCGAAAACACCGAAAATACAGCTTGCCCCGGTAGAAACAGACCAGAACCTTGTTTCCGCCGTAAAAGAGATGGCGGAAGCGAAGGCGGAACAGATAGTTTCGATTGCGCCCAAAAAAGAGCGCGAGGATGCATGGTACGCCCTGAAGAAAGAAGTCAAGGCGGCGCTGAAGGAAAAATTCCCGGAGCAGGAAGGTAAAATTTCAGCCCAGCTTGAAGACATATTCTACCGTAAAGCGCGCGCGCTTATCCTGGGTAAAAAGCTGCGCTCCGACGGCCGCAAATTCGATGAAATACGCCGGATAGATTGTGAAACGACGTTGTTGCCGCGCGCTCACGGCTCGGGACTCTTCACCAGAGGCCAGACACAGGCTCTTGCCACGGTTACGCTTGGAAGCCCCGACGATATGCAGATAATGGATGAGCTTGCGGGCGAATACAAAGAGCGTTTTATGCTTCACTATAATTTCCCCGGTTTCGCAACGGGCGAAGCAAAACCCGAGCGTTCACCCGGAAGAAGGGAAATAGGCCACGGCGCACTGGCAAAAAGGTCTCTGACCCCTTTGCTTCCTTCGATAGAGGAATTCCCTTACGCAGTACGCATAGTTTCAGACGTTCTCGAATCCAACGGTTCATCCTCCATGGCCACGGTTTGCG
This sequence comes from Elusimicrobia bacterium RIFOXYA2_FULL_50_26, assembly GCA_001800355.1. GTDB lineage: Bacteria > Elusimicrobiota > Endomicrobiia > Endomicrobiales > XYA2-FULL-47-53 > XYB2-FULL-50-12. The sequence goes on from MGVF01000069.1 coordinate 6,645, forward strand.
GAGGCTCGCTGGCATTGTTTGACGCCGGCGTTCCGATGAAATCCTCGTGCGCAGGCGTTGCGATGGGACTTATAAAAGAAGGCAACGATTACGCAATACTTACCGACATTATGGGTATGGAAGATCATCTCGGAGACATGGACTTCAAAGTCGCCGGCACCCGCAAGGGAATTACGGCGCTGCAAATGGACATAAAAGTAACGGGACTGACTACAGACATTTTGGCCGAAGCGCTTGAAAGCGCACGCACAGCGCGCCTCACGATACTCGACATTATGAATCAGGCGATATCGCTGCCTAAAGCGGATCTCTCGGCATATGCTCCGCGCATGGTAACGCTCACAATACCTCAATCGAAGATCGGTGAACTGATAGGCCCGGGAGGCAAGAACATCCGCCGCATACAGGAAGAAACCGGAGCCGAAGTTTCCATAGAAGATGACGGCCGCGTTTTCATCTCAAGCCCCAAGAAAGATGCGGTTGACCTTTGCCGCCAGATGGTGGAGTACTATACCGCCGACGTTGAAGTAGGCAAGGTGTACAAAGGCAAGGTAACCCGCATATTGAATTTCGGCGCTTTCGTCGAAATTCTGCCCGGCAAGGAAGGCCTTGTTCATATTTCCCAGCTTGCCGAAAGCCACGTCAAGAAAGTGGAAGACGTTGTCTCCGAGGGAGACGAAGTAACCGTAAAGGTTGTCGAAATTGACACCCAGGGCAGGGTAAACCTAAGCCGTAAAGCCGTATTGAACCTGAATAAATAAGCGAAGTTATGCAATGAATGCCCAAGTACTGTCATTGCGAGCGAAGCGAAGCAATCTCGCTGTTTCGTATCAAAACGACGAGATTGCTTCGTCGCCAGGGCTCCTCGCAATGACACAATGGAGATTTTTAAAATGAAAGAAACGGCCGGCGGTAAGACTGTTGATGTTTCTATAAAAGACAGGGTCAGCGCGTTATATGAACTTATGACAAGCGAACACCTTGATGAGCTGGAGATCAAGGAAAAAGACTTCTATCTTTATATAAAAAGAAAAAGTAAAACGGCCGCGCCCGCGGTTATAAATGTGCCTGTGGCACAAGCGGCGGCTCCGGCTGCCGCGCCCGTTTCGCCGGCTCCTGCTGCCGGCGGGCCGACCGTAAAATCGCCTATTATCGGGGTGTTTTACCAGGCGTCGTCCCCGACAGCCCCGTCTTTCGTCAAGGAAGGCGACGTGGTCAGCCAGGGAAAAACACTGTGCATTGTAGAAGCCATGAAAGTGATGAACGAAATCAAGGCGGACTACCGCATGAAGATCGTAAAGATACTGGTTGAAAACGGGAAACCGATAGTTTCCGGCCAGGATCTATTCATGGTTGAAAAAGCGTAACCAGGATGCAGGAAACCATCGGAATGACAGCCGGACTCGTGTGGAATTATCTGAACACAAACGGGCCGGCAACCACCCTGAAACTGAAATCCGCGCTCGGAATCTCCAACAGCCAGTTGCATCTTGCACTCGGATGGCTTGCCCGCGAAAATAAAATCGAAATCACCCAATTGAAACATACATGCAGGATTTCCCTGGGGCAATGACGTTAACCCACATTTATGTATTTTAAGGTTCGCACAAAGCAAAAACAGAAACAAAATCATTCACGCGAGATAAGAGGATTGATGCTTTTCGCGCTATCCTTCCTTATCGGTTATTGCCTTCTTGTGCCGTCCCAGGCGGGCGCCGTGGGACAGGCTGTTCACCGTATATCATTCCTCATGTTCGGACAGGCCGCATACCTTATCCCTCTGCTGGCAGCATGGGCAGCCTGGACAAACATCAAACCGCCGGCGGCCGTCCACTGGCGGCTGGATTTGATAGTGCAGATTCTGCTGATACTCTCGGCCTCGTCTTTTTTCTCGATATTCGGCAACATGTTTTACTCGGTAAATTTCGGCGGGTGGATAGGGCTGAAACTAAACCCTTTGTTCAGACGGCTATTCGGCAACGGCCTTGCGCTGTTTATAACTGCCGGGCTTTCGCTATACCTGGCAAGTTTCCTGGTGAGGCTTTCCCTGCGCGCACTTATCGTCGGAAGCTGGCACAAAATAGCCGATGATTACCGTATATGGCAGGAAGCGCGCGAACAATTGAAGAACAATGCCCCCAAACCCGCCGCCAGGCCGCAACTGAAACCGGAGCCTGCCGAGATAAAAACCAGGACGGAACCTAAAATAATCAACCCGGCCGCCCCGCGTACCCAGCCGGCTGCGCCTAAAATAGTTCCGAAGGCCGCCGATGCCGGCGTATCGTCGCAGGCTTCCAAACCGCCGGCAGCCGAAAAAGCTGTAAATTTTGAGTACACTTTGCCGCCCTTTGATCTGCTTGCAAGCACCAAAACCCCTCTTATCGAGCAAACAAAAGATGAACACCTGGCAAATGCCGATCTGCTTACCAAAACGCTTGCCGATTTCGACATACCTTCAAAAGTAATAGAAATAATACCCGGCCCCGTTGTTACTCGTTACGACATCGAGCTGGCGCCGGGAATAAAGGTGCAATCGGTTGCGGCATTAAGCGAGAATCTTTCGCTGGCCATGAAATCGCCTTCAATTCGCATCGTGCCTATACCGGAAAAATCGGCCGTTGGCGTGGAAGTTCCTAACGACAAAAGCGCAATGGTCGGGCTTAAAGGAATTGTTTCCGACGATTCATTTTCATGCTCATCTTCGATACTTACGCTTGCGCTGGGAAGAACCACGGACGGCGCGCCATACGTCGCCGACCTTAAACCAATGCCTCATCTTTTAATAGCGGGCGCCACCGGCTCCGGCAAAAGCGTGGGAATTCACACGTTGATAGTCTCTATACTTTTCAAGGCGCGTCCCGACGAAGTAAAATTCATGCTGATAGACCCGAAGCGGCTTGAGATGCCTATCTACAAGGGTATCCCTCATCTTTATGACCCGAGAGTAACGCCGGACAAGGTAAGCATAATTACGCAGCCCAAGGATGCCGCGGAATCGCTTAAAAAACTTGTGCGCGTCATGGAAAAACGTTATGAGAAGTTCGCCCAGTTTGCGGTGCGCAACATCGAGGGATATAACGAAAAGATGGCCGAGACCGGCGGGGAAAAAGAGTTTTATATCGTTGTAATTATTGACGAGTTGGCAGACCTTATGCTTATCGCCTCAAAAGAGGTTGAAGATTCCATCCAGCGGCTTGCGCAAATGGCGCGGGCGGTGGGAATACACCTTGTGCTCGCCACGCAGCGGCCATCGGTGGACGTTATTACGGGCGTCATAAAAGCCAACTTTCCCGCGAGAATTGCATTCCAGACAACGTCCAAAGTGGACTCGCGCGTAATACTGGACATGATAGGCGCGGAGGATTTGCTTGGCAAGGGAGACATGCTGTTCTTCCCGCCTGGTGAATCCCGCCCGATACGCCTGCAAGGCGCATTCGTTTCGGTGAATGAAGCCGAGCGGGTGGTTGAGTTCATAACAAAACAAAGCGTTCCCAACCATTACGAGAACATAGCCGCAAACGCGGGCGGCAACGGCGGCGCGCACGAGAAAGGCGACGAATCTTCCGACGAGCTGCTGGATGCGCTTAACCTTGTGCTGGAACGCAAGCGCGTTTCGCAGGACCTTCTGAAAGCACATTTCGGTTCATCGGCGCGGGCTACGAACATATTGAGCATTCTGGAAACAAAGGGGTTCATTCATAAACCCGAGGGCACCAACCGCTGGACAATTTATTTCGACAAGATAGAGGAATACATCGTGGCGGCAAATTTTCCGCCAACACAGGGGACGCCTCAATGATAAAAATATTAACGGCGGCATTGTCTTTATTGTGCGTTATTTCTTCTTTCATTTTTGCCGGCGAGGAGATAGGGCTCGACGAGTTGCTGTCAAGAATGGAAGCGCGGGACAAAGATATTACCTCGGTGCAATTCGATTTCACGCAGGAGATAGCATACACGTTAACCGGCGAAAAACAGGAAAGCGGCGGCTCGGTATCATTCCAGAAACCGGGTAAAATCGTAGTCCGCCAGCAAAAACCCGTCGAGCAGTCAATTATAACCGACGGCAACAAAGTCTGGGTTTATACGCCCGCATACAACCAGGTAATTATTGACAACTGGAACAAATGGATAAAAAACAGCGCGCTGCCCGCGTCGCTGATGAATTTCGGCACCGACATGATTGAATTGAAAAAAAATTATTCTTTTGCGTACGCCGGGCCGGAAGAAGATTCTTATAAACTGCTGCTTTCGCCCAGGAAAGAGGGCGGGTGGCAATTAGAACTCTGGATTGATACGGCAACGTATGTTCCCTTGCGTACCCGCCTCTCCGGAGATACGGTGGCGGTTACTACCCGGACCGAAAACTACAAAATAAACCCCGCGCTTTCCAAGACGATGTTCACGTTTAAACCGCCGAAGGGAACGGAAGTTTTACATCTGCCTTGAAAAGGAAAGAAACAATTATGGAAAACGTAAGCGGACTTAAACTTGAGAAGGAAATCAAAATCTCCCTTGCCGATGCAAAGGAACTTGGGCTTGCTTTTCGCCGGAAACGGGAAGAAAAAGGATTGTCTCTCGAAACAGTGAACTCGGACACGCATACCTCTCTTCGCTATCTTCGCGCAATTGAAAACGGTGATTTTTCGCATTTCCCGGCCGAAGTGTATTTAACAGGCTCATTGAGACGGTATGCGCATTACCTGGGGCTTGACCCCTCAAAACTTATAGCGACTTACACGGGTTTCAAAGCGCAGAAAATTGAAAACGACAAATCCCCGGCCGATACAAATAAATGCGACCACGCAAACGTAGTGTTACCGTTGATAATCATTGCGGCATTGCTGGCTGCGGGATTTTTATTGCTGCGTACCGGCAACCACGCACCGGCTGAACAAAACAAAGCGCCCGTCGAAGAAAAAACGCCGGCAGCGGCAGTAGTCGTACCCATAGCGGCGGGACCCGGGGAATTGAAACTGGAAATCAAAAGCAGAGAAACGTCATGGGTTAAGGTAACGTCGGACGGGACGATGGTGTTCGAAGGCGTGCTCGCGCCCGGAAGCGCCAGGGATTGGACTGCAAAAAATGATTTCACGGTCAAAACAGGCTATGCACCCGGGATTGACGTTAAACTTAACGGCTTTGACATTGATGCCACAAAAGGCGCCCAGCAGGACGTAAACAGTATTTCCTTAAACTGGGACAGCATAAAATAATGCCAAAGCTTTGCCTTGTAACGCTGGGATGCCCCAAGAATATAGTTGAAGGCGAACATATAGCCGGTATCGTTGAAGCCGGCGGGTGGGAAATTACCACCGACATACGCAAGGCATCCGCGGCCATAGTTCACACGTGCTCTTTTATTGCCGACGCGGCCGATGAATCGGTGAATGCAATCAATGCCCTTTCAGGGTTGCGGAAACAAGGCAAACTTGAAAAACTTATAGTTTCAGGCTGCATGGTGCAGGAAAAAGGGCAAGCATTAGCCGCCCGCTTCCCGCAGGTTACAGGCTTTATCGGCACAGGCGGCCTTGAACGTATCTCGGGCTTACTTGGCTGCCACGCGGGACAACATTTTATATCCGGCGCGCCCGGCGGGCTTCTGGAATCGGCTCACCCGCGGCTTCTTTCTTCGACGTTACCGTCCGCCTACCTTCGTATCTCCGAGGGATGCAATCACAAATGCAGCTTCTGCCTGATACCCCGGCTTCGCGGTAGATACAAATCGCGTTCGATGAAATCGCTTGTTGAAGAAGCGCGTGAACTTGCCGACAACGGCATACGCGAGCTTGTTTTAATCGGCCAGGATACGAGTTTTTACGGCAGGGACAACTACGGGCGTTTAGCGCTGCCAGAGTTGCTGCGCAAGCTGTGCCGCATAAGCGACCTGAAATGGATACGGGTTTTGTATGCGCACCCGGCATCATTGACACGGGAACTTGCCGACACCATGGCATCAAATGAAAAAATATGTTCATACCTTGATATGCCGCTGCAACATATCAGCACGAGCGTACTTCGCGCCATGAAGCGGCCGCCGAATGCCAGAAAAGCTCTTTTGCTTTTAAAAAAATACTTCCCGGCGGTTTCGCTCAGGACCACCTTCATTACCGGTTTTCCCGGGGAAACCGAAGATGATTTTTCGGAAATGTACGATTGCATCGGCGAGGGATGGTTTGACAACCTCGGCGTTTTTGAGTATTCGCCGCACCCCGATGTGGCTTCCGCAGGCATTAAGCCGGCTGTAACGCCAAAAATTGCGCGGCAAAGAAAAAAGAAATTGATGCTCCTGCAGCAGAAAATCGTTGCCGCGAAAAATGCGGCGCTCATTGGATCTAAGGCGGAAACACTTATAGAAAGGGCGGTTGGCGACTTAAGGCTAAACCGCTGGATGGGGAGGACAAGATTTATGGCTCCTGAGATTGACGGCTCCATTATCGTACATGGAAAAACGGCGCCCGGCCGATTCGTAAATACCGCCATAACCGGCGCAACGGGTTACGACCTGATGGGTGAGATAACCGCATGAATTTTGCAAATAAGCTGACTCTTCTGCGCATCGCTCTTCTTCCGTTTTTAATAGTGTTCATGCACCTTAATAATTTCTGGACACGGATACTTGCGCTCATCATTTTTGTTGGCGCGGCGGTTACGGACATCTACGACGGAATTATAGCGCGCAAATACAAAACCATAACAACTCTTGGCATATTCCTTGACCCGCTTGCGGATAAGCTTATTATCTCGGCCGCGCTTATTTCCTTCGTGGGGCTTCGGGAGCTGAACATTCCCGCATGGATGGTGATACTTATAATATCGCGCGAGTTCATAATTACAGGCCTGCGCTCGCTTGCGGCCACCAAAAACGTAATTATACCGGCTGACAAAACCGGCAAGTTCAAGACAACCTCTCAAATCATAACCATCATAACCATACTGCTTATACTCATCGCCGATTCCGCGCTCTGGCGCTACAAGGGGACTACCGGCCGGCAGCTTCTTTTGCAAAACGC
>MGVF01000070.1 GCA_001800355.1 Elusimicrobia bacterium RIFOXYA2_FULL_50_26
ACTGTTTGCAATAAACTCTAGTAATACATGATGTTTGCTTAATTTACACTCGTAAATCAATACGATAATGAAATGGTTAAAGCTTTACTTTATGTTTTTAATTTTAGCAATTCACTTTTTGATGGTAAATTTTAGTTTTCCAAAATTTACCTCAAATTCAGCGGGATGCACTTGCCAAAATCATGAAAAATTTGGAAAAATTTTGGTGATTTGATGTCAAATTTTGGCACAAAAAAAGACCATGAAAGCCCAAAAACGGCATGGGCAGGCTTCATGGTCTTTTTTATTAAAATCGGCTTTTTTAAAATTCAGGTAAAAGATTGGCAAAAGCGTTTGGGCTATGCTTAATCAAAGGCGGGATTGCTTCGCTTCGCTCGCAATGACAGGGGCGAAATATCGCGAAAGACAAGGGGGCGCAACATCATAAGTAACGGGGTTTTTGGGTTAAGTTAAACAGGCCATGAGGCGGCCACAAATCCGCAAGGCGGCGGAACTTTATAATACAGGGGGCAGGGTAAAAACCTGTTAAAAAGCGGTGAAAGGCATATTGCAATGAGATGCGGGGTGGTATTAATCCATTAGAAAGGAAAAATAGAGGCCTGAAATCGCTTTATTTTAAGTTTATCGTCGGTAAAAGTGGAAAAAATATGCAAATTTTACGCAAAACAGATGAAAAAATGGATTTCTGGCCGGAATTTTTGGAAAAAGACCATGAAGAGGGTGTTAGCGTTTTCGGAAGGAAAAAGACTGGATACCGGATTAAGGCATTCTGACCCTTACCCATGTCTCGCAACATGGATGGCAGGAGACATTGGCGGCTCACGTTGCTCTCCATGTGAAAAGATGTGGGTAAAGATGAGATTAAGGCATTCCGGTATGACGGGCAGAGCAAAACAAAAGACAATTGCGACATAGTCTGTAAGACGCTTCGGCATGACGGGCATGGCTAAAAGAGAATTATGACACGGACTGCTGCGCGGATGATGGCAGGTAACGGGGCGATTATGACGTTGATTGTTTTGTGGATAATGGCGAATAAAAAACCGTCAGGGGAGCGGGGATGCGGATTTTTTTTCAGGAAAGATGATGCCGGCGCCAATGACTGCGTAACCGGCGAGAATAAGAAACGGAGAAACCATGGAAGCCAAATTGCTTCCGGAAGGATCTGTTTTAGTAAGAACAAAAAAACCGATGAAGAGCAAAGCTATGCCTGAAAGAATAATTTTTTTGCCGGTTTTTGATATGCCCTCGATTTTTTCCTGAACCGGTGGGGGAGTTTTCCCCATTTTAGATTTTTTTTGTTTCATGATAAATCTCCAAATTTACCCCCTTCGATTTTTTCAAGAAAAAGACCATGAGAGGGCGCGGTTCTTCCTGCATGGCGCCGGTTTTTCCCATCCAAAATACCGATGAGAGCATCGGGCGCTATCCTGCCAAGGCCGACATCAACAAGCGTGCCTGTTATGTTTCGCACCATTTTGTAGAGAAACCTGTCGGCAGCAAATGTAAGCGTGATCTCCCCCCCATGGTTAGTTATTTTGATACGTTCAAGGTTGCAGATTTTACTGCACTGGGTGCTGCCGCGGGCTTCAAATGCCCTGAAATCGTGTTTACCGACGATAAATTGTACTGCGGATTTCATAAGGCCAAGGTCAAGCGGCCTGGCAATGTGCCAGCGGTCTTTTCGCCAAACCGAACGGCACGTTTTATTCCAGATATAATAGCGATATATCTTGCCTGAGGCATCAAAGCGTGCGTTAGAGCCTGCATTTGCTTTGCGCACGCCGGTTACGGCTATATCTTTTGGTAGCAGGGAGTTAAGCGCGAGGAGAAATCTTTTAGGAGGATAGTTTGCCGGAGCCGAGAGTGTTACTACTTGTCCCCTGGCATGGACTCCCTTATCCGTACGTCCGGCGGCTGTAGATTTTACCGGCTTCCCAAGCACTACGGCGGCTGCCTTTTCAAGCTCGGACTGTATGGTTATCATACCCGGTTGTTTCTGCCAGCCGGCATACCGGCTGCCGTCGTACTCAATGATCAACAGGTAATGGTTTAACCCAACTTCAGCGCGATGCGACGGCATCTGAGAAACGAAGAAGGTCTATTTTCTGATCAATAAGGTATTGGCGCAACGTCGGTTGGCAGCAGTGCGCCAGCTCGGCCTCGCGCCATAGTTCACCGTAACCGGGGTGGGTCATAAGCTCGGCTAACTGGTAGTGTTCGTCAATGTTGCCCCAGTACCAGCCTTCGATGAAATGATCGGGGGTTGTAATTGAATAATCTTTTATAATCCCTTTCATTTCGGCCACTCTCGAAGGATCCAAAACAATTTTTTCCGCAAAACGGACAACCGGGATTTTGAAGTCCCTGGCGGCTTCACATGCAAGCGGAAAAATATCGGGGTGTAAATGGGAATGATGGTGGCTGTCAATGTGGTCGCAGGACAAACCCAGCGAAAAGTACTTCTCAAGTTGCCGCCTTATTTCACCGCGAACGTTTGCAATATCCGGCCTGGGACTTATCCAGTCAAGAATCATTCCTATATGGTGGTCAACTTCAAAAAACTGGTCGAGGTCAATATGTATGCCAAGGCCAAGCGCCTGATTTTCTTTTGCCAGCCGCACCGCATCGTCGGTGCCCTCGCGCTGGACGAACAACGAAGCGCTGCTAACCACGCCCGACTGATGAGCGTAGATTATGCCTTTGTTTATTCCTTCGCGGTAGCCGAAATCGTCGGCGTTAACAACCAGTTTCTTCATGAATTAAATAATGTTCCTGGCGATCATGGCTTCGGCAATCTCGACTGCGTTAAGCGCGGCGCCTTTAAGAAGATTGTCGGAAACTATCCACATGGCAAGCCCGTTCGCGGTGGAAATGTCTTCACGGATGCGGCCTACGTAAGTAACCTGCTTATAGGCGCAATCCGCCGGCATGGGATATTTTTTTGCCGCCGGCTCGTCCACTACGCTGACACCTTTTGCATTGGATAGAATTGATTTCGCTTCCTGGGGAGTAATCTTTTTTTCGGTTTCAACCCACACGGCTTCGGAATGCGCGCGGAACACCGGCACACGCACGCATGTTGCGGAAACCTGTATGCCGTTATCCCCCATTATCTTCCTGGTTTCGCCCACCATTTTCATTTCTTCCTTAGTATAGCTGTTTTCCATGAAAATATCAATCTGCGGAATTAAATTAAATGCGATGGTATAAGCGAACTTTTCCGGCGCCGGCATGGGCTTGTTATTCGCCCACGCTATAACCTGCGCTTTCAACTCCTCCATGGCGCGGCCGCCGGCGCCTGAAACCGCCTGGTAGGTGGCTACAACGACGCGTTTAATGCGGCCGGCGTCATGCAGCGGTTTTAAGACGACGACCATCTGGATGGTGGAACAGTTTGGATTGGCTATAATTTTCTTATCCCTGGCAAGCGCGTGCGCGTTGACTTCGGGAACCACCAGGGGAACGTCGGCATCCATGCGCCAGGCGCTGGAATTGTCAATTACAAAACATCCCTCGTTGGCGAAAATCGGCGCGTATTCCCTGGAGATCCCGGCGCCGGCGCTAAAGAGCGCGACATCAAGCCCTTTTGCGGACGAGGGCGTTAATTTTTCAACTTTTATCTGCTCGCCGCGAAAGGATAGCGATTTTCCTTCGGAACGTTCCGATGCGAGAAGGCGCAAACTTTTTACGGGGAATTTGCGGTCTTCCAGCATTTTAATCATTTCCTGTCCCACCGCGCCGGTGGCTCCTGCTACGGCAACATTATAAGCTTTCATGGCACGTTATATTTCCTTTCAGGTAATTTACACTGGTGTTACGCAGCGTGTCATTGCGAGCCCAAGGGGCGCGGCAATCTCGCTTTTCATCGGGGGGGAGCAACGTCGAGATTGCTTCGCTGCGCTCGCAATGACATGCTGCGCTCGCAATGACGGCAACTTTGGCATTTCTTGCGTAAGATCAGTTATACATTCTTTGCGATCAGGTCGCCTACTTCGGTGGTGGAGAGTCCCATTTTGCCGGCGGAGAGGCTTTTTATGTGGCCGCCGGTAAGCGACGAGATTACGGCTTTTTCAATTGCCAGCGCGGCCTGGGGTTGGCCGATGAAGTCCAGCATCATGGAGCCGGCGCAGATTGCGGCTAGCGGGTTGATGACGTTTTTGCCGGTGTACTTGGGGGCTGAACCGCCGATCGGCTCGAACATGGAAACTCCGGAAGGGTTGATGTTTCCGCCGGCAGCTATGCCCATGCCGCCCTGGATCATGGCGCCGAGGTCGGTGATGATGTCTCCGAACAGGTTATCGGTAACGATAACGTCGAACCATTCCGGGTTTTTTACCATCCACATGCAGGTGGCATCAACGTGCGCGTAATCGGGTTTTACCGACGGGAATTCTTTTGCGACGTCATAGAACGCGCGTTCCCACATATCGAAAGCATAGGTTAACACGTTCGTCTTGCCGCAAAGGGTGAGCTTGTTTGCCTTGTTGCGTTTTTTGGCAAGCTCAAACGCATAACGGACGCAACGTTCTGCGCCGAAACGGGTGTTTATGGATTCCTGCACCGCCACTTCATTGGGGGTGCCTTTGCGCAGGAAGCCGCCGGCGCCGACGTAAAGGCCTTCGGTGTTTTCGCGGATGACTACGAAATCAATATCCTCAGGTTTTTTGTCCTTTAACGGGGACTCGACATTAGGATAAAGTTTTACGGGCCTCAAATTTATGTACTGGTCAAGCTCAAAGCGCAGGCGCAGGAGAAGGCCTTTTTCAAGTATTCCCGGTTTTACGTCGGGATGGCCTATGGCGCCGAGATAAATGGCGTCAACCTTGCGGAGTTCGCCCAACACGCTGTCGGGGAGTATCTCGCCGGTTTTTTTGAAGCGCTCGCCGCCGAGATCGTAGTTTACCCATTCCAGTTTGAACGAATATTTTTTTGATACGGCTTCAAGAACCTTTATGCCTTCTCTTATTACCTCAGGCCCCGTGCCATCGCCGCCGAGAACAGCTATCCTGTAATTTTTCTTTTCCATGGTGTGGCTCCTTATCGTGTTTTGATGTATTCCAGCAGTCCGCCCTTTGCGATTATCTGTTGCATGAATTCCGGGAAAGCCTGTGCCTGGTAGGTTTCCGAACGTGTAATGTTCTTAATGGCGCCGGTGGCAAGATTGACTTCGATGGCATCGCCGCTTTTAATCTTTTTTACCGCCTCGGCGCATTCCAGGATAGGCAGGCCGATGTTGATTGCGTTGCGGAAGAAAATGCGCGCAAACGATTTTGCTATAACCGCCGATACGCCCGCCGCCTTGATGGAGATGGGCGCATGTTCGCGCGAAGAACCGCAGCCGAAATTAGATTCTGCGACGATAAAATCGCCCTTCTTCATTTTTTTCATGAAATCCCTGTCAAGGTCTTCCATGCAATGTTTGGCAAGCTCGGCGGCATCGGATGTGTTAAGATAGCGCGCCGGGATAATCTCGTCGGTATTGATGTTTGAGCCGTATTTGTGTGCTTTTCCTTTAAGTGTCATTTTAACTCCTCCGGGTGTGCTATGCGGCCTTTAACTGCCGAAGCGGCGGCAACGGCAGGGCTTGCAAGATATACTTCGGATTTTACATGCCCCATTCTACCGACGAAATTACGGTTGGTGGTGGCCACGCAACGCTCGCCGGCCGCTAAAATTCCCATGTGCCCGCCGAGGCACGGGCCGCATGTCGGCGGAGAAACTATCGCGCCGGCGGCAAGGAATATGTCTATAAGCCCTTCCTTCACCATCTGGGTGTATATCAGCGGCGTCGCCGGGATAATGAGCAGGCGCACGCGGGGGTTCGCCTTTTTGCCTTTAAGCAGGCGCGCGGCAAGCCGGAGATCCTCGATCCTGCCATTGGTGCAGGAGCCGATTACAACCTGGTCTATCGCGATGGAGCCGAGATCGGTTACCGCCTTTGCGTTCGACGGCAAAAACGGCAGCGAAACCTGCGGCGTGATTTTTGAGCAATCTATTTCGATAACGTCCGCGTACTCCGCACCGATGTCGCTGGAGTAGAACTTGTATTTGCGCGCGGCGCGTTTTGAGACGTAATCGGAAGTTATTTTATCCGGCGCGATTATGCCGTTTTTGCCGCCGGCCTCGATCGCCATGTTGGCCATGGTGAAACGGTCGGGCATGGGCAGTTTTTCTATGACGGGGCCGGTGAACTCCATTGACTGGTAGAGCGCGCCGTCAACGCCTATCCTGCCGATCGTATAGAGTATAAGGTCTTTCCCGCCGACCCATTTCTGCAATTTTCCCTTGTAGACGAATTTTATCGTCGCCGGAACTTTTATCCAGAGCCGGCCGGTAATCATGGCGGCCGCAAGATCCGTAGAACCCACGCCGGTCGCGAACGCGCCGAGCGCGCCGTAGGTGCAGGTGTGCGAATCGGCTCCTATGACAAGATCGCCGGGAAGCACAAGCCCTTTCTCCGGCAGCAGCGCGTGCTCTACGCCCACGTTTGAGCCTTCGAAATAATTTACTATCTTTTGCCCGTGCGCGAACTCGCGCACGAACTTAACCTGCTCGGCGCTGTTAATGTCCTTGTTCGGCGTAAAGTGGTCCATAACCAGCGCGACTTTTTTGCGGTCAAAGACTTTCTTTGCGCCCACCTGGCGGAATTCTTTTATCGCCAGCGGCGCGGTAACGTCGTTGCCAAGCGCAAGGTCAACCTTCGGCTCGATAAACTCGCCGGGGCGCACGGCCTTTTTTCCTGCGTGTGCTGCAAGTATCTTCTCGCTGATTGTCTGGGGCATGATATAACTCCTATAGGCTTTCTTTGATTTTTCGTATCTCTTCAGAGTCTTGAAATTGTCGTCGTCATTGCGAGCCCAAAGGGCGCGGCAATCTCGCTTTTCATCAGAAGCAACGTCGAGATTGCTTCGCTCTCGCTCGCAATGACCGCAAACTGCTAAAGAGACATGATTTTTCGTTGCTGCCTGCCGCCGGCTGCTATCTTGTTGAGCGCCTGGAGGTAGGCCTTTACGCTCGCCTCGATTATGTCGGTGGAAGCGCCGCGGCCGCTGAATGTAACGCCGTCATAGTTTACTTTTACTATCACTTCGCCCTGTGCATCTTTTCCGCCGGAGAGCGCCCTGAGGCCGTAATCGGCCAGTTTCACTTTCAGGCCGGCTATCTTGTCTATGGCGCGATAGGCGGCGTCCACGGGGCCGTCGCCACAGGCAGCTTCCTGCAAAACCAGGCGCTTATCCTTCTTTTCAGCCTTTGCCAGGCGCACGGTGGCCGTCGGTATTACGCCCGTGCCGGATGAAGTGTTAAGATAGTCCAGCGTCCATGTTTCCGCGCCGCCGCTGATGCGCTCTTCGACAAGCGCGACTATGTCTTCGTCGAAAACGCATTTCTTCTTGTCGGCGAGATCCTTGAACGCGGCAAACACCCTCTCCACGTCGGCCGGGGCAACAACGTAGCCAAGGTCTTTCAGTCGTTTGACCAGGGCATGGCGGCCGGAATGCTTGCCAAGCACAAGCTGGTTTGACGGTATGCCGACGTCCTGCGGCTTCATTATCTCGTAAGTCAGGCGCTCTTTTAATACGCCGTCCTGGTGGATTCCCGCCTCGTGCGCGAAAGCATTGGCGCCGACTATCGCCTTGTTGGGCTGCACGGGAATGCCGGTTAGCGTTGAGACAAGGCGGCTTGCCTTGTGAATCTCGCGGGTATTGATTTTTGTCGTCGCGTTGAAACTGTCTTTACGGGTTTTTAACGCCATCACTACTTCTTCAAGCGCGGCGTTGCCGGCTCTTTCGCCTATACCGTTGACGGTGCATTCCAGCTGCCGGGCGCCGTTCTCAAGCGCGGAAAGCGAATTGGCCACGGAAAGGCCAAGGTCGTTATGGCAATGAACGCTTAACGTGATCTTGTCAATATTTTTTACGCGCCGGCGGAGATTGCTTATCATCGCGCCGAATTCCACGGGCAGCGCATAGCCGACGGTGTCGGGTATATTTACCGTCGTAGCGCCTGCCTCGATAACCGTTTCGACTACCTGGCAGAGATAATCAAAATCCGAACGCGCCGCATCCTCGGCGGAAAACTGCACGTCGTCGCACATTTTGCGCGCAAAGCTTACGGCGTGCGCCGCGATGTCCAGCACCTGCCGGCGCGATTTCTGCAACTTGCGCTCAAGATGAATGTCGGACGTGGCTATAAACGTGTGGATGCGCGGCCGCTTCGAATATTTTACGGCATTCCAGCAGGCCGTTATGTCTTTTTCGCTTGCGCGCGCAAGGCCGCAGATAACCGGGCCTTTTACCTCGCGGGCGACAAGTTTTACCGACTCAAAATCGCCGGGGCTGGAAATGGGAAAGCCGGCCTCTATAACGTCAACGCCAAGGCGCGCCAGCTGGCGGGCGATCTCCAATTTTTCCTTGATATTCAAGCTTGCGCCGGGAGATTGTTCCCCGTCGCGCAACGTCGTGTCGAATAAAATTATCGTATTATTTTTCATGGTAT
>MGVF01000071.1 GCA_001800355.1 Elusimicrobia bacterium RIFOXYA2_FULL_50_26
CACCGAGCAATGAGGCTGTCTGACGCGCCTGGCCCGCCGACAGGCCGGCAGATTCCAGATTATTCAGCGCTTCACAGCAAAGCGTAGCCTTTTGCTGCATGTTCCGCGTGTTAAACTGTTCCTGCGCCGTCTGTTGAAGCTTCTGGCCGGATTTGGCTAAAACATCTTTTTCGTTCTCATTCCACACTTTTTCCATCGCGTCCACAATCGAAGCTATGTTCCACTGCCGGGTTTCAAACATACCATTTAATAATTCCACATCACGGGCGCGTTCGGCCGAAACAAGCGAAATTATGCGCTTCGACCAGTATGCACGGTCAAAACGCGAATCGCCGTAATGATCGAACCTGCCCATCCCCTGCTCCACCTGGGTTGCCGTCATAAGTTCAGGCTCTATTAAAAACATGTTCGCAAGAATCCGCCCGGACCCCTGCGAAAAACCCAACGCCTTTGCCGCAACATCCATCCGCCCCACGTTCCAGCCGCGGCCAAGGATATTGGCATCGGCTATAACCATGCCAGGCTCGCCCGCCTTTACACGGTCGCGGACGTCGTTAAGCCTGGCTTCAAAGTCCTCGATGTCATGACTGCCTTCGGCGCTGACAAACGTTATATTTTCTGCAAATGCCTTCAGCTTCTCATTTAACCCGTTAATACTTAATGTATCGTTCCCAAATATTGCCGCTGCGTTCTGCAATTGCTGCGGCGTCGCGTTCTCCAAACGCGCAACAAGCAATTTATATGTCTGTTCCGCAATACCGTTATTGGGGGCCAGCACAAGATTAAAACTCTCCTTGCCGTCGGCAAGCATACGAACGATCGCCTTGAACATGAAATCCACCTGACCGGCAACCGTAGCCGTAAGCTGGTGGTTTACTCCGATGGCAGGGGCAGAACCGCCCTTTTGGCTCTTCTCCATGCCAAGCTGCTCATTAAACACCTGGCGCGTTATCATATCGCTAAACGTGCCTGAGAATCCCACCATGTTGCGAAACAGCGACACGGCAGATACCGAATTGGATATAAATGTCTCGCGCGTCGGCTTGCTGAGCCGGACATCCGCCCCATTTTCCCTGGCAAGAAGCTCAAGCGTCTGCATCATGCCGCTGGGCAACGAAAGATTTTCCACGCCGAATCCACTGTTGGTAACTATCATCTTGCGGCTTTCACTGTCGTAATAGAAACCGTCGTTTTTCTCCCAAACCTTGTGCGCCTGACAGGCATTGGAAAGTATTTCACGAATCTGGAGTTCCGTAAACCCGAGTGCGGCGCCATAGCGCGCATATAACTCGCCTGCAATTTGCTCAAGGCTCCTGCCGTTAAGATTAGCCTCGGCCGCGGCAATCCCGGACGCACGTTTGCGGCCGTCATTATTAGCCCTGTTCAAACTGATTCTTTCATTGACCGCCAAAGCGGAACCCATTATATAAGCGTTGTTGCCGTCTTCGTCGCCGGCAAGCATGCAGTCTCTGCCTTCGCCGCGCGCAACACCGGAGATCGCCTGAGCGTTCTTCCCGGATACAAGATACAAGTCGCGCGAAATTCCTTTAACCTCTTCAAAGAAAGGCTCCGCCTGTATGCCGACAGCCATCTCCTTTATGTGCGCATCCACAAGCGAACGCTCTTTTTCGCCCAGGCGCGCGTAGGCCGGCAACGATTTCACGGATTCCATCGCGGCGGCTACCGCCGTATCGAATGAACTATTATCATGTTGCGCCCCTTCAACAACATCCCTTGCAAGCGATTCGATTCTCTCAAGGCCATCTATCCTCGCCTGCAACGCAACCTCGTTGCTCTTGTCGGCGGAAAGTTTGTCCTGCGTTATGCCGAACGGACTGTAGCGTTCCATTATCACTTCATCGCTTTCACCTTTTAAGATATCCTCGTAATACTCCTTTAACGCAAGGCCGGATGTGTACTTGCCCATGCTCTGCGCCATCGCCTGCTGCGGAATAACGGCAAGATGATCGGCCTCATCTAAAATTCCGTCACCCACCTTGTGAAACGGTATCAGCGTCGAATCAAGATTCTTCCCGCCGTTGGCAAGCAATGCACTCACGGCCTTAAACGAATCGGCGGGATTCTCGAACGAAACCACGACAGAGCCGTCGGAGCGCGCCTCTTCCTTTACCGGAACGCCGCTGTCTTTCAGTATCTTGAGATTATCCGCCACCGCCGCGCTCATTGCAGCATCGGGGCCGCTGTAAGTTACAAGGCTCGATAAAGACGCTGAGGCCGCGCCGGACCACGTCGCATTAGCGCTTATAACAATGCGGGCGCGCTCCATTAAGCTGCGCAGCAGAGCGGGGTTCTCGCGCGTCTTCTCAACAAGCGCGGAAGACATAAACAACACTTTGCCTATTGAAGTCTCAACAAGATAATCATCAGGCTGCAAGGATTGCACATCCTCACCGATAAGCGCCTGTACCTGCCCATTGCCGTCCTTGGACGGCTTAAATTGCTTTAATACCTTTTCGGTCGTTTCGCGCGTGCCAAAAATGCTTACTATGTGCCAGAACGTATCGAATGCGTTATTGTCCGTATTAGTCAATGAAGTTATAAACCTCTCGGACGGCGTTATGTTTAAAAACATCATTATATTGTAAAGCGTTATCATCGTCTTGCCGCCGGCCACCTGCAGCTCGTGCGCGTAACGGATTGTGGCATCCTCGTATGCCTGCTCGCCGGTAAGCGCAGGCAGGAAACGCTTGAATATCTCTATAAATGCGCCAACCTGGCCTTCACGGAAACCAGATCTCGCAATCTCGGCCGCAAACGGAATATCTTCCTTCTTCAACTGCCCGTCATCCGAGAAGCGTTCAACGGCCGCAGACAACTGCGAGATAAGGCCGCCGGCATCATTATATGTCTCCAATAGTTTTGACATATTCGCACGCACAACAGTATTCAATTTGAGCTTGGAGAGCTTGTTCGTGTATATCGCCAGTTCTTCCGCGCTGACACCTTCAAGATTAGCACCATCTTCTTCAAGTTGACGCGCCACTTCAAGATAACGCCCCACGCCTTGCGAACCCACCGCCGCAAAAAGGGCTGCCATTACAGAAGCCGTCTCCGAATCTGAAACAGATTTTATAACGGAATAAATCCCTTTTACGCCCTCATGCATACGTACAATATCCCTTGGATTTACCGCCTCGTCCTCAAAAAGAACCGACGCCCAGTTGCGCGCGGAATCAATAGCAGCCGCCATCTGCGGCCCGGCCATGGATTCAATGGCGTTAATCTTTGCCGTAACGGCTTGCCTGACAACAGAAAGCTCAGCGTCCTTCGATGAGGCGGCAATGCGTTCAATCAGCTTCAGCGAAAGCACGTATTTAGTGGCGGCGGAAGCGCCGGCAAAATCCGAAACTTCAATTTCTTTCGCAAGCTCCCATAACCGTGCTACCGTGTCCGTTGCAACAAAGCCACCCGTCTGCCCAACCATGTGCAGAAGGACGGCGCCATCATACACCGCCTGGCGCGTGTCGCCGACGGCTGACCTGGCTTCCATAATAGCCTTAACATTAACCGATTTCGCAAGCTCGCATATACGGTCGTACAGCGGAGTAAGCTTCGACACAACAAGTAATTGCGGGTTCTGAAGCGTTATACCGGCAATTGCAGTGGCAAACGTGTCCCGACTTTCCGATGCCTGAGCAGCCGAAACAAGCGTGTTGAGCGAACTTATCGTATCACGCAATGCCGAAGCTTCCGCACCAAAATTTATGCCGGCCGCCTTGCCGCTGTCAACCAACCCGGAAAGCAAAGACGAAGCGCCCGTCGCCAAACCCGTGTTGCCGCTTCCAATTGCAGTTGCAGCCAGCGAAACAGCATTGGTGAAATAAGACGCATCAAGTTCAGGCCGCGCCGCCATATCGCCGTTTACGGTTTTTAGCGCCAGGTGCATAATCCTTTCGTAATTTTCTTTTTGCGACTTATCAGACGACAATAACGAAATACCCTGTACGTAATCGTTAATGCGCCTTATCCCGCCATCGCGCGACATGACTTCTTTAAAGTTGCCCTCGCCCGCATTTAACAAAACGGGTAGTTCCGTGCCAGAATCCAGGCCCGCGGCAAAAGACGACAACCCATAATACAGCGCCATGCTGCGCTCCAGGTCAAGGCTAACGCCGGATAGTGGTAACGACACCATCGCATCCTTTATCCGGGCTGCACGCGCACCATCAATGCCGGTCAACACCCCATCTTTGGCCGCAACCGTCATCGCAAGCTCGGCCATAAGCTTAACAGGAGATACGTTATCGGCCGCATAATCGCTTATTATGCCGGCCTCCACATAATTCGCATACACACCGCGGCCCGCAAGCCGGTCAACAAGCAATTCCACATCCGAATTATTTTTTGCAGCCGCTATGTCCGTATAAGTTATATTGGCATCGCTCATCGCACGAACCGCACTGTGATTGGCAATGGCTGCCTTGATGCCGCCGCCCTGCCTGTCAAACACTTCCTGAAATATTTCACTCATCTCCTGATTGCCCTTAAACAATTTGCCGCCAAGCAGACCGGGAATAACTTCCTGGAACCCTTCCTCATAGAGAAAACCCGCAAATTTGCCCATCACGCTCCCCCCGAGCTTAGCCTGGATAGAATTGCCAAGCCGGGTTATCGGCGCCATTACCGAACTTATAACCGGCATCCTTGAAACTACCGGCGCAAGAAGAGGGCCGGCCACCCCGACATAAGCCGAAAACTTCCATACAGACGGATTCGTTACCGTGTCATAGAGGTTCCTGCTTATAAATATGGCCGAGTCCTCTATTGACTGCGCCCCGTAATCAATCAGCTTAATATTTAGCCCGTTACGGTTTAACGCGGAAATAAACGTTCCCTCTTGCAGCCATGCATTAAAACCACCATCCGTTAACGTGTTAATGCCGCTGGCCACACCGTAGACAAATCCACCGTAAAATTGCGCTATGCTCTTTACAACACGGACCGTGTTGGGAATCATCTTAGTTAAAACAAGATTCTCTCGCATGGAACTGCCCAGCAAAGAACCCCTGCTTAATAAATTGCCGGCGCTCAAACCCTTCACCTTAGCCGCATACGCAAGATTTCCCATCGTGCCAAATACAAGAAATCCGCCCGCCGCCGCCAAAACCATATCCGAGCTTTTTGCCTTGCCGTCCGATGAATAGTAAGCAGCGGCCGCAGAACCGGCCGCGCCTAACGTACCTGACGCCAAACCCCAGCCGGTAAGCGATAACTGCCGGCTCGTGGCAACCTCCTTGCCTAACGCACGGCTGCCGGGAACAACACCTCTAACTAATTTGCCAGGCAACGCCATCAAGCTTTTTACAGGATTGTTCGTACCGAATGTATTATATAAAACCCCTGTTTTCGCGGCTGCTTTCGAAGGATCAACCGCTTTATGCGGAGTGCTTAACAAATACCATACCCCGACTGAATAGTCCGCAACCGTCTTCCACGTCTCTTGATCGCTTACAGGCAGACGCTCTATCATCTCATGCGCAAAAGGCTTCAATAAATACTCGCCAAGCGCGTAATTCCTGGTAAATGTCGCCGCGCCGTTCATTATCACATTAGCGCCAACCCTATTCGAGCCGACAAATGACGCGAAATTCTTAAAACCACCGACACCCAGCAAACCACCTATCGCGCCGCCTTTCGCAATCGTCAGAATATCGGACGTGTTTAAATCACCGCGGCCTGCATATATCGCACCCGCGGTCGCAAGCGAGCCAACTGTCGCGCCGGCGGCAAATTTACCGGCAAATTTAGCGGCGGCTGCGCCCGCCACCCTCACAGCAGCGGCCGGAACGGCACGGGCAACCGCCATGGAGAATATTGCCTTGGACGCAAGCGCCCTGGCGCCTGCAAGCAGAGCCGGCACTGTACCTAATGACGCTATGGATGCAGCGGCAATCACAAGGTTAACACCAGTATTAAATGATGCCCCGAGAGCAGTCATCGTATTAACATCACGATAATCCTTGCCTGTCAATAACTCCTGGCTTATCTTACTCATCCTGTCGGCAAACTCTGAGTTTACTGCAAATATATTCGCAACCAGCGCTAACGGGCCGGCAACTACAAAACCCGCCGTGCTGTCAATGGCGCTGTCAATTATACCCTTCTCAATCCCAAGCTGCTGGACCGCAACAGGGTTGTCAAAATTTATATACTGTTTAGCGCTTATATATAGCTTATTGTCAACCAGCCCCGATCCATTGGCAATAGAAACACTTGCTCCACCCGGGCTATATGCAATAGTCCGGCTTATAATACGATCCCTCATCATAAGATTGTCAACAACCACAGGCACTCCAACCCTCTCCTTGTATACCATCTCCCCATACATAACCCCGTCGGTATTATCAATAAATCCACCCTGCCTCGCAAAATTAACGGTTGTGCCGCCCTTTACGATAAGTTCACCGCCTTTAAGCGATAAATCAATGCTCGCACCTTCAGACGCACGCAAACTATATGCCTTCTCAAGGCCGTTAACCGCAATATGAATTTCATTGGGAACCACTACCTTCGTGCCACCGCTAAAATACGTTATGCCCATGTTGCCGTCAAAATTGCGCGATACGGCGTCATCAAGCGAAATCTGGACGCCAAGTGTGCCGCGCCCGCGTTGCTGATTAACCCTAAAACCATTGCCGTCAGTTAATAATACTATCTCGTTCGTAGTGCCAACACCTGAACTATCAGACTCGGCAGACGGCAGGCGCACATGCTCTGTGTTTATCCCGCTAAACCCGCAACTCATCCCCTGCCCCATGCTTAATTCGCCATTTAAATGTATGCCGTAATCCCTGTCAAAATCCATCCGGGTAATCTCAAGCACTCGGCCGGCTTCGTCCGTTATTACCTGTCGGGAAGCTGGTTCCTTACCCATTCTATCGAGGTCTATCGTTATGTCGCCTATATCATGTGAACGCAGGCCGCCGCTAAATGAAAGATTGGCATTGCTGCCGTCCCATGTGCTGTAGAGCCTCTCACCATCCGGCAACTGGCTGACTATCCATGTCGCGCTGCCGGCTTCATTTTTCTGCGTGTAGTTGCCCTTATTATCAGCTTTTAACTGCCAGACGCCCTCCACCTTGCTGTTCTTGTAACCATCGGCTGTAACTACAGCATACGTCTTATCTTTCCCGTCGGTTGTTGCAAGATAGCATTGCCGCCACTGGCCGGCCACAGTCCCTTTAAGCTCTGTGCCGGAATCGTCGAAGGCTCCGTTGGCGCCGACATCAATGAATTCGCGCACAATGCCGCGATAGTCGTAGTGCCGGCCAACACCGGCCACACCGGAAATAGTTTGAACGGAACTCGTGCCGCCGGCATTTACCACCATCATTACCGCGCCATCCTCAGGCTGGAACATCCGGGCGATTACGGAACCTTCATTAAACGATTTGTATGTGCTAATCCCGTTGTTCTTAACCATAAATGCCGTGCTGCCGCCTTCATGTGTAAGATATTTTTCATCGTCAGCGCCTGCAAGCTGCAACACGGCCGGCTTACCATTTATTGTGTATTCTTGCGATACTGTCTTGAGCGTGTTGCGTGGATGATTTTCACCGTAATATATCCCGCTCATGCCTATGGTTTCAGTTGCGTTTATGCCCTCATTTTTTGCGTCCATAAACTGCGCAAAATATTTGAAATCGCCGCTGTAAACGGAGTTCGCAACCTTCATTACTTCCTTGCCGTCCTTCATGATAGTTACAATCTTGCCGTTACTTACCTCAAAATTCGTCCTGCGTGAGCCCGAAATTATATCCCCCAAAAAGTCTTTGGAGATCTCTATATGAGCGCCCTTGTAGTCTGTAATATATGACTCAATAAGGCCGCTGCGCGAATATTCGCGCGACGATATGGAATACTGACTAAGCGTCATCGTCATCTCGGCGCTGGCGCGGCTGCCTAAGGAAACAAGCCGCACCTCGTTGTCTCTGGCAACAAGCTGCAACTCGCCCTCAACAAGCCGGTGGCCGTCGCTTAGAACGGAACCCGTTTTGTACTTTGTGCCCTCGCCAACCACCACAAACTGGCCGCCGCTAATTGAAACCTGCCCGTTTGACACGTTGTAGCCGGTAACATCGCCTTTTGAATTGCGCAGCGTCTCAATTTCTGCATAAGTCTCAGTCCTCGGCATCACGCCGCCCTTGGCGCCACCACCCGCAGCAAAGTGAACGGGCGCGGCTTCAATGCTGACCATGCCGGAAGCTATATTGAAACCGTCTGCGCCAGGCACAAGCATGGCTCCGGAATCAAGAGCCGCGGGCTGTCCGTTTATGGCTACCTTTATGGAGCGGCCATCTGAAACTGAATTAAGCGAGAGATTACCATCATAGCCAAAGTGAATGTTA
>MGVF01000072.1:0-4802 GCA_001800355.1 Elusimicrobia bacterium RIFOXYA2_FULL_50_26
GGAATTAAACGACGTTCCATATTGCGTAATTGATCTGTAACTCTTGATACCTTTACCGGGTTTCTTTATATAGTAGTCAAGGAAATATGAGTTCTGCATTCCGAGAGTATTGTAGGTAATATTATAGTAGCGCTGAATCCCAAAACCCCTGGCGGAACCTCTTAAGGTATAGTCGGTCATCCGGCCAAAGCCGTCGGTAGCGTTAATCGTCATTGCTATCATTCCGGATTCGGCGCCACCCCAATAGCTATAGCCGGTAAGTTTACCCGACGAGTTGTAAGTTGCGCCGATATATCCGTACTCTATTTGGTTATCTGTATAACTTGCCGTTTTGCCGGATTGGTCGGTAGTTGCGCCTTCACGGCAATATACATTGCCGGTTAAATCATATCGCATGGCGGTTATTCTGTTTGTAGTCGTATAATCAACCGTGAGCGACGAGAACGTCGTGGTTCCATTTTTGTTGACAGTAACATTGCCCCCGGGATCAGTGCCTTTATAATGGTTCGAAATATTCCATCCGGTAAGATTCCCGGATGAATCTGTTATCGCTTCGCTTGTTGTGGTTGTAGTCAGGTCGGGAGATGAGTTTGAAACGATAATGTCAACGGCCTTTATTACAACTCCCTCATCATTGTAGCGGGTTAGCGTTCTATTATTCCTTGTAACATTGACGCCTTCGGTTGTGATGGATGCCCATGAATACTCCCTCTTATTATCATCGTAGGTAATTCCGGATTTGGATATGGTCGTGCTTACGGCGGATTTCGGGGATGTATTTACAATATTGTAAGCCGTTTCAAGGCCGTCGGCATTCCAGGCGGTTACGGTCTTTCGTGAAACCTGGTTCCAATCCGTTCCAACGTAATTAACAATACCGCTTAAGGAAGATGATGTTACAGAACCGGTTAAACGGTTACGCGAATCGAACGTCTGCGCGGCATTTTCGGCCTGGGTGAAGTTGCTGTAAATACCGTCAACCACACCGGCGCCCGTAACCCTGTGATTATAGGCGGCCAGGTTTCCATTGTTATCAAACGTATTCGTTATGCTTGTTGTTTTTACATAAGCGGTATTTGTTGTCCTGTCGGAAACAGCGGTTGTAACAGCCTGGTTTAAAACATTACCGCGCGTATCTGTAACAGTTGTAATCCTGGAGATACCGGTGCCGGTTCTTGCAACACTTACCTTTGTTGTGTCACCGTTTGCATTTGTGGTTGTAGTATCGCGGGTATTTGCAAGCGAACTGATGGTATTATCGGCATTTTTAAACGACTCGGCAACCCATTCGGCTCTCTGCTTTAAAACTGCATTGGCTTTATTAAGTACAGCGGGGCCTGAGCGTGGCATACCTGGCCATGACCATGACAATACATCCGAATGGCGTACTATAACCTCAAGTACCGCCGTACTTGTCTGGGGGGCGTTAACAATATCGGATAAATATTTGGGCGCCGTGTATCCGTAATAAAACAAACTGGAGAAGAGCCAGAATAACATGCTTTTACCGGGAAGAGAATTCGGACGATATATTATTCCCAACACTTCGGCCGCTTTTGAGTTATCAACCCGGTTTTCTCTCATGTGCCTCAAATCGCTTATGACGCGGTTGACATAGGAATCTTTGGATATCAGGCTGATTGCGGATATAAGGTTATTTGAAATTGAAGCATTGCAAAGCATGGATACTACTGCATCCTGGGAAGCGTAGAAGTTGTCATGGTTACCGCGTAATTGGCCACCCGGGCCGTTATTTACGTCTATAAGCTTATCTACAAGATTACCGGAATAACCGGCGGAATTCAAAATTTGAGTATATGCGGTTCTCTCAACCAGGTCACTTTTAGTATATTTTGTTATGGTTTTTGCAAGGTCGAGATTTCCCGCCCTGGCCCAGGCGGTTATAGCATCATTCAAGTAATTGACTCTGGCCTTGAGTTCGGCATTCGCAAACTTAAGCGCATATTCATTCTGAACAATATTCGACAGGGCTATCGAGTTAACGACATGCAGCGCGTCGGTGTTGCCAAGCCCGATTGATCTAAAATCAACCAGCGCCTGGGCGGTCTGTGATATGGTAAGCAATTGTTGGCTGGCACTGTTTAGCGCTGCTCCGAATGCTACCCCGCCCTGTACCTGTGCCTGGCCAAAACCACTGAAAAAAGTCATGCCGCCGTAATACTGTATTCTTGCATCCACGCCGATCCCGGCTATGGCCTGAAGCTTTGCGGTAGAAATGTTCGGGTCGGATATCATTCCATGCAGGTTAATGACAGCGTTTGCCGCTTCCCCAACAGTTATCGCTCTGCCATTCATGACATAATAATCTCTTGCGGCGGCATATTTGTCTACCTGAACATTAATTAAATATATGTCATTGGCGATGCTTTGAGCTTCGTTGTTGTTATAACCGGCATTTCTCAAACTAAGGATGTTTTTTGCATTATTTGAAATTGACGCGTCGGCGCTGCCGGAAAGCACTGCAAGGGTGGCGTTTGCGGTATTGGGGTTAAAGGCCATGCCATAGAGCATTCGCACTTCGGACGCGCTCAAATCCGTAGATTCGTTAAACCTGGGCGCCCACCATAACGCGGATTGATTGCCTTTGTTCGTTTGCGGCAAGAGATTGACGATCGTGGCCGCTTGTGCGGCTGAATATCCTTCGGCAATTAAAACATTGTTTGCCTGGGCCGGCGATGACGGCGGCGCCAAAATCGGCGCTGGCGCCGGCGCAGGAGCCGGCTTGGCAGCCGGAACCGGCGGAATTGTTGCAGGCAGCGGAGGGGGAGCAGCAACTTTAACGGCAGGAGTAGAGGCCGCGGCTGAATGGGGCATACCTGTACCCATGGATCCCACTGAACGGGACGATGTACCGGAACCACCGTATCCCAAACGGCTGTATCCTGCTGCTGCGGCGCCTAATCCACAGCCATTTGCGCCTTGAAGCTGCATTAAACCTTTATTATTTTCAATTTCAGCGTCGGCTATCTTTTTCGTTGAAAGCATTTTACCGCTCCAGGCTTTGGAAAATGCCTGCTCCCCGATATTTTTAACCCTGCCGTCCGAATCGGTATAGGTAACCTGACCGTCTGAAATATAATTAACCAGCACGTAATGTCCCATGCCGGTATCTTTGTCCGTAAGAAGAGCTATAACACCTTTGCCGTCAGAAAGCGCATCTTTTAAACCTGCAAGCCCGGTGTCGTAGCCGGTTAAATCAAGCCCGTGCTTTGAGGCGGTGGTTTGCATGGAAAACATATTCAGCTGCATCTGGCCCTGCGCTGATGTATCCAGTTGACCTGTTATGATTTCCGTCAAAATCGTATTTACGGCAACATCCTTAAGAGAGTATTCCATGCCTTGTCGGCCGAACATATCAGCCAATGCACTGATGGCGCAATTAAATATATCTTTGCCCTGTCCCCTGATATATGACATTATTTTTGAGATTGCGGCAGCGCTTATATCAACAAGCAGCGAAGAGTCTTTTATTCCAAGTTCGGCCGCCATGGCTGCCTGCGTCCCGGAATCAGCCTTGGTGTAATTATTGAGCCATGACCTTATGGCTTTACGCGCCTGAGAAACCATTCGCCTGGTAACGTTAACGGCAGTCGTTACGGGTTTGCTTGTTGTGGAATCTATGGAAGCAACCGCGCCCCGTAATCCTGCGAGAAAAGAATGTTTACCCGTATTATGCTTAAAAGGGGACACGGCATGGCGACCTCCGGGCGTTGTCAACCTTCCAAAATACCTGTTAAAATCATCCCGCGTTAAGTCGGTTTGCGATTCGTTGTTGCCATCCGTGTTGGTTACAGTCACTTCCACGTTACCGTCATGATGCCTGAACGAATGCGTCCTTCCGTCGGCAGTTGTAACCGACACCGGCCTGTTCGAAGTGTCGAATCTTATAGAAACACCGTTTATAGCAACCTTTTTGTCCCAATGGCCTATGGCGGACTCTATGGTTTTCTTTTCCTTAATCTTGTTAATATCTTCCGCGACGGCGGCGTATCCGCTGACCCACATCAGTTCGAAAGATAAAAAGATGACGGCGGTATGCACCGCAACCAGCTTCTTGAAATTAGCCCTCAGCCATTTAATAAAGTTCATAAAATTCTCCCCAAAATTAAAAACCCGGCTTTAAGACAATCGGCCGGGTGAAAAGTTTTTATTCTATTGATTGCGCTCGCGGATAGCGGCATAAGAAAAGGCAAAAAAATGAGAATTCTTTTTTTCATTTCAAGTTTCCCCTTGAACTTATAGTCTCTCTTTTCAACTTTCTATTCACTTCTTATACAGTTATTATGATTTATGTCATTGGATAAAGCATGGAATACTTGTGAATTTGTTGTGAATTTTAGGCAGAAGGCAGATGTAACGGCAGGATTGTATCAGATTTTGTGTCTCTTTAGCGGTTTGGGGTCATTGCGAGCGAGAGCGAAGCAATCTCGAAGTTGCTTCTGATGAAAAGCGAGATTGCCGCGCCCTTTGGGCTCGCAATGACGACGACAACTTCTAAATGCTAAAGAAACATCAGATTTTCATTAGTGCCAGGCAGAAACGGTAATATTGGAATGTGCCGCTCATGGCCTCGGCGAAAGTATAATTAACATACTTTGAAAACCTGAGGTCGAAATGTTGAAAAACACTCGGGATAATAAGCGTTCTATCCTTGCTGCGGCACATGCTGAACAATGTTTTTGTTGCATCGCTGGGTATTAAGGTATCGTAGTAACTATGTATAAAAATAACCTTGCAATTTACAACATCCATGTAGTTTTGTGGGCTGAAATAATCCATCC
>MGVF01000072.1:4862-12195 GCA_001800355.1 Elusimicrobia bacterium RIFOXYA2_FULL_50_26
TGAAAAGAAACTTGTAAACCGACATCTCGACTTTATTTAAACCGCGGGCATTTTTTGTCTTTATCGCATTTCTTAAAATCTTCTGCCGGGCGCGCGGCAGGTAATCCACCCAGCATTCCTGGTCCAGGTATCTGGCCCTGACAGATTCATTTGGCTGGGCATATAAAAGTTTACCGTTAGAAAGCCTGTAATTGCCTGTCAAATTGTACATCGTAAGTTCCTTGAGGTCGGAGTATCCGCCCCAGAGAATCATGAAATCAATTTTTTCCCTTAAGGCCTTATCTTCATGCAGGGCTGCTACCGCCAGGCCATTTGCATAACAATACGATATGAATCCTTTACGATTATCCGGATACAAGGCAACCATTCTATTTAGAGCATTTTTTACTTCCTGGGTCTCGTCATAGCCTATCCGGAAACTCTTTAAACCTGCTATGTCGGGCACAATAACAATATAACCGTGTCTGGCCAATAATCTTGCAAACTTCACCAGGTCGGGGTCCCTATTTCCGGTTTCCACAAAGCCATGAATGATAGTAATAACTTTTTTATCTTTATCAGCTTTGGAAGGGCTTGAATAGACGTCATAAAATGAATTATTATCGGACAGGGTTGAAATATTAATGTTTGCAGGGATTAAATCTATTCCCCCTATGTAAGACAATAGCATGAGCGCGGCTAAAATATATACCACTAAAACCCATACCTTATGGAAATTCTGTGCGTGTTATCCAGTTCACCGTAAGGTACGAACGCGTAGTCGAGGGTAATGTTTTTATACTCGAATCCTACGCCGCTTGTGAACCTCAGCTCGCTCTTGAAACCCGCCCTTGCGGCAAGCAGCACGTCTTCGAATGAAAAAACGTATTCCCCGCCTAAATTAAATATGCTGCCGGTGTCGTTGCCAGGATTGACATCCGCCGCCAGGCAGGCATTTTCCACAAAGCTATATTTAGCCCCGAGTTTTACGCCGAAAGGCAGCGGGAAAGACTCCTTGTAGAATTTCAGGGGCGTTCCCATGTTCTGTATCATAGCTCCAGCCCTGATGCTTTTTCCATCTTTGAACGTTGACTTGTAAAATATAATACCGATGTCCGCGGCGACAGCAGAAGCGGAAACGTCGTCCAATTGTGAACTGAGATATTTTACCCTTACCCCTGCGGGGACACCCGCCACGTGAAAGGCGTACGATAATGAAACAAGCATATCCGAAGGGCTGAACGTTTCGTTTTCTTTTAATCCCGTATTGTCATACTTGTATAAGGCAGGCATTGACAGGTATGATGCGGAAACGCCTATGGTGCTTGAGCTGAATCCGTGGGTATAATAAACAGCTTCCAAGTTTATTTCATCAAGCCAGCCGATGTGCGAAAAAGAAATCTCCCTGCCGGTTGCCCCGGTAAG
Source organism: Elusimicrobia bacterium RIFOXYA2_FULL_50_26 (assembly GCA_001800355.1). Lineage (GTDB taxonomy): Bacteria > Elusimicrobiota > Endomicrobiia > Endomicrobiales > XYA2-FULL-47-53 > XYB2-FULL-50-12. The sequence continues at coordinate 6,267 of MGVF01000072.1, forward strand.
CCCGGCGGGATTCCAGTTGACGGAATTACTGCCATCCCCGGCCGTCCCCGTGTCCCCCATTGCAGCATTCTTTGCGTCCATGCCTATTTTCAGGAAACCTGCGGACGTTGTGCCGGCGGCATGAATATTTAATGAAAGGAACGCCAGGCATGACGTGCATAAAATCAGGCGATTCATTTAATATCTCCAGTCTACCTTATTATTACCAATTTTCCCCTGGCTTTCTGCGAATTGTCGTCGGTGTTTGTAACGCGGTAGATATACACGCCGGAGGCGGCTTTGCTGCCGCCCATATTGCGCGTATTCCATAACAGCAGCCCGTCGCCGTCAATTTCTTCGATACTGTCCACAAGTTCGCCGGCAATGGTGTATATGTTTATGCGCGCCCTGGGAGTCAGCCCGCCGAAAACCACGCCTTCGCCCGATGAAGTGTTATCATATTTTGTGCCGGAACCGGGACGGTATGGGGTGGGGTAAACGAACACATCGTTCAAGTTTTGCCGCACGGATGACTGGAATATGCCGAACAGGCTTAAGTGTTTTATTGTTGCCACCACCTTATTTTCCCCCGGATATGGCGTGGAAGGCACCCAGAACCAGGTTGCGCCGGCATCGTCGTAACGGAACATGGCAAGCATGCTCTCCTCAACATTGCTCACATAGGAATCGCTATAAGTTACGGTCGCGGTAATGTCTTTGAGTGGCTTGAGGTTTTTATCGTTTGAAATCTCTATCCATATATCCGCGGCTTTCAACCCTTTCTGGTGTAACTCGCAGGAGTACGGCGGAAGTGAAACTGAAAGATCAATGTTTTCCGAGAATGCCCCTGCCGGTATGTCAAGTTTTACATCTATAAACTCACCCCGCAACCTTACTTCGTTGTCTTTGGAAACGTCGAGCGCGGTTGATGAGGCGGTAGGGATATATACAAAAAAACTCTCAGCCATTACAGGGCTGAAAACGCCGGATGTCAAAACTACGTTCCAGTAGCCGGTTGCGGCGTCCGCAAGATCAAATCCGCACGACAATTGCGTCTCGCCGGCAACGCTTATATTTGACGCGAGTATATCCGCCTGCCCCTGCCTGGCCAGTTTCACGCACGGGCCGGAAGGAATTCCTTCACCGGAAATAACAACATTTGCAACCGCATCTCTCGCCCCGGATGACGCGGAAACGGATGTTATCTTTAAAGGATTGAACATTAAAACACGCTGATTTAAGCTGTCCGTAACCCAGAGGCCTCCGGCCGCGTCAAAACATATTCCGTTCGGATCATGCAAACCTTTTACGCCGGATGTCAAATTATCCAGATTGACTGAACCTGATATAAACGAATCCTGGCCTATTACCGCATCGGCGTTTTGCCCGGTGGAAATAATACCGCCATATCGAATGACCCTGTTATTGTCAGAGTCTGAAATCCAGATATTGCCCTCGCCATCAAAATTTATCCCGCCGGGGCTAAAGAGAGTGTTTTCGGCAACCGTTAACCCCCTGTTTGGCTGGCTTGATACAAAAACATCCTGCCCGAGGACGATGCCCGCGTCCATCCCGCTGGTAATATCGCCACCGTACCTTAAAGCGCGATTATTACTGTAATCCGTTACCCAGATGTTCCCGGAAGTGTCAATGCCGACGTCATACGGGGATGAAAGTGAGTTGGCGGCAACCTGCAAATTCCTGTTTGCCTTCCTTAACGTAAACACGTCTTGCCCGAGAACAACAACGGCATCCATTCCATTAGTAAACGCGGCGTTGTACCTGAGGACACGGTTGTTATCGGTATCCGCCACCCACATGTTTCCGCCGGAATCGAAACATATCCCCTGGGGAGCGGCTAACGTGTTCACGTCAACGCCCGTTCCGCGGTTGCTCAGGTTCGAAATTAAATCAGCCTGCCCGAGAACAAGGCCGGCATCCATTCCGTTGGTTAATGCTCCATTATAACGCACAATGCGGTTATTGCCGCTATCCGACACCCACACGTTGCCTGCCGAATCTACGGCGACATCATAAGGCGCGCTCAGGGTATTGGCACCGACAGCTCCGCCGCGGTTGGCCATGTCGCTCAAAAAACCGGATTGCCCCAGGACACCGTCCGCATCATTCCCGTTATAAAAGTCCGTTAATTTGTTCCACCACAATATCCTGTTATTAGAATAATCGGCCACAAATATACGGTTATTGACACTATCCACTGCGATAGAAGAGGGATACCTGAGCGTATTTTTTTCAACAACATTAAAGCCATTATGAGTGAAATCATTTTGCCCAAGCACAAGGTTGGCATTCATTCCGCTACTGACAGGAACGCTGTATTTCAACACGCGGTTGTTATGGCTGTCCGCCACCCATACGTTCCCTGAAAGGTCAATATAAACGCCGCCGAACACATTATACATTGTATCAGCACCGACACCGGTGCCGCGGTTTATCGAATCCGTATTAAAATCACCCTGCCCCAAAACGAGATCTGCATCCATCCCGCTGGATAACGGGACGGAGTAACGCACTATGCGGCTATTCAAGGAATCCGACACCCATACATTGCCTGACGAGTCAACGCCAAGGCCGCGCGGGCGGCTTAAGGTATTTATGCCGACGCTGCCTCCCCTGTTGGGCGATTTAGATGTGAAGTTTTCCTGCCCCAGCACAAGGTCCGCGCTCATCCCGCTTGACAACGGCACACTGAAACGCATTGCGCGGCTCTGATCAAGTTCACATATATAAAGATTCCCCGAAGGATCAAAGCTTATTCCCGATGTGCCTGAGACTTTGTTTGCGTCCGTTCCGCTCGTTGAATCGGTGAAATTTGTCTGGCCTATGACGAGATCCGCATCCATGCCGTTTGAAAATGGCGGGCTATACCGCAGTACGCGGCCGTTGCCAAGGTCGCCAACCCAAATATTGCCCGAAGAATCCGAGGCTATTGCCCTGGGTATATTTATCGTGTTGGCGCTTACCCCTCCGCCCCGGTTAACCAGGCGGGACACAAAATCCGCCTGTCCCAGCACAATATCGGCATTCATACCGTTAGTAAGCGTACCGCTGAATCTTAACACCCTGTGGTTACTGTAATCCGCAACCCATACGTTTCCACTTATGTCCACGCAAACCCCGCAAGGCCCCGAAAACGAGTTTTCGGCGGCAACGGCGCTTCCGCGATTGGACTTGCCGTGCAGGAAATCAGCCTGTCCCAAAACACCGTCGGCGGATTTACCGTTGTAAAAACTTGAAATATCGTCCCACCACAGCACGCGATGGTTGCTTGTGTCGGCCACGAACAGCCTGTCGCCGGCATCATCGGCATATATCGCATAAGGATACACAACTTCATTGCCGTCAACAATATTGGCGCAGTTGTGATCAAAATCAAGTTGGCCCAAAACAACGTTGGCACGGCCGTTAGCCATGCCTGCATATATTTGCCCGCAAAAACACAGCATACCAAAGCAAATAAAACCTGCCATAATTTTTGTTTTCATATTTTAGATGTTATGCCGCTTACTTCACCAAATCAGCTTCCTCTCCCGACGATTTCCCCCTCATCCTGGCCTTCTCCCCGCCGGGGAGAAGGAACGTGAGATCAAAATCGCGGTTAATGGCATTGCGTATCGTGGCTATCATTTTGCTTATTTCAGCTTTTGTAACGCTTAAGGGAGGCATAAGCACCAGGACATTACCGAGAGGACGGATGATTATGCCGCCGCTACGGCAGGCGGCGCATATACGGATGGCAATTTTGTCTTTCGCGGCGAATTCAGCGCGGCTTTTGCGGTCTTTGACAAGCTCGATGCCCGCCATGAGGCCAATCTGCCTTATTTCGCCTACAATCGGAAGCGCGCCTAAAGATGACAACTCATTTTTTAAATGCCGCACCTTCGGAGCCAGGCCGGCGATTACTTTCTCTTTTTTGAAAATCGCAAGGTTTGCAAGCGCCGCGGCGCAGGCAAGCGGGTTTGCGGTGTACGTATGGCCGTGGAAGAAGGTTTTAAACTCCTCGTGTTTACCCAGGAATGCGCGGTATATTTTCTCGCTCGCAAGCGTGGCGGCAAGCGGCAGGTAGCCACCGGTTATTCCCTTGGCAAGGCACATAAGATCCGGGCGCACGTTCTCGTGTTCAACGGCAAACATTTTGCCGGTCCTTCCGAAACCGGTGGCAACCTCGTCGCAAATTAAAAGAACGTCGCAGGCGCGGCAAAGCTTCTCTATTTTTTTTAAATAACCGGGGGGCATCGTAAGCATACCCGCCGCGCCCTGCACCATTGGCTCCACCACCATGGCCGCTATTTTTTTATGGTGCGCGGCAAGAATTCTTTCCACCTCACCAACGCACTGGCTGGCGCACCTGCCCGGCCCGCCAAACGAACAACGGTAGCAATACGGCGAGGGGGCAAATATCGTTTTAAAAAGCAACGGCCTGAATTTTACATGAAACAGATCCATGCCGCCGACGGAAACGGAACCTATTGTGTCGCCGTGGTAGGCGTTTTTAAGAGAAAGAAAAGTCGTCCTGTTTTCCCTTGCCGGCTTCTGCTGCCAATACTGGTAAGCCATCTTTAAAGCTATCTCTACGGCGGTGGAACCGTTGTCGGAATAAAATACACGGCTTAGTCCCGCCGGCGCAAGGCCGATAAGCTCGCGCGCCAGGCGTATAGCCGGCTCATGAGTCAAGCCCAGAAACGTTGAATGCGCAACCTTCTTCAACTGCGCGCGAACAGCCCTGTCAATCTCTTTTTTGCCATGGCCATGCAGGGTTACCCACAGCGAAGAGACGCCGTCGAGGTACTTTTTGCCGCGCACGTCGTAAAGATAATTTCCCCTTGCCCTGTCAATTATGCACGGCGCAACGGGATCGTCGTTTACCCAGTCAGCCATCTGCGTAAACGGGTGCCACACGTATTTTTTGTCATCGGAAGTAAGAGATTCCATATAATCAGCCATGGTATGCCGGATGTTGCTATAGCGTTATAGTATAGCCCATAGCCGTATGGAAATCAAGAACATGTCAGCCATGGGTTTTTCTCCGTGTCTATTGTGCCGTTTAGTTTCACTTCTGTTACCGGCAAACGGGTGAGTTCCCGCAATATTTGCGGGTTTGTTTTTTCCGCCAGGGAGTTTCCCCTTCTGCCGTTTAAGATTATGCCGGCAACTTTAATTTTTTTCTGACTGAGCCGCTGCAAAGTTAGAAGCGTGTGGTTTATGGTTCCAAGGCCGGCACGGGCGACGATGACTGCCGGCAAAGCGAACCTGGCCATCATATCACTCACCATAAAGCGTTCGGTTACCGGCACTTCGACACCCCCCGCGCCCTCGACGATAAGAAAATCGTATTTCCCGCGCAACGCGCGATAGCTGCTGGTAACCGCACTAAGCGAAACCTTGCGATGCTCAAGCCTTGCCGCCACAAGCGGCGCCAGCGGATAACGCAGGTAAACCGGATTTACAATATCAAGCGCATCGCGCACACCTGCTGCGCGCAAAAGGCGGCGCACATCGCTTCTTGAGCCGCTGCAAAACGGCTTCATAACACCGGCCGCCACGCCCCCGATTTTAAGCGCGCGCGCAAGCTGGCAGCAAATATAAGTTTTACCCACCCCCGTATCCGTCCCGCAGATAAAAATGCCTTTATTCATGTCCAAAAATCTCCACTACCTTATTTGTATCGTGTCTCTTTAACGTTTGGAAGTTGTCGTCGTCATTGCGAGCCCAAAGGGCGCGGCAATCTCGCTTTTCATCAGAGGCAACGTCGAGATTGCTTCGCTCTCGCTCGCAATGACCTCAAACTGCTAAAGAGAGACTTTATATCTCCGGAGGTATGCTCGCTTGTCAGCGAGAATCTAAGCCTGCATTCGTTTTCCGGTACCGTGGGCGGGCGTATGGCGGGGGCATATATGCCGTGTTCCGCCAAATTGAGGGATGCCGCCAT
>MGVF01000073.1 GCA_001800355.1 Elusimicrobia bacterium RIFOXYA2_FULL_50_26
GAAGCCGGCGCCCTGGTAGTTGCCACCGGCAGGAGCGATTTTCCAAACCAGGTTAACAATTCGCTCGGGTTTCCCGGCGTGTTCCGCGGCACGCTTGACGTGCGCGCGCAGACGATTACCGACGATATGTGCATTACCGCGGCCGTAGAGCTTTCAAAATGCATCAAGTCAAGCCAACTGTCGCCGGACCGCATACTGCCTGCCATGGACGACCCCGACGTCGCCCCCCGCGTCGCCGCCGCAGTCGGCATTAAAGCCATAGAACAAAAAATAGCCGGCAAAAAACTCTCCCGCCTGTCACTCTACCACAACGCAAAACAACTAATCACCCGCAGCCGCGCCATAACCACAATGATGATGAAAAAAAACCTCATAAAAAAAGCTTAACAACTTTGGGGACGTTGTTTCTCACTATGCATAACTACCTGCGCGCAACAATAAAAGTGTACACTAATTATACAAAAAGCCATGCCGATTGTATCCATGGCCGTACCATTCCTATTCGAACACAAACAAGAGTTATGCATAGTGAGAAACAACGTCCCCAAAGTTATACGGCGGTGGCTGTTTTGTTGTTTATGTTTATAATCCAATTGAGTCCTGCTGCTTTAGCGGAGGGTTGGCAGGAGACGCTGGAATCAAATTTTGATATCGCGGAAACTTTCGACGAGTTGCAGGATTGGAAAGGCGTGGTCATAAGGGGTGTTGATTACGATAAATCGCATATGCCGCTCAAATTAGACGGTAGTCAATCAATGTGGGATATGTATGATTATTGGTCGCTGGCAGCTTCAACGACCAACTGGATAGCCGACCACGGCACGGATAAAGTCTGGCGCGGCGCGGGCAAATCATTAATGCTGGATCTGTCGCAAAATATAACCTCTGTAAGAAAGGGGCCGTCTAGATTCGGCCTGTATTTTGGTTCAAATGAGCGCGGGGTGGCAAACGCTTATGCCTTGAGTGGAACCAAAGACTCAGGGTATAGAGATTTTTATTATTTTTATTTTGCAAAATTCCCGACCAATCATTTCCCGAGGGATGGCAACGGCCAATTTATTTATTTCGGATATTATAAATTTAACACCTACGATTGCGGTTTTTTGAATATTTCCACACCTTTTAATGCGGCGGCAAGGGATGAATACGGGCCATCGCATATTCTAAATACCTGGAAAACCGGTAGTTCATATAATTATGACATGATATTTACCTACGGCTACAGGGTAAATTCCGTAGAGGATGACAGTTCCCTTCTATACGAAGCCTATCCGTGCACAGGCAACGGCGCCCTGAGCGGAATTAAAAGATTTATAGACAATAATGAGTGGTTTGCGCTTGAGGTTCACCAAACGGTTGGAACTCCGGGTAACAGCGATGCGGTTACCGAAGTATGGTTGTATGATTCCACCGGAACGGTTAGAAAAGTTCTTACAAAGACCGACGGCTGGGTTATAGAGGGCGGGCAAGACTATTCATACAATAAATTCTTTTTCGGAGGTAATCAGGATTTCGTCAGCGAGGCCGGGCTTGATACATCTTATGTCATAGATGATTTTATCATGGACGATCAGCCAATAGGCCCCACTTATTTTGCTTTGTTAAACAACCAGCCCCTTCCGTTAGTCATCGGCAGCTCGCTGCCAAATGCGGTATTGAACAGCATATATAGTTCAACTATCACGGTGCAAGGTGGAACGGCGCCATACAGCATGAGCATAACATCCGGCCGGCTTCCCGAAGATTTAATATTGAACGGCACAAGCGGAAACATCACAGGTATACCGAGAGAGTCTGGCAGCTTCCCGTTTACCATGGAAGTAATAGATTCGACCGCGCCGGCCAATACGGCTTCAAGGCAATTTAATTTGCTGGTAACAGATAACTCAAACCAGACAACCCCATCACCCCCCTCCAGATTGCAGGTAAAATAAAACTTTGGGGACGTTGTTTCTCACTATGCATAACTCTTGACAGTGAATGACCAAATCGGTATAATAAGCCATGCCACGAAAAGCCAGGTTGGATGCTCCCGGGGCGCTGCACCACATAATGGTGCGCGGTATAAATAAATCTGAAATATTTAAAGATGACCAGGACAAGTCGCTGTTTCTTAAGCGCCTTGGCACGAACGTTCTTAATAGCAAGGCCTCGGTTTATGCATGGGCATTGATGAACAATCACGCCCACATTCTTTTAAAAAGCGGGCAGGGCGGCATCTCCGGCATCATGCGCAAGCTGCTTACGTGGTACTCCCAATACTACAACCGCCGTCACGAGCGCAGCGGCCATCTCTTCGAAAACCGTTACAAATCCATTCTTTGCGACGAAGACTCCTACCTTACAGTTCTTGTTCGTTATATACATTTAAATCCTGTGCGAGCGGGAATAATAAAAACGTTGGCGGAACTTGATCACTACCAATGGAGCGGGCATAGTGCAATAGTGGGCGTACGCATCAATCCATGGACGGATAGAGCATACATTTTAAGGCAGTTTAGCGAGCGGGAGAAATCCGCAAAAGAAGCTTATAGCAAATATATTGAGGAAGGATTCGCCCAGGGGCGCATTGCCGAATTGAGCGGCGGCGGCCTTGTTCGCAGCCAGGGCGGTTGGTCAAAGGTAATGGCCATGCGCCGCAGGCAACAGCGCGAAGAATACGACGAGCGAATACTTGGCGGCGGCGATTTCGTAAACAGTATATTGAAAGAAACAGAGGCGCGGCAGATGCGCCAGTTGAAGTTCAGAAACGCCGGATTGACGATTGATAAGATATTGAACGAGGAGTGCCTTAAGAATAAAATAAGTATTGCCGAACTCAAGAGCGGCAGCCGCAGGGCAAACGTAAGCCGCGTGCGTTCACTGATAGCATTCCGTTGCCGCGAAGAATTGGGCGCAAGCGCCGCGGAGATAGCACGGCATACCGGCGTGAATACCTCAAGCATAATAAGGGCAATAGCCCGGCTTGAACCCGGAGTTATGCATAGTGAGAAACAACGTCCCCAAAGATAAACGGAGTTATGCATAGTGAGAAACAACGTCCCCAAAAGCAGGATTACGGCTGTTGTTGCGCGGTTGTGCAGGCAGGTGAATTATTTTTTGCCGGGGGATGTGTGGCAGGCGTTGGAGAAGGGTGGTAAGCGCGAGGTGTCCGAAACGGGGCGGGGGGTGTTAAACGAGATATTGGAGAATGCGCGTATTGCGGGGCAGAAAGAGATTGCGCTTTGCCAGGATACGGGGCTGGTGGAGATATTTTTAAAAATCGGGCAGGATGTTCATATTACCGGCGGAAATCTTAACGAGGCCATACAGGCAGGCGTTGCGGCAGGCTACAGGGACGGGTATCTTAGAAAGTCTATCGTTGCAGATCCGCTGGAACGCAAGAATACCGGCGACAATACGCCGGCGCTTATTTATACCGAGATCGTTGACGGCGACAGGCTGGAGATCACCGTGCTGCCCAAGGGCGGCGGCAGCGAAAATGCAAGCGCGCTTGTCATGCTTGCGCCCGGCGCGGGCTGGCCGGCGGTAAAGGAATTCGTGCTTCGTACCGTTAAGGAGAAAGGCATAAATGCCTGTCCGCCGCTGATTGTGGGCATCGGCATCGGCGGAAGTTTTTCGTCCGTGCCGCTGCTTGCGAAAAAGGCGCTTCTGCGCGAGGTGGGAAGCGCGCACCCCATTTACGGCCAAAAGGAGAAAGAGCTGCTTGCGGATATTAATAGTACAGGTATAGGACCCATGGGGCTGGGCGGAACGCTTAGCGCGCTTGGCGTTCACATAGAGCCGGCGCCATGCCATATCGCATCGTTGCCCGTTGCGGTCAGTATGCAGTGCCATTCCTGCCGCCGGTTAAGCGAGGTGTTGTAATGGTTTTATCGCTTACAACCGATCAGCTTATATCCTCTGTCAGCGAAATAAAAGCTGGAGAGCGCATTCTGCTTTCCGGCACAATTTATACAGCGCGCGATGCGGCGCATCAGCGTATGGCGATGTTGATAGCTGAAGGAAAACCGTTGCCGTTTCCGGTTAAGAATTCCGTATTATATTATTGCGGGCCAACGCCGCCCAGGCCGGGCGAGGTTATCGGTTCCTGCGGCCCCACCACGTCTTCGCGGATGGACCCATATACGCCGCTTATGCTGGAGCAGGGCGTAAAGGCGACCATAGGCAAGGGAACGCGTTCTGCGGCGGTTATCGCGGCGCTGCAAAAATATCATTCGCTCTACCTTGTCGCCACCGGAGGCGCCGGTGCGCTTTTATCGCGCAAGGTGCGCCGGGCCGGGCCGGTTGCGTTTGAAGACCTTGGCCCCGAGGCCATATTCAGGCTCGAGGTTATGGATTTTCCGCTTATTGTGGCAGTTGACAGCATGGGTAATAACATTTTCGAGAGGAAATAACGAATGCTTCTTGCGATTGACATAGGCAACACAAACATCACTATCGGTATTTTTAAGATAGAGGGTGGCCGCACGCAGGCCGGGCCGCTCAAGATATGGCGGCTCGCCACCGATAAAACAAAGACCGGCGACGAGTACGGCACCAAGATATTGGACCTTTTCCATTATGCGCTTATCGAGTACGCCGACATTAAGGCCGTCGCGGTGGCAAGCGTCGTGCCGGCGCTCAATTTTTCGTTCGAGGAAATGAGCCGCATTTATTTCCGGCGCAAGGCGTTTTTCGTCAGCGTGCGGGAAAAGTTGCCGATTACCATACTTTACGATAACCCGGAGGAAGTGGGCGCCGACCGGATAGCCAATGCGGTTGCCGCAAGCGCGTTGTTCGGCGCGCCCGCGATTGTCATTGATTTCGGCACCGCCACAACATTCGACTGCATAAACAAAAAGGGGGAGTATATCGGCGGGGTGATAGTGCCGGGGCCGATGATTGCCGCCGAATCGCTGGCAAAACGCACCGCAAAACTTCCCATGATAGATATAATCAGGCCACCTAAAGTTATTGGAAGATCAACGATACAAAGTATGCAGTCCGGCATTTATTTCGGCTACGTGGGGCTTATACGCGAGATTTTAAGAAAAGTGAAAAATGAGATGCACTCAAGCCCCCATGTTATAGCTACGGGCGGCCTGGCAAACCTTATTACCACCGAAATAAAGGAGGTGAAAGCCATAGTTAATGAGTTAACTTTGGAGGGAATCAGGATAATTTGGGAAAAGGCATTGTGAATACTGTGGATAAGCTTGTTAATAGTTTGCCCACAATCAGCCGCAACTTGGAATAATTTTTAATAAATACATTGTAAATACAATATAAATTAAGTCTAATATGTCTGTGGAATCAATCTTTCCGCAGAGTAATAAAAAAGGAAGGCGAATATGAAAAAGGCATTAGTTTTAGCGGTGGTTTTGATGGAAATTACGGCTACGGTATTTGCGGCCAACCCTTTTGACGAGTTCAATAATAAGGTTGCCGGCGCCGCGACCGAAGTAGCCCAACAGTATCTTGACAATTTCGCAAAAGACCTGGGCGCGGTGCTTGGCGGCGGAACGTTTCACCAGGGCAAGACTTTGGGTTTCCCCGGTTTTGATATAGGCATACATGTGCCTGCAAAGAAGGTAAGATCGGATAACGAGATAGTTAAGGCAGCCGGTATAGATACATTTATGTTTCCCGCGCTCCAGGCGGAAATCGGGTTGCCGGCAAAGATTGACCTTCTTGCGCGTTACATGGGTTATGCCGGTTCCAATCTTATCGGCGTCGGCGGCCGCTACGGCATTTTAAAAGGCAGCCTGCCGCTTATGCCGTCGTTATCGGTGCAGGGAATATACAGTATGCTTAACGTAAATGCCGATGCAAATAAATTCAATGCAACCACTATCAGCGTCGGGGCAGTAGCTTCGTTTAATATACCGGTGGTTGACCCTTACGTCGGAATAGGATTTGATTCGACCTCGGTTGAGCCGGACAGCTCCATTTCCCTGCCGCAGGCAGGAATGAAAGGCTCCGCAAGCGCCTATCGTCTGGAGGCCGGCATAAATTTAAGCCTGTTTCCACTTACGTACCTGCAACTTGGCGGCGTCCTCATCAATTCAGACCTCAGCTACACCGCCGGCCTTGGATTGAAATTTTAAATTTCGAGCAGGAGGTGTTGTATGGCGTTGGATTTAAGCGGGTTACACAGGGCGGTGAATTCACTTGAGAGGGCCGTAAAAACCGCCTCTTCAATGATTGGCAAAGTTGTTGATTCGGACCAGGATGAAGTTGTCCGCGCAGGAGTGATTCAAAATTTTGAATTTACCTACGAGATGTGCTGGAAATTTATAAGGCGGTGGTTGGAAATCAACGGCGAAGGTGCGCTGGTTGACGGCGCCACGCGAAAAGAAATCTTCCGGATAGCGGCCGAAAGGCGGTTGATTGACAACCCGCAAGACTGGTTTGATTACACAAAAGCCAGGAATGAAACGGCGCATACCTATAACCCGGCTATTGCAGAAGAAGTGTACGATAAGGCGCTGCTGTTCCTTGATGTCGCGAAACGCCTGGTGGTTGCGCTGGAAGCAAGGAATGATTAACGCGCCGGCGCATGACCTTGAGGTTGTTAAGCAAATACTGCGCAGGTATTTTCCCGGTGCGGAAGCCAGGGTATTCGGTTCGCGGGCAGGCGGGAACGCAAAGCCGTATTCCGACCTGGACATTGTTATCGTGGGAGCCGCGAAGCTTGACGCCCGTGCCCTTGCCGGGGCAAAAGAAGAATTTGAGGAGTCGGATATTCCGTTCCGCGTTGACGTGCTTGACTGGCACAGAATATCGGAAGAGTTCAGGCAGATTATCGCCAGGCATTACGAAGTCCTGTGGTAAGATTTTTTTTGTGTCTCTTTGGCATTTTGAGGTTGTCGTCGTCATTGCGAGCCCAAAGGGCGCGGCAATCTCGCTTTTCATCAGAAGCAACGTCGAGATTGCTTCGCTACGCTCGCAATGACCTCAAACTGCTAAAGAGACACGTCAAAAGTTTATTAGTTTACAACGTCCCCATGTAGTCAGGACTCGGCGTGAAGTTCTAACTTCGGCTCAATATCTTTTGACAACGCCCCTCAAATAAAATGAAGCGAATTTTTATCTCAGTAGTATCACTTTTTGTATTATTTTTTACACCATGCATGAAGGCGTTCTCTGCATCAAGATTATATTATGAGAATTTTG
>MGVF01000074.1 GCA_001800355.1 Elusimicrobia bacterium RIFOXYA2_FULL_50_26
CGATTTTTTGGATTCGGATTTCCACTTTGTCGCCGGGGAGCATGGGGCCGACGCGGGGAGGGGTGCCGGTGGCGATAATGTCGCCGGGCATAAGCGTCATGATGCCGGATATAAATGATATTATCTCGTCAATCTTGAATATGAGGTCGTTGGTGGTGGAGCGCTGCTTCACCTTCCCATTGAGAAGGGTTTCTATTTTAAGCTTGTTTGGATCAATAGAGTCAACGATCCAGGGGCCGAGCGGCGCAAAGGTGTCGAATGATTTTGCCCGCGCCCACTGGCCGTCAAGTTTTTGCAGGTCGCGCGCGGTAACGTCGTTAAAACAGGTATAGCCGAGAATATACTCGGGCGCCCTGCGGGTCGAAACGTTGCGCGCCTTCTTTTTTATGACAACCGCAAGCTCCGCCTCGTAATCCACGCGCTGGGAGGCCGAAGGCGAAACGATATTGTCGCCGGGACCCACCAGGGCGGATGGCGATTTAAGAAAAATCAGCGGCTGCAATGGCATGGACATCTTCATTTCCTTGATATGCTCCAGGTAATTTAACCCGAGTGCGATTATCTTGCACGGCTGGCAGGGAGCGAGCAGCTTTACCTTCGACAGCGGGTATTTCCTGCCGGTTTTCTTATAAGGCCCGAAAAAATTGGGCGTTATTTCAGAAACTGTTTTGCCTTCAAGAATACCGTAATGCGAATGGTTACCGTCTGCCTGGAAACGAAGATAGATCATCATTTGCTCCTTTTCATTTTAGATTCAGAACATCCAGCATTTCGTATAAACCGGGCTGCCGTCCGGGTAGCCAGCGGGCTGCTTTTAATGCGCCGGCGGCCAGGGTGTCTCGCGAATGCGCGCGATGCGTAAGTTCCACCCGTTCTCCCTGCCCCGCAAAATAAACCGTGTGATCTCCGACGATATCTCCGGCGCGCACGGCCATAACGCCGATTTCTTCCTTCGTCCGCGCGCCGACGTCGCCTTGCCTGCCGTAAACGCCGACTTCGCTCATCTTGCGCCCGAGTTCCGAGGCAATTACGTCGGCCAGCTTTGCAGCGGTTCCGGAAGGCGCATCCTTCTTTTTGTTATGATGCAGCTCCACGATCTCGATGTCATAGTCGGGCAACGCCCTGGCCGCTTCTTTAACAAGCCGGAACAAAAGATTTACGCCTACAGACATGTTAGGCGAAAACACGACCGGTATTTTTTTCGCGGCATCATGGATTACCTGTTTCTGCTCTTCACTAAAACCGGTAGTGCCGATAACTATTGCCTTGCCTGCGCCGACAGCGTCTGAAAGATGTTCAAGCGCAGCCAGGGGAGACGTGAAATCAATCACGACATCGGCGTTTTTTATAACACGCGACAGATCGTCAACGACAACGCAACCGGCCGTTTCCCGGCAAGCCTCTTTGCGCTCCACGCCGGCGACGACGGAAAAGTATTCACTATCCCTGGCAAGGCGGATGATACTCTCGCCCATCCGCCCCATCGCCCCACAAACTATTATTTTAGTTTTATTCATAATAAACCGTACTCCTTCATAGCCTTTACAAGCTTTTCCCTGTTTGCATCTTCCATGGCGCACATCGGCAGGCGAAGCTCGCCGGCGCACATTCCCTTCATCGCCATGGCGGTTTTCACGGGTATGGGATTTGTCTCAATGAACATCGCCTTGACGAGCGGCAGAAGCTTGTAATGCAGTTCCCTGGCTTTTGTCAAATCTCCCGCCTTGAAGGCTGAAATCATCCCGGCCACGTCGTGCGGCACTATGTTTGCCACCACGGATATAACGCCCGTGCCGCCGATGGACAACAGCGGCAGTGTAAGCGCATCATCGCCTGAAAGAACGTCTATCCGCGGGCAGAGTGCGTGAACCATCGCCATTTGTTCAAGCGATCCGGAAGCCTCTTTTACAGCCACCACGTTATTGCATTCGCAAACAATGCGCGCAAGCGTTTCCGGCAATATGTTGACGGCGGTGCGGCTCTGTATATTGTAGATAACGATCGGTATTTTTACTGCATCCGCCACTGCCTTGAAATGCAGATAAAGCCCCTTCTGCGTAGGCTTGTTGTAATAGGGCGCTATAAGCAGGGCTCCGTCGCAACCGATCTCCTCGGCATAACGCGTAAGCTCTATTGCCTCGGCGGTATTGTTGGAGCCGGTGCCTGCCATGACTTTAACCCGCTTTTTCGCCGCGCGAACCACGGTTTCAATAACCATCTCGTGCTCTTCATGCGAAAGGGTGGCCGACTCGCCCGTGGTGCCGCACGGCACAATACCGGCCGTCCCGTTGGCGACGTGAAACTCGACTAATTCATTAAGTTTATCCAAATCAACATTCCCGTCTTTGAACGGCGTAATAATTGCCACATACGAACCTTCGAACATAAAACCTCCTATATTTCCACTTCGCCGCGGAAGCTGACTTCGGCGGGGCCTTCGAGATACACGTTTGATACCGGCGAAAGAAAATCCCCCGCATCGTTTAGATGGTACGAAACCTTCAACGTGTAGCCGCCATGTGTGATACAGTTGACCGGCGGCTTTACCATGCCTCTAAGCCCTGCGATTATCGCGCTTGCAGTTACGCCCGTGCCACAGGCAAGCGTTTCATCCTCAACGCCGCGCTCATACGTACGCACGTATATGGAATGCGAATCCTTTTTTTCTACGAAATTTACATTTGTTCCCTGCGGCGCAAACGCGCGGTGGAAACGCACCATGCGCCCCAGGCTTACAACATCCGCTTTTTCTATATCATTGACAAATACAACCGTGTGCGGGACACCTGTGTCTATGAACGATACGTCAAATTCCTTTTTCTCGACGCGGAGCGTAAAATCAAGCCTTGCATCCTTCGGTTCATACAGGTACAACCTCACGCTTTTACCGTTTACCACGGCGCGGACGAGGCCGGCATCGGTTTCAAAGGACATATTTTTGGGCGCTGCGCCGAGCATATATGCAAACCGCGCTATGGAACGCCCGCCGTTACCGCACATGGCGGCATGAGAACCGTCCGCATTGAAGTACCTCATTTTAAAGTGAACCTTTCTGCTGTCTTCAAGCAGCATAAGCCCGTCGGCGCCTACGGAAAACTTGCGGTGGCACCAGCGCGCCGCAAGCTTCGCCACGTTGCGCGGCAGCATCTTTTTGCGGTTATCCACGAGAATAAAATCATTTCCCGCGGCCGAAATTTTAGTAAACGCTATCTTTTTCTTCACGATAACTCCAGGTCTGTATATTTCTCACGCCGCCGTATAAGGCGGTGCGATGCGCCGCTGACCATCACCTCGGCCGCACGGAGGCGGGAGTTGTACTGTGAAGACATGGCAAAACCGTATGCTCCCGCGCATTGAACGGCAAGGCGCTCTCCCTGAGCGAGACGCGGCAACAACCGGTTCTTGCCAAGGAAATCGCCTGTTTCGCAAATGGGGCCTACCACGTCGGCTTTTATTTTTTTGCGCGAAGTACCGCTCACGGCCGCAATCTCATGATACGCCTCGTAAAGCGTGGGACGGATAAGGTCGTTCATGCCGGCGTCAACTATAAGAAAATTCCTGCCCCCGGCTGTTTTACGGTATATTACACCTGCCACCAATATACCGGCATTACCAACGATGTAGCGTCCCGGCTCGAATACAAAAGTTCCCTTGAAAAATGGAAATTCAGGCAGCACCGCATCGCGCAATTGTGCAGGCGTCGGAGGAGTTTCCTTTGAATAACGAATGCCCAGCCCGCCGCCAAGGTCAACGTGGGAAAGCGTGATGCCGGCCTTTGAAAGCCGCCGCACTATCTCTGCTATCCGGCGAGCGGCGAGTTTGAAAGGGCCTGCAGCCGTAATCTGCGAACCGATGTGGCTGTGAATGCCGGCAACGTCAATATTCGAAAGCCCGGCCGCACGCTTATAAACTTTAAGCGCATCGGCGTAAGGTATACCGAACTTAACGCCGCTTTTACCGGTTGTGATATAGTGATGGGTATGCGGGTCTACATGCGGGTTTATGCGAAAAGCTATCCGCGCCCGCTTTTTTAAACGCGCGGCGGTGCGATTCATCAGTTCAAGTTCTTCCAATGATTCGATATTAAACATGAATATGTTTTCGCGCAGGGCATACTCTATTTCGGCTTCCGTCTTACCGATGCCCGCGTATACTATTTTCCGGGCGGGAAAGCCCGCTTTAAGCACGCGGAACAACTCACCGCCCGATGTAATATCCGCGCCCGCACCTGCTGCGGCAAGCGTTTTTAAAACCGCGCCGTTTGAATTGGCTTTAACCGCATAGCATACCATATGGGGTACGGAAGCAAAAACACTTTCAAATGACCGGTAATTATTAAGCAATTGCTTTTCCGAGTATATGTATAAGGGGGTACCGAATTTTGAGGCAAGTGCTTCCACTGACACATCATCGGCGTACAGCATTCCCTGTCGGTATGATAGCATAATAGGTTCCTTGCGATAAGAGTTAGTTTTGAGAGTATCATGTTACCAATTTAACCGGTTATTGTCAATTTCAAAAACTCCTTGACTTGATATTGGATTCTTGTTATAATCCTATTGTTCAAACCGTCAGTGTCATGCATCCTATGAAAAAAAAATTTCTCCCCGAATTTGTCATAGGCATCCTCCTCACAGCGATAACGTTGGGGGCATTCCTTCTACAACCGGATGTCCTCGAATCCCTCGAGTTAAAGACTTATGACTGGCGCGCGTACCTGCGCCAGAATACCGCGCCGGGCAGTGAAATCGCCATCGTTGCGATAGATGATGATTCCATAGCCAAGCTCGGCAGGTGGCCGTGGCCACGGTCGCTGATAGCACAGGGGCTTACCGCCATCCATGCGGCCGGCGCAAAGGTTATCGGGCTGAACATTCTTTTTACCGAGCCGGAACGAAACCAGGGGCTTGTAGAGATAAGGAATTTAAAAGAAGTTATCCCGCCGCTTGTTACCCGCAATAACACAGCCAAAGATAAAATCATGCAGGAACTTTCGGACGCGGAAATGCGCCTGGATAACGACGCGTTGTTACGGGAATCTCTGCGGCAAACCGCCAACGTAGCGCTGCCGATGTATTTTAATATCGGCCGGTCGCTGGGCGAAGAAGAGATTGTCCTTTCATCGCATACGCTGTCCCTGCTTGAAAATCCCGACGATATAACCCGCTTCGCCGTTACCGAGGGAAACAATCCCGCCGTTCCGCTGGGAATTTTCGCAGAATATGTCCAGGCCGTGGGACACATTAACATCGTGCCGGATTATGACGGTATAGTGCGCAATGAATTGCCCGTCATAGGCTTCCAGGGCGAGTACTATCCTTCATTCGCCGCGCAAATAGTGCGTCAGCAGCTTAATGTGCCAATGGAAGAAGTTAAACTGCGGCTGGGACACTCGCTTACAATAGGCCGCGCCGTTATACCTGTTGACGCAACCGGACGTATGCTTATAAACTATTACGGCCCCGTAGGAACTTTCCCCCGCTACTCATTCTACGACGTCCTGAACGGTAAAATAGACCAGGCGGCGCTGCGCAACAAGATCGTGATAATGGGACAAATGGCAACCGGCATAGCGGACCTTCATGTTACTCCGGCCGGACACAATTTCCCGGGCGTGGAAATAACCGCAACGATAATCTCGGACATACTGCAACAGAATTTCATGACGCGTCCCGAATGGGCGCATAACGCGGAGCTTGGCGCCATAATCTTTATAGGGCTTTTTGTCATGCTGCTCCTTCCCCGCCTGAAAGCTCTCGCCGGAGCAATAGCATCGCTTGTACTTTTCGCAGGCGTAGCAGGCGCCGGAACGTACTTCTTTGTTTCGTCAGGTTACTGGTTGAAGGTCTTTTATGCGCTTTTCCTTCTATCGTCCGGGTACGTTATCATTACATCAAAGCGGTTTCTTGTGACAGAACGTAAAAAGGAACTGGTGGAAGCAGGCGCCATCGAAACAAACAAGATGCTCGGGCTTTCCTTCCAGGGGCAGGGAATGCTGGACATGGCATTCGACAAGTTCCGCAAATGCCCGATAGACGATCAGATGAAAGAGCTGCTTTACAACCTGGGGCTTGATCTTGAACGCAAACGCCAGTTCAACAAGGCGGCCGCCGTATACGAACATATAGCTAAGGTTGACCCTAAATACAAAAGCATTGACGAGCGCATAAAGCAACTCAAGGCCGCGTCGGAAGGAGCGGTATTCGGTTCCATCGGGGCAAAGAAGGGCGCAGCCGAAGGCACGGTGATCATCGAAGGAGCATCGGCAGCCGCTCCCACCCTCGGCCGCTATGAGATTGTAAAGGAACTCGGGCGCGGCGCGATGGGGACGGTATACCTCGGCAAGGACCCGAAAATAAACAGGATGGTTGCCATCAAAACCGTGCGGTTCGACGACGATATTGACGAGGCGTCCGCAAAACAGGTAAAGGAACGCTTTTTCCGCGAGGCGGAGTCCGCGGGCGGATTGAACCACCCGAATATAATCAAAATATACGACGCCGGCGAGGACCATGAAGTGTCTTACATTGCAATGGAACTCCTGGAAGGCGAAGACCTTAAAAAATACACCGACAAGCAGAATCTTCTTCCCATCGCCACCGTGCTTGACTACGTTTCAAAAGTTGCCGACGGGCTTGATTACGCGCATCGCCAGGGCGTTATCCACCGCGACATAAAGCCCGCCAACATCATGCTTCTTAAAGACGGATCGCTGCGCATTACGGATTTCGGAATCGCCCGCATCGCGGCCTCTTCCAAAACACAGACCGGCACGGTGCTGGGAAC
This sequence comes from Elusimicrobia bacterium RIFOXYA2_FULL_50_26, assembly GCA_001800355.1. Classification (GTDB taxonomy): domain Bacteria; phylum Elusimicrobiota; class Endomicrobiia; order Endomicrobiales; family XYA2-FULL-47-53; genus XYB2-FULL-50-12. The sequence continues at coordinate 6,787 of MGVF01000074.1, forward strand.
ACCAAGCTACATGTCGCCCGAACAAATCGCCGGAAAGAAAGTTGACGGCAGAAGCGACCTGTTTTCTCTCGGCGTGATGTTGTTTGAGCTTCTTACCGGAACAAAACCTTTTACCGGGGATAGCATAGCGGAGCTTCTCTATAAAATAGCAAACGAAAAACATGCTGACCCGAAAACGTTGAACCCGTCCGTGCCTGACAACCTTGCGAAGATAATAGACAAGGCTCTTGAAAAGAATCCTGATGCGCGTTACCAGAATGGCGCTGAAATTTCAGCCGATATAAAGGCTTTAAACAACTTATGACACTGCAATTTGCGGCACAATCGAACGCCGGCCTTATACGCTCGAACAACGAAGACAGTTTCTTTGTTGACGGGAGACTGGGATTATTCATCGTGGCGGACGGCATGGGTGGACACAGTTCGGGAGAGGTTGCCAGTAAAATGGCGGTTGATCTTATCGGCTCAAACTTCAGCACCATGCTCCGGCGCCAGACGCAACAGCAGGACAGCACCCAAGCATTGTTCGTAGAAAACAATCCGAAATTATCGGAGCCTGCAAACCACCTTGTGGCAAGCATAAGGATGGCAAATCATTTTATTTTTGAGTCGGCCGCAAAATATCCCCCTAACCACGGGATGGGAACTACCGTCGTTGCCATGTATGCGCGCCCGGATTCGTACACCCTTGCATGGGTAGGCGACAGCAGGATTTATCTTATACGCCATAATCACATACAACAGCTTACTACCGATCATTCACTCGTGCAGGAACAGGTAGCAAAAGGGCTTATATCTTCCGACCAGGCGGAAAAGTCTGAATTTAAGAACATTTTAACGCGAGCTCTGGGAGCGGCCGCCACGGTAGAGGTAGATGCCGTTGAAATTCCCGCCACGGACGACGATTATATTCTCCTGTGTTCCGACGGCTTAACGCGCATGGTGCCGGACCAGGCTATACTCGACACGATAGTCTCCGTTAAAAAACCGAAAGAAATATCCGAACAACTTATAAAACTGGCAAACGAGGCCGGAGGCAGGGACAACATCACGGCAGTAACGGTATCATATAAAACAGGAAACCTGTGGGAACGTTTTCTTAAAAGTGTCTCCAGGATAGAATAGCAGGCAGGAGATTATCCTGCAAAGGCTTGAAGAGAAGGGAGTTATATGGCTAAATTATTATTAAAATTCAATGCTGCGGTGATCAAGGAAATCTCTCTCGAAAAAACTCCTTTGACCATCGGCAGGAAACCCGATAACGACGTGCAGATTGACAACATGGCTGTTTCCGGCCATCACGCACGCGTCCTCATGCAGGGCAGCGCTTATGTAATCGAAGACCTTCAAAGCACAAACGGCACGTTTATCAACGACAAGAAAATTATTACTTCT
>MGVF01000075.1 GCA_001800355.1 Elusimicrobia bacterium RIFOXYA2_FULL_50_26
TCCGGCAGCGACCTCGCGCGCGGCGCGGCGGCATTTACTATTGCATCCAGGCGCGGCTGCAAATCCAGAATCTTGTTAAGGCGCGCAACGTTATCGTTGTAAACGCTTTCGTCCTCTATGCCTTTGATAAATGCCGGCTTGCCTGAAATCGCGCAATAGTATTCAGAGCCTTTCAGTTTTCCCTGGTCCATGAGGGATTCAACCATCCGCTCGCCAAGCGCGTTCTTGCGCGAAGCCACAAGCCAGGATGTATCCAACATGCCGCTGTCGCCTTCCTGGTATAACTGTTCAAGCCCGTAGTAATCGTCCAGGGATGCGATTATCCGCGCAATGTTGCGCTGCACCTCGGGGTGGCAATGCAGATCCTGTATGTTTACCACCGTCGTCTTGCTTCCAAAATCGCGCGATTCCGTAACGCGGCCGGCCGTATACGGCAGAACAAACTTATCGCTGATAACCGCGGCCTTCCTGGCCCCATCGGCGTACTCCACGGCAGCCTGCAATGCAGGCGCAAGCGTAAACGACCATACGCATACAACCGCGATAAACAACGAGAGAAGTTTTTTAACGTTCATAGAATCACCTCTTGGCAAAAAAAATCCCGACCTGGGTTGAGAGGTCGGGACTTTTTGCTTATAAAAATATTGTTTATATTTAAACCGGCGCCTGCCCATGCCAATGAATGAAAGTATAGCATGAACAATAATAGCACCAGCAGCAGGTGAATTGAATTATCGGGGTGATTGCTCACGGGAGCGGCAAGAGGAATAAAATTAAAGCTGACGCGCGGAAGGCCGGCGGCCGGCATGTTTCCCGTGCCGCTGAACTTCGTAGAGGCGCCTAAACTCTTTATGCTTATGATACTGTTATTTAACTCCGCGCTGCATGACTTTTTGTGTTTATGGGGACGGTTTCCGGTTGGAGCGACGGGGTTGGCTTGCTTTGCCAATACGGGCCTGATTTCCCCGTGCATGAACACTTTAACTATCTTGACCGAGGCATCGGCAAGCAACATGTAATCGGCTGCCATGGTAACGTTTGCCATGGTGGCCATCGGCGCATCAAAGGCGTCAAAATCCATCTCCACCTTTTGGAATGCCAAATTAAACAGCACAAACAGGATAATAAAAAAAGCGCACAATTGTCGCATATAATTCATATCTATCCGGTTAAAACGCATTAACTCCCCCTCACCTTAATCCTCTCCCCGCCGGGGAGAGGAGATCCTTTTTCACCCTCTACCCTATGGGGAGAGGGTAGGGTGAGGGGAACATGGCAACAGATAGTGTATATACTGGCGCCCGGTTTAGCAATAGTTATGAATTTTTTGTGAAAAAATTGCGAAACACTAAAGAGAAAACAACTTGCGTGTCTCTTTAGCGTTTTGAAGTTGTCGTCGTCATTGCGAGCCCGAAGGGCGCGGCAATCTCGCTTTTCATCAGAAGCAATGTCGAGATTGCTTCGCTCTCGCTCGCAATGACCTCAAGAAAACAACTTGCTTAGTACTGCGGAACGGTTGCTGGTTCTCTGGTGGAGCGGGGTTTTATCCTGTTGGTAGGCGTCCAGGGTGTCTTCGAAGACGCGCTTGTTTTCGTTTACATAGAAAATGCCGAGGGGAAGCTTTTCGTTTTCTATCGCTTTTTGGAAGGCGCTTAGCCTGTCATGCGGGTCGTGGGAAGGGGCAAGATTATAGGTGTGTTCCTTGAACCATTGGTAACTGTTTACTTTGTTGAACGTTACGCACGGCTGGAATATATCCACGAGCGAAAACCCCTTGTGCGTTATGGCTTTTTTGATTATCTCCTTCGTGCCGGAAACGTCGCCGACGAATGCCCGCGCCACGAAAGACGCATCCATGGCCACGGCCACCGCCATAGGGTTAAACGGCTGTTCCGTTACGCCCGCAACTTGCAGCGGTGTTTTAAAACCCACCTGGCTGGTAGGCGAAGCCTGTCCCTTGGTAAGCCCGTAAACCATGTTATCATGCACCAGGCAGGTAATGTCAGGATTGCGGCGTATGGCGTGAATGAAATGGTTGCCGCCCTCGCCATACATGTCTCCGTCGCCGCTTTCGACAATAACTACAAGCCCGGGATTGACGGCTTTTATCGCGGTGGCCGCTGGCACCGCCCTGCCATGCAAACCGTTGAAGAAATTCGTCTTTAAATAATGCGGCGCCTTTGCGGCCTGCCCGATCCCGGAAACCACCACAAGCCGGCGCGGGTCAATTTCAAGCTCGGCAAGCGCCTGTTTGACTATCCGCAGGATTCCGAAATTACCGCATCCCGGGCACCACGCAACGTCCACGTCGCCTACATCGTATTCTTTTGGATTCATTTAAGCGCCCCCTTTGCCAAAATCTCGCGCAAGCCGGAAACCAGCTCCTCCACCGAAAAAGGCATCCCGTTATATTTCAGTATTTTGTTTTCAATCTCCATGCCGGTTGAAAGTTTTATCAATTTCCCGAACTGGGACGTGGCATTATTTTCCACGATAACCCTGTTTTTTGCCCGCGTTATGTATCCTGCGCCGTCGGGGTGGAGCGGATGCACCTGCGTAAAATGAAGCGCGGCAAGCCGCGGATCGGCAATAATTTCCAGCGCCTCTTTAATTACGCCGAACGTAGACCCCCAACCGATAACAAGCGTTTCGTAATCGCTCGCGCCTATGAGTTCCGGCGGTATCAATTCCTTTTTAATCGCCTCGTATTTTCTCAGCCGCTTCTCCACCATGGCGGAGCGCACGTCCATGCTCTCGGTTATATGCCCGTCCTCGTCATGCTCGTCGCTGTCAACGTTCACGAAGCCATCACCGTAAGCCGGTATGCCGCGCGGCGATATGCCGTCTGGCGTAAGCGCGTAGCGGCGGTAACCGGCGGCCGTCATTGTTACGTGATTATCGCCTGCGCCTGCAAATTTGAAAGGAACCGCGTTATAAATAGTATCAACGAGATATTGATCGCTTAGTATTATAACGGGGCATTGGAATTTACCCGCCATGTCAAACGCTTTTTTTGAAAGCTCGAAACAGTTTTCAACCGTGGAAGGCGCAAGTATAATGCGCGGGAACTCGCCGTGGCCGGAGTAGAGCGCGTGTTCCAGGTCGCCCTGCTCGGTTCTCGTCGGCAGCCCCGTGGCGGGAGCAGGCCGCATGCCGACGCTTATCACAAGCGGGCTTTCTATCATGCCGGCCAGGCTCAGCGACTCGACCATCAGCGCAAACCCGCCGCCCGCCGTGCATACGAAACCGCGGCCGCCCGCATACCAGGCGCCCAGCGCCATGTTGACGGCGCTTATCTCGTCCTCGGCCTGTTCGGCGATGATGCCGAATTTGCCGGCATGTTGGGACAGAAAAGTCAGTATGCCGGTGGAAGGCGTCATGGGATAGCCCGCTACAAAATTACAACCAGCCGCGATAGCGCCGGCCGCGATCATCTCCGCGCCGCCTGCAAGCATATCGCTCTTAACCCGCTCGTCCGGTTTAACACGTACATCTATTTTACCTGCTCCGGAAAAGGAAAGCGCTATATCAATGCCTCTTTTTGCCGCTTCGATGTTCTTGCGGACAACTTCGTCCGGCTTTGATTTGAAAAACTTTTCCAGAAATTTACCGACGACGGATAACTCGACGTTAAGCAGTCCGGAGATAAGCCCGATAGCCACCGTATTCGCATAAATCGCGCCGCCAACCTCGGCGGCGATTCCGTCAAAGGGAACGTCAACGATTGGAAGGCCGGATGCAAGCTCTTTGGTGCTGCCGAAAATTACGGTGGATTGTGATATGCGGTTTGCAAGATGGGGGATTGCATCCTTATCCAGCGGAATAAGAATATCAATGCGCTCGACGTATGCGACCTTTTTTTGGGACGAAACCCGTATTTCGGTGGAGTTGCTGCCGCCCCTCACCCGCGACATGTACTCCTTGCAGGCAAACACGTTAAAGCCCGCCGACATCAACAATGGAGTCAGCAGGCGCTCGACGGTCTGTATACCCTTGCCCGCCTCGCCGCACAATACTATAGAAACGTCGTCAACAATTACCCGCGATGGAATAGTCATTATTATTCCCCCTTGTCATTATACACAAGCCTGAGATTATCGTCGGCGACTCGTCTCCTCTCACCCGAATTCCCCCTCATCCTGGCCTTCTCCCCCACGGGGAGAAGGAACTCACGTATAATAGCAAGTGTATTTACCAGTTCTCCGCCAATAATTCGAAATATGCCTGGGGGTGCAGGCAGGCGGGGCATTGATCCGGGGCGGTGTTGCCCTCGTGAATGTAGCCGCAGTTGCCGCACTTCCACTTAACGGCTTTGTCGCGCTTGAACACTTTAACCGTTTCTATGTTATTCACAAGAGAAGAATACCGTTTTTCATGCTGCCGCTCGGACACGGAAACTTTCCTGAACGCCTCGGCCACGTCGGGGAAGCCTTCTTTCTCGGCTACGTCGGCAAACTTCGGGTAGAGCGTGGAATGCTCCAACTTTTCGCCCGCCGCCGCGGCCTTGAGGTTGTCTTTCGTGGTTCCGATAACACCGGCCGGATATGCGGCGGTAATTTCCACGTCGCCGCCTTCAAGGAATTTAAAAAAACGCTTCGCGTGTTCTTTTTCGTTATCGGCGGTTTCAAGAAAAATGGAAAAGATCTGCTCGAACCCTTCTTTTTTCGCCACTGAAGCAAAATACGTATACCTGTTCCTTGCCTGCGATTCGCCGGCGAAAGCCGCTAAAAGATTTTTCTCAGTCATCGTCCCTTTGATACTCTTCACAATGCCTCCTGTTTATGGCGCTCAAGGTAGCTGAAAGCGGCGATTGTGGCTTTTGCGCCTTCGCCGCATGCTACAATTATCTGCTTTGCTGATACGTCGGTAACATCGCCGGCGGCAAATACGCCGGGGACGCTTGTTTCGGAATTGCAGTTTACCAATATCTCACCGTACTCATTGAGCGCTACATCGCTCTTAAAATCGGAAGCCGGCACGTAACCTATCTCCACAAAAAGCCCCTTCACCGGCAACTCGAACGCTTTGCCGGACTGGCGCACCGTAAGTCCCTGCATAAAGGTGTCCCCATGAATCCGTTCTATGGAAGCCGCGTGGTAAACCGTCACCTTACCGCTTGCCTCTATCTTTTCAATCATGACAGGGTCGGCTTTGAATCGGGGAGAAGCGTCAATAAGGCTGATATGGCTGGCGATATTCATTAACTGCAACGTGGCGTCAAGCGCCGAATTGCCGCCGCCCGCCACGGCAACTTCCATGCCGGAAAACAACGGAGCATCACATGCGGCGCAATAGGCAACACCCTTATTCCGGTATTCTTCCTCGCCCGGAACGCCGAGTTTGCGGGGAACCTTGCCCGAGGCGATAACAACCGCGCGCGCCTCGTAAGCGGCCTTGTCCGTCGTTACTTTCAGCGTTTCGCCTTCCTTTTTTATTGAAATAACTTTTTCACCCTGCTTAAGCTGCACGCGGGATTGCTCAAGCTGCTCTATAAATTTTTGCACCAGCTCGGCTCCGGTTATAAACTGGTAGCCGGTGTAATTTTCTATGTTTGTCGTCCACAGCGTCTGGCCGCCGATGTTTCCCGTTATAACCAGGAAATTCATTCGCTTGCGCGCCGCGTAAATACTGGCGGTTATGCCAGCCGGCCCCGCGCCGATAATAATAAGGTCGTACATTATTTTTTCTCTGCGGGCGCCGCTTTAAGCGCCTTTTCTATCGCCTGCTGGTCAAACCCTATTATTATTGCGCCGTCAATATCTATCACCGGCACACCCATCTGTCCGGACTTGCGTATCATCTCCTGCGCCTGAACGGCGTCGTTTCCTACGTCAATATCTTCGAACGTTATGTTGTTCTTCTTAAAATAATTCTTTGCCATGGTGCAGAACGGACACGTTGCCGTGGAATAAACTTTTATGCTCATATACATCCCCTTTTGGCGGGTTTATTATTTACCCGCGCGTTTATTTCCGCATTTCGGACATGCTTTCAGCTTATCGCTGAACGACTCCCCGCATTTTTCGCAAACAACGCGCGTAACTCCGCACGGAGAACAGAAATGCGGCTCGAAACATGAGTTTTTCAGCTCGGTTTCACAGAAAGGACATTTGCAACCGCTGCTTTTTTCCTTATCTTTCATTTGTTCCTCTTATTTACTGATGTTACGCAAGAAATGCCAAAGTTGCTGTCATTGCGAGCGAAGCGAAGCAATCTTGCTGTTTCGTATCAAAAGACGAGATTGCTTCGTCGCGAAGGCTCCTCGCAATGACACGCTGCTTAACAGCAGTCACTTACTTTTTTGCTGGTAGTTTTCAATTGCTTTGTGCAGGGCATCGGCTCCAAGGTTTGAGCAGTGCATTTTGTTGGGCGGAAGGCCGCCAAGCTCGACTGCCACCATGGCATTTGTTATCTTCATGGCTTCTTCGATCGTTTTGCCTTTTGCCATTTCGGCTACCATGGACGACACGGCTATAGCGGCGCCGCATCCGAAGGTTTTAAATTTGACGTCCTCAAGCACGTTATCTTTTATCTTGACATAAAACGTCATCATGTCGCCGCACACGGGGTTGCCCACCTCGCCGATACCGTCGGCGTCCGGTATCTCGCCCACGTTGCGCGGGTTGGAAAAATGATCCATCACTTTTTCAGAATAGAATGGCATATATGCTCTCCCTTGTTATATTTTAACCTGATAAGCCCACTTTAAGTATTACGTGTATCTTTAGCGTTTAGAAGTTGTCGTCGTCATTGCGAGCCCAAAGGGCGCGGCAATCTCGACGTTGCTTGTGATGAAAAGCGCGATTGCTTCGCTTCGCTCGCAATGACAGGTAACTTTGGCATTTGTTGCGTTACATCAGGTTTTAATTGTGTTCGTGTTCGTAGTCTGTGCCGGGGCCTGCTTTTTGGCGCTGCCCGGTTTTCTGAAAATAGTTGTATATGGGCGACATGTCTCTCAGTTTCTTTACGATTGGCGGAAATTCGGTAAGAAGATAGTCAACGTCCTCATCGCCGTTATGTTTGGATAGAGACATGATTATGGACCCCTGCCCGATGGCGGGGTCGGCCTTTATAGCGGTAAGCACGTGCGACATTTTCAGCGATTTTGACGCGCAGGCCGAGCCGCTTGAAACGCTTATGCCTTTGCCGTCAAGAAGCAGCATCATGCCCTCGCCTTCAACAAACTCCACGGAAAAATTTACGTTGTTGGGAACCCGCTTTTGAGGGTGTCCATTAAGGTATACGTGTTCGATTTTTTTGGGAAGTTCCGCCATTAACCGGCGCTGCAACCGCCCCATGAGCGCCGCGTTTTCCGGCATTTCAGCTGACGCCAGCTCGCAGGCCATGCCAAAACCCACTATAGCCGGCACGTTCTCCGTGCCGGCGCGCCGGCCGTTTTCCTGGATGCCGCCGTCAATCTGCGGCACAACGTTTACGCCCTTTTTTATGTAAAGCGCCGCGGCCCCGCGCGGGCCGTAAAACTGTGAGCCGGCGATAGTCAAAAGGTCGGCGCCAAGCGTCGCAACGTTTACAGATATCATGCCCGCGCTTGCCACCGCATCCACATGAAACGGTATTGCGCGCTCATGGACTATGGCGGAGATTTCCTCTATGGGCTGTATCGTGCCTATTTCGGGATTTGCGTGCTGGATTGAGACAAGAATTGTATCGTCGCGCAACGCGCGTTTTACATCCGAAGGGTCAACCATGCCGTTGTTGTCAACCGGAAGGTAAGTTACTTCAAATCCCGCCTGGCCAAGCCGGCGGGCAGCATAAAGCACGGAAAAATGTTCTATGGAAGATACTACGATGTGTTTGCCCTTTGCGCCGGGCGCATGGGCAAGCCCCTTTATTGCAAGATTGTTCGCTTCAGAACCGCATGACGTAAAATAGATTTCGTTTGCAGCGGCGCCGATAAAAGAAGCGACGCGCCCCCGCGCATTTTCAACGGCATCCCTGGAGGCAAACCCCATTGAATGCATACTCTGGGCATTGCCGTAATGCTCTTCAAAAAAGGGAAGCATTTCCTTAAAAATGCGGCTGTCCAGCTTTGTATTTGCCTGATTATCAAGATATACTTGTTTCACTTGAAGGGGAACCTCGGAAAAATCGTTCCTGCGCCGGAATTTTGTCCCGGCGCAGGAACGTACAAAATTACCAGCGTCCGCCGCCGCCGCCACCCCAGCCGCCTCTGCCACCGCCGCCGCCGCCACCACCACCGTAGCTCTTGCGACCGCCGCCGCCGCCGCCGCCTCTGCTGCCACCTCTGCCGCCGCCATGCCCGCCGCCCTCAGTCTTCGGGCGCGCTTCATTTACGGTAAGCGGCCTGCCCTTGAACTCTTTGCCGTTAAGCGCAGTAATAGCCGCCTGTGCCTGCTCTTTGGAATCCATCTCGACAAATCCGAAACCGCGGGATTCACCGGTGAACTTGTCTTTAATAACGCTGACTGACTTTACTTCGCCGAAAGCTGCGAACTCCTGGCGAATTTCCTCTTCATTAACTTCGCGCGGCAAATTGCCTACGTAGATATTCATCAACGATCTCCTTTTATGTGAATATATTCCGCACCTTACCTATTTTACCAATGCCAGGCAAACGTATTCCTTGTTCAATGCATAGCTCGTGCTATTTTCATGTTTACTCTTCCTATGCCTGTAACCTCCATCCAGACGTCTATCCTGTGATGACGTAATGTTTCCAGGTGCGTGAAAACATAGCCATATTGTATACCTATCTACTGTCTTTGTCAATGGACCGGTACCTCTTTATAAGAAGTGAATTGGAAACAACCGTAACTGAACTGAAAGCCATCGCTGCGCCCGCCAGCACGGGATTAAGAAGAAAACCGGTGAACGGGTAAAGCAGCCCTGCCGCAACCGGTATACCTATTATATTGTAGAAAAACGCCCAGAACAGGTTCTGCCGGATTTTTTTCATGGCATAGCGGCTTAGCGATATCGCGGAGAGAACGTCGCGCAGGTCGTCGCGTATCAAAACGATATGCGCGGATTCAACAGCTATGTCTATGCCGGAGCCGATTGCAATTCCAAGGTCTGCGGTTGCAAGCGCAACGGCGTCGTTTATGCCGTCGCCAACCATGGCAACCGTATGGCCGCCGGAACGCAGCGCCTTGATGCGTTCCGCCTTTTCCCCGGGCAACGCATGGGCTATGACTTCTTCTATACCCGCGGACGAGGCAACGGCCAGCGCGGTCTTGAGATTGTCACCCGTAATCATTAAAACGCGTATACCCGATTGTTTCAACCGTTGAATAACAGCCACGGCGTAATCTTTAAGCGCATCGGCCACGCCGAATAAACCTGCCAGCGCCCCGTTTTCAGCCACCCAGACAAGCGATTTCCCTTCGCCGGCAAGCTGCGTGCTTTTTTGCAGGAAATGTTCAGGTATTTTAACCCCTTGCCCGGAGATATAATCCTGGCTGCCTATAAGAAGCTTCGCGCCATCCACGCGCGCGGAAATACCCTTGCCCTTGATCGCGGAAAAATCGCTTACCGGTTTAAGCGCAACGTTTTTCTGCCTGGCAAAACCGGCCATGGCATGCGAGAGCGAATGCTCGGACATGCTTTCCGCGGAAGCCGCAAGGCAAATCACATGCCGTTCATCGAGATTGTCGTTAATCATTATATCCGTAACAACGGGCCGTCCGATGGTAAGCGTGCCTGTCTTGTCAAAGACAATAATATCAACGGCTTCCGCAGTCTGTATGGCCTGGGCGCTTTTGATAAGTATACCGTTGCGGGCGGCCATGCCGGTAGACACCATGACAGCCGTCGGCGTAGCCAGTCCCAGTGAACACGGGCAGGCGATTATCAGCACCGTAATAGCAACAGTCAGGGAAAATACGAATCCCTGCCCCGCGATAAACCATGCGATGAAAACAATGATAGCCAGAGCCGCGACTGACGGGACGAATATGGCCGAGATGCGGTCTGCCAGCGCCTGTATAGGCGCCCTGGATAACTGGGCTTCTTCCACAAGCTTGACTATACGGGCGATTGCGGTATCCTTGCCGACCCTGGTAGCCTTGAAAGTAAAGGCGCCGGTTTTGTTTATCGTGCCGTCAATAACCTCATCGCCGGGCTTCTTTTCCACCGGGACACTTTCGCCTGTAACCATTGATTCGTCAATACTGGAAGCGCCGCCGGTTATTATGCCGCCTACAGGCACGCGCTGGCCCGGCTTTACTATGACAATATCGCCGACAATGACATCACCGAGCGGTATGGCAAGTTCGCGGCCGTCGCGCACTACGACGGCCGTTTTGGGGGCAAGATTCATTAACAGGCGAAGCGCGGCCGATGTTTTCCCGGTTGCCCGCGCCTCCAGCCATTTGCCGAGCATAATAAACACAAGCAAAAAACCGGCAACCTCGAAATAAAGATCATCGGCGCTGTAACCGGCTACGCCGCGGGCAATGGCAACCATCACGAAGATGCTGTAAATATACGCGGCGCCCGTTCCCAGCGCTATAAGCGTATCCATGTTCGCGGCTTTTGTTTTTATTACCGCAAATATTCCACGCACGTAAAAGCTGTAACCCGCTATAATTATGCCTGTAGTCAGCGCCATCTGTATCAAGGCTACTGTTATGTCGGGCCAGTGCAAGCGCACCAGGCCAGAGTGCATTCCCATTGAAAAGAACAATAGCGGAACCGACAATGCCGTCGCCGTTAAGAACCGTATTTTCAGATCCGTCATTTCTTTTACACGGGCTACCGCCGCGGCATCTTCAAGCGGCGCGCCTTCCGCCGCGCCGGGCGGACGCTCCGCGGGCGTTACAACCGTGTAGCCTGCGTCCTCAATGATTTTTTCAATGGCTTTGAGAGAGACAACGGTGGGGTCGTATTCAACGTAGGCTTTGCCCGCGGCATAATTAACGCTTGCGCTTACCACGCCGGCGGCGCGTTTGAGCTGTTTTTCAATGTTCAAGCCGCACGAAACGCAGTGCATGCCTGAAATAGCAATCGCTTCTTTTTTCATACTTTTTCACCGTGTCTCCCTAGCGTTTTGGAGTTGTCGTCGTCATTGCGAGCCCAAAGGGCGCGGCAATCTTGCTTTTCATCAGAAGCAACGCAGAGATTGCTTCGCTTCGCTCGCAATGACCTCAGATACATTTCACCTTGTTATCCAGCGGCGGCCGTCGCGTTCCAGCA
>MGVF01000076.1 GCA_001800355.1 Elusimicrobia bacterium RIFOXYA2_FULL_50_26
CTATTCAGCAAGATGGGCGGGAAGCGGTTGCACCTACGCCGATAACAACAGGAAACTTTTGCGGCTACTTCGGGGTGTGCCGGCTGGCGGGCGAACGGCGAGATTCCGCTGCGTTATAGCGCTCTCAAGCCCCCGCGGCAAGGTAACGTGCGTCGAGGGCAGCATTGAAGGCCGCATAGCGCCGCGCCTGCGCGGCAAAAATGGTTTTGGCTACGACCCTGTTTTTATCGTGCCGCGTTACGGCAAAACATTCGCCGAGCTTTCCGATACAACCAAAAACCGCATAAGCCACCGCGCCCTGGCCCTGAAAAAAGCCCAAAAGTTAATTATTGATGTTACGCAAAATCTGTATAGTCAACGTTGAAACGATTTATCGGCTGCTGTGCCGTGAAGGTGTGGCATTGAGTCCACTGCGGCATGAGCCAAAAGACTTTTTGGCAGCTTTGAAAACTTGCTCATACTTCCTGTCGGAAGCATGAGCTTCAAACATTCAAAGCTGACGTCCCCAAAAAGTCTTTTGTCTCAAAGTCACGCCGCTTGAGGTGGACTCAAAGCCACACCTTCCCGGCGGATTGTCTTACAGACTTTAGAAACTCGAACATAAAGTCTTTAGGTTTCAATATGCGAGCCGGAACGCAGGAAAAGGTGGGCGCGGCGTAGCGGTAGCTACGTAAGCCCGCGTTTTCCGAAGTATGTCGCAAAGCTATGAGAAAGTAGTTGAATTCATGGCTGTCCAAATTAAGTAGTCATACCCCGCGAAAGCGGGGTATCCAGAGGTTTTAGCGTCGTACTGGATTCCGGCTTCCGCCGTAGTGACGACGCGGACAATTCCAAATCCTGAACAGTTTTTTCGACGCTGAATATTATCTAAATTGGACATGTATGAGTTGAATTAACTATTGAATTTTCAGAACTCTAAGAATGCAACTGAGAAAAATGAGAAAAAATACCTTAAAGTTAATTAATTACATTATTTTGCTGAGTCTCATTAGCAGTACTAAAGTGCTCCGACAGAAACATAGTTTTGCTCAAAAACGCGTTCCGACGATCTGCTTCGAAACACTAAAGAGACACATTTTGTTTCTGTTTATTATATTGATCAACATTGTTATTTTAATAACTTTTTGGTTGAATAGATTTGATAAAGATATAATTGGTTATTTCTTAAATACAATAATTATCGGTTCTGCTTTTACCTTGCTAGGAATGTTGTCGTGTTCTGGTAAAGTACGAATATCATTCACTCTAATAAAACGTTTGAGCTATATTCTCTTTGTTATTTTTTTATCAGCTTTTGTTCTTTCCTTCTATGTAAATAAGGATAATAATGTATATTCAAAAGAGATGTATTTGTATTTATTTGTTGATAGAGATGATGGAAAACTCTATGGATATAACTTGAATCTTTTACATCGTGTAACAACTACTGTATATAATGTGATATGGGAATCTTGGTCAAAAGATAAAAGTCATCCAGATCAAACTACTATTCTTAGAGATTTTCCTCCGTTTATGATCTTTTCTGGATTGTCGGAGCGTTTTGGAGCAAGCTGGTTAATTAAAGACAATATATCTCCTATAGAAAGCGCTTTTGGTTGGGGACCAAAATATCATCAACCACCTATTGCAACAAAAAAAATTAAGAGATATCAGATCAAAGGATATGGATTTGTTAATAGTATTTTAAACAGGAAATTTAAATCAATGCCTAACAAATTGACATTTAGTCAAACAATATCTGTACCAGACGATACAGAAATAGGGTATTCTACAAATGTTGTAACACCTCTATCTTCAAGTGCGGGAAATAAGCCAGATGAAAGAGCGAGTCGTATAACTATAAAAAACAATTACTGTAAGATTACAATTGACATATTATTTTTTCATGCAATGGGCTGGGGAGATCAAGTTTTTAGAAAGGAGCCTATGGATATTATATTCCCTGGTCTCCAACTCAACAAATTACATCCTTACGTTTTCAAATTTAAATATTCAATAGAATATACTCCTTGGCTAATTGGAACAAAATATATGCTAACTTACTATAAGCCTTGGAGTGAAGACCTTTGCTCTTATATCTCGAAAAATTGTGATATTGAGAATATTCTTAATGAGTTTAAATCCCAAAAAAATTAGGACTTTTCTATTTGAATTCGAGAATAGATTACGTCATAATCTGGGGTGTACCCATACGGCTGGACACGCAGTTAGTCAAATGCTGACAAGGTTTTGCTGTTGACCTTAAGACTTTGAATCTTCTAAGAAATAGTCGTCGTGTCATTATAGGGAAATCTTATGGTTCGGGAGCAATAAAAGTAGAGCCACGGGCATTAGAAAGATTGCCTATACCAGATTCTATTGTCGAACAACTTGGCATAGCCCCTCAATATTATAATCCAGATCTATTATCACTTATATAAGTATTGAAGAGGATTCTTTTATTATAACAGGTAATAAGGATAATGATTTTTTCCGGCAGGTGGTTTTGATTTTGTTTGCTATGGCGTCAAGTTCGGTGTCTTTGCGGGTGGGGTCGTGGTGGGTAAGCCCGAGTTTTTTTACGCCGGCGGCATGAGCAAGCTCTATGGCTTGCTCGAACGTTGAATGCCCCCAGCCTTTTCGCGCAGGGTATTCGCCAGTTGTAAACTGGGCATCGTGAACCAGAAGCGAAGCGCCCCGGCAGAAATTCCTCAATTCTCCAAAACTTGTAACCGGTTTTTCGCTTTCAAGTTCGTTGTCCGTAAGAAAGACGAACGAGGAATTGCCTTTTTCTATGCGCACGCCGAGTGTGTATGAGGGATGGTTTGTGCGGATAAATCGAAGCGTGTGGCCGGCAATGGCATACGAGCCGCCGCAGGTGTTGACGAAGTTTATCTTCGCCGCCAGTTCATCGAACGGAACAGGGAAATATTCCGATGACATGTGGCGGGCGAGAATGTTTTTCAGCGGATTATAGGAGTCGGTGCAACCCAGGATTGTCAGCGAGGTTTTTTTGGAGTAAATCGGCTTGAAAAACGGGAATCCCTGGATGTGGTCCCAGTGCGAATGCGTCAAAAACAGGGTAAGGTCGTTGATTTTACGGCGAAGGATTTGTTCGCCCAATAGCCGGATGCCGGTGCCGGCATCAATGATAAGAGTTTTTTCGCCCAGCGTTACTTCAACGCACGTGGTATTTCCGCCGTAACGCATCATGCGGCGGTCCGGCACGGGAATTGATCCCCTGGTTCCCCAGAATTTTATTTTCACTTTTTCTTGCTTGTTTTGCCGGCCAGCTCGAACATAAGCGGGGTTTCGCCGCAGTCCGGGAACAGGGGGCAGCGCACGCACTCTCCCCAAATCTTGTGCGGCAGTTTTTCCCGCGGTATTGTGTAGTAGCCCAGCTTGTGAAAAAAGCCGGGTTTGAAAGATAGCGCAAACGTTTTGTTAACGCCCAATTCCAGGGCTTTTTTGTGGCAGGCAAGAACAAGCTTTGTTCCCACGCCTTTTCCCTGTGTATTATCCGCAACGGCCAGCGCCTTTACTTCCGCAAGATCTTCCCAGGAAACGTGAAGCGCGCAGCAGCCTATAACCTTATTTTTATCCTCCGCCACAAAGAATTCCTGGAGATTTTCGTATATATCGTTTAACGGGCGGTGCAGCATTTCCTTTTTATCGGCGAAATGGCCAATCAGGGCGTGTATTTGCTTTACGTCGCTAATCCTGGCCTGTCTTATTTTCATATATTTTCCTTATTTTATTGATGATTGTATCCCAGTTCCAGGGCTTTCTGGTTTAACGGGATTAGTTTAGGTTTATCGCAAAGCGCTTTTTCGCATGCCTTGCGGGCGCTTGCAAGCGATAGTATTCCGCTTTTCTTTAAGTAGGCGCCTATCGCCACCACGTTCGCCACCCGCACGTCTTTTAATTCCTTGTCCGCGATGCCGGTTGCCGGTATGCTGACAACGACAATGCCTTCAATCGCAGGCGCCGCGGTTGCAAGGGAACTGTTTATAACCAGTATGCCGCCTCGTCGCAGCCGCACCGAAAATTTGTTTAGGGATAATTCATTAAGCGCTATCAGGGCGGATGGTTTTAACACAACCGGCGAGCCGATTTCCTTATCAGATATTATAACGGTGGAATTGGCGGTACCGCCGCGCATCTCGGCCCCGTATGACGGAAACCACGTGGTCTCTTTTCCTTCTTCCACGGCCGCCTGTGCAAGCAGCATACCGCCGAACAACACCCCCTGCCCGCCGGACCCCGCAATAACTACTTCAGTCTGCATATCATTTATCCTTTAATTTTTTCATTATTAGTTCTTTTACCCGTAATGCAATAGCATAGGAGCGCTTCGCGTCCTCTATTGTTGGTTCGAAGGGAATGTCAGGGTAACGCACTTCCACGCCATAATGCGAAATTTCATCAAAATCATTCTCAAAGCCGTTCAGCTCTGGAATGTGTCTGGAGATTTTCGTCAGAAGAGCTACCAGGTCGTGAGTTTTTGTAACATGCTCACCAAAAAATATCAATGTGCCTTTGACGTATTTTTCGATCGCCTGCTCCGCGTGAAAACAAATTGTATCTGTAGGAGGTTGCGGGCTGTTTAGGTTGTTACTTATCGTAGCTAAATCACTTTCGGCTTTTTTAAACCAACGCCGCACAATTTCAATGTTCTCCTTATCCATAGATTACAATACCGTTATGAAATGCTTCGTATAAAATAGTTCCTGGAACGTTTTTGAGTTTGTCTGATTCTTCATTAGTAAAGGCAAATATATCTAATGAAAAATCTCTTCCCGGGAAGAGCCGGCTCAAGAACATGTTCCTCTGGTGTGCGTTGAGCGCAGAATTCCATATCACCAGCATGTCAATATCGCTTTCTTCTGTTGCCATGCCGGTTGCCTGTGAGCCGAACAATATTATCTTGTCGGGTGATACGGCATGGACGATTTTATCTTTAACCATTTCAATGGTGTCTTTTATCGCCATATCATTTATCCTTGTATACGCCTAGTGGGAAGGTTTGCATGAAAGTGGTGTTTACCCAGTTAATTGCTTCGGCAACCGGCATGCCCCAGTCAACCGGGCATTGCGAAAGCACTTCCACAAGGGAAAATCCTTTGCCTTCGATCTGGTTGTTGAACGCTTTCTTTATGGCTTTTTTCGCATGTATAATATTTTTGGGATTGCTTACGGCGACGCGTTCAAGGTACGCGACACCTTCGAGCGCCGAAAGAAATTCGCAAACTTTAAACGGATAGCCTTCGCGTTTCGGGTCCCGGCCAAAGGGGCTGGTTGTAGTTTTCTGGCCTATAAGAGTTGTCGGCGCCATCTGGCCGCCCGTCATGCCGTAGTTGGCGTTGTTGACGAATATTACCGTAATGTTTTCGCCGCGGTTCGCCGCGTGAATTGTTTCGGCAGTGCCTATGGCGGCAAGGTCGCCGTCGCCCTGGTAGGTGAACACGATACGGTCCGGCAATACGCGCTTTATGCCGGTGGCAACCGCCGGCGGCCGGCCGTGCGGCGCCTCGGTAACGTCGAAATTAAAGTAATCGTAGGCGAATACCGCGCAGCCGACGGGCGCAATGGCGATAGTTTTTTCGCGTATGCCCAGTTCGTCTATGCATTCCGCCACGATCCGGTGAATAATGCCGTGGCCGCAGCCCGGGCAATATAAATGCGGAGTGGATTTAAGCGATTCGGGACGGCCGTATATTTTTTTCATAGGTAAGAGCTTAGTTCTTCCTCGTTTACCACGCCGCCGCCCGCGCGCCCGTAGAATTCCACCGGGCATTTTCCGTTTACGGCAAGGCGCACGTCTTCAACCATCTGGCCGTGATTCATTTCCACTACCAGCAACCGGCGGCCCGGCGTCGCCGCGTCCGCTATGGCGCGCGAGGGGAACGGCCACAGGGTTATGGGGCGTATCAGCCCCACTTTTTTGCCCGTGGCGCGGCTTGAGCGCATCGCCGCTTTGGCAACGCGTGCCGCTATGCCGTGGGCAACGAGTACCGTGTCGGCATCATCAAGGTGGTATGTTTCGCACCGGACTTCATTTTCAGAGATGGTATTGTATTTTTTCTGTAACTTGAGGTTGTGTTTTTCAAGGTCGCCGTCGCCCATGAAAAGGGAGCGTAAAAGCCGGGGCGGCCGGTTTTTGCATCCGTCCAGTATCCAATTCTTTTCAACGGTCGCCGATATTTGGGAAGGGGCGATTTCCAGCGGTTCCATCATCTGGCCGATTACGCCGTCTGAAAGAATCAGCACGGGATTGCGGTATTTTTCAGCCAGCGCAAACGCCTGAAAGGCAAAATCATACATTTCCTGCGTCGAATAGGGCGCAAGCACGATAAGCCGGTAATCACCGTGTCCGCCGCCCTTTACGGACTGGAAATAATCGCTCTGCGAGCCGGCGATATTGCCAAGGCCGGGGCCGCCACGCTGCACGTTGACGATAACAGCAGGCAGTTCCATGCCGGCGATGTAAGATATGCCTTCCTGTTTCAGCGATATACCGGGCGAGGAAGAAGACGTCATGGCGCGTACGCCTGCGGCGCATGCCCCCAGCACCATGTTGATTGCGGCCAGCTCTGATTCCGCCTGCAAAAATACGCGCCCCAGCTCCACCATCCTTCTGGACATGTGCGCCGGGACCTCGTTTTGCGGCGTTATGGGATAGCCAAAATAGGCCTTGCAGCCCGCCGCTATCGCGCCTTCACACAATGCTATGTTGCCCTTCATCAGTTGTTTTGTCATGGTTTAAACACTTCTATGCACACGTCCGGGCAGACCATGTAGCAGAATCCGCAGGATGTGCAGCTTTCGGCGCCGACAAAAACAGCCGGATGGTATCCGGCCTTATTGAATTCAATGGATAATTCAAGGCATTTTTTAGGACAGGCGCCCAGGCAAAGCCCGCAACCCTTGCACTTTTCGCCGTCAATAATAATCTTTTTCACACTCAAATTTT
>MGVF01000077.1 GCA_001800355.1 Elusimicrobia bacterium RIFOXYA2_FULL_50_26
ATTTTTGAGATTATGATATATATGAGAGATTTGCGTATATTTACAAATTCAATCTTCCCCAGCAGTTCTCTTAAGCGTTTCTTTTCTTGCGGAGAAAAGCGGCCGCCGGCAACCATGCGGTCAATTATCCCGTTATTTACCTCATAAAGCCCGCGCGCCAGGTGGACGGACGTGAAATTTATGAAAATCCCATCCTTCTGCCGCACCAAAACCGCAACCTTATTATATGATGGCGTATTCTCGGGCAGGGCGGCCTGCGGCGTGGAAAATTCATTGTACAGGTCAACGCTGTTTACCAGCCGCAAAATTTCCACGGCTTCGCCGCCAGATACACCGCAATGCTCCGCGATTTCATCAACAGACAGTTCCTCTTCGGCGCAAATAAAGTAACGCCTGAACCGTTCCTCGCCAATCTTCCTTATTACAGCCAGGATTTTTTTCTTGCCGGCGAGAAGTTTTTCCACCTCCGCCCCCGCGTCGCCGGTATGCGCGACTATGCCTTCGTTTAGTTCAAAAAAACGGCCGGATAATCCGGCGCGTTTAAACCGGCTATAGCGTATAGCCCTTTCCGAGCCGTCGGCGCCATATTTAAGCTGCATGAACAGGGGATCGGATTCGATTTCGCCGATAAGTTTGGAATAGTCCCTCCCGGGCATTTCAAGAATTCCCGCGAGTTTCGCGCCGAACGCAAACCCCTGCCGGATAACCTGCCGCTGCACAAAACTGTTTTTCATGGCGCGTTCATACCCTGAACCTGCGAAAATCTATGTTGTACTTCTTTGCGCGAATACCCATCATTCGCTCCGTCATACCAAGCGCGCGGGCGGCCCGGGCGCTGTTTCCTTTGGATGTTTTGAGCGCTTCCGAGATCATCTCTTTTTCCATGGCATCGAGAGCCGATTGCAGCGTTCCCCTCTGTACCGTGCCGCTTGCCTCGGCCGTCTGCAACGTCGGCGGCAGGTGATAGCCGTGGATTACGCCGTCAGTGCTTAAAATTACGGCGCGTTCCATGCAATTTTCAAGCTCCCGCACGTTGCCGGGCCAATGGTACTTCATAAGCATGTCTATGGCGGGCGTTGAAATTCTTTTAACGGGTTTCTTATTCATCGCCGCATATTTTTCTATGAAGGCATCGGCAAGCATGGGGATGTCCGTCCTGCGTTCACGCAAGGGCGGCACGAACAGCGGGAAAACGTTTAGCCTGTAATAAAGGTCGGCGCGGAACCTGCCCTGCGCCACCAGTTCGTCAAGGCGGTGATTGGTGGCGGCGATTATCCGCACGTCAACCGATATGGTTTCGGAACCGCCGACGCGCTCGAATTCTTTTTCCTGCAACACGCGCAACAATTTAACCTGTAGCGCCGGGGGCATATCACCCACCTCGTCAATGAACAGCGTTCCCCCGTCAGCCCGCTCGAAACGCCCCTTCCTCAATGCAGCCGCGCCCGTAAACGCCCCCTTTTCATGCCCGAACAATTCGCTTTCGACAATGTCCTGCGGGAGCGCCGCACAATTGAACGTTATGAACGGCTTGTTGGCGCGCAAGCTGCCGTAATGAATGGCGTGGGCAACCAGCTCTTTGCCGACGCCGCTCTCGCCAAGCACAAGAACCGTGGCATTGCTTTTGGAAACCTTTTCAATAAGCTCGTATACCTGGCGGATACTCTGCGAATTTCCTATTATGTTCGACGGCTGGATAAACCTGTCTTTAAGTTCCTCGTGCAATCTCTCGTTTTCTTCCTGTAATTTCTCCACAGCCTCCTGGGCGGACTGGCGGACGCGCACAGCCTGCGCGATAAGCGAAGCGATAATTGACAGTAACCGCACGTGATTATCAAATGAGCCCTTTTCAACGAACACAAGGTCAACGCTCAGCGCCCCCACGGTTTCCCTGCCGACTTTTATGGGAACGCATACAAACGATATGTCATCCTTGTTACTTTTCTTGCGCGCCTGTGTCCTGTCCAGGAATGACGGCTCGTCGGAAATTTTTGGAATTATGGCGGGCTTGCCGCTTTCAACCACTTTGCCGGTTATCCCCTCGCCAACCTTGTACCTTCCGCGCTCTCTTTCCTCGGCGGAAAGGCCGTAAGCTTCCTCTATTGAAATCTCGCCCGTCTCGCGATTGAGTATGGTAAGCGTCCCCCTCAACATACCCAGATGCTCCGCCATTACCCTCAAGACCGGACCCACGACATCCTTCAGTTCAATGCTCTGTCCCAGCGCACGGCTGATATCGAATAAAAGCGACAGCTCCTCAACTTTTTCCCGCGGTTTCTCAGGATTAGTTTTCGCCATAGCGGCATCTCCTTAAACAAAAAAGCCCACTTTCTCATCAACGAGACAGCGAGCCGCAAGCCTCAATGCTTGTTATACATTATTATAATACAATTACCATTTTTTTATACACCAGTCAATAGACACTACACTACTTGCCAAGAGTATTGAAATGAGATATACTTTACCATCACGTGTAAAAGGAACTTTAATGAAAAAACTATTGTTTACCGAATTGGAACTCTCGCCCGAAATTCTTAAAGCGGTTCAGGATATGGGTTTCGAGGAAGCCACCCCCATTCAATCATTGGCCATACCTGCCATACGCAAGGGAAAAGATGTTATCGGCCAGGCGCAAACAGGCACCGGCAAAACGGCTGCGTTCGGAATACCTATCCTTGAAATGATTGACCCAAAAATAAAAAAGCCCCAGGCGGTGATTTTATGCCCGACGAGGGAATTGGCCATACAGGTGGCGGAAGAAATTATATCGCTTGCAAAACATAAACGCGGCGTTGCGGTTCTGCCGGTATACGGCGGCCAGCCTATTGAGCGGCAGATTCATGCCCTGCGTAAAGGCGTGCATATTATTATCGGCACCCCGGGCCGCATGATTGATCATCTGGAGCGCCGCACCCTGGCGCTTGATACCGTGCGGATGGTTGTGCTTGACGAAGCCGATGAGATGCTGGACATGGGTTTCAGAGACGACATCGAGATCATCTTAAAAAACATTCCCCGCGAACGGCAAACAGTATTTTTCTCGGCAACCATGCCGCGGGCATTTATAGAACTGACAAAGAAATATCAGAAGAATCCGCATTCCATCGCCATCGCACACACCAAACTCACCGTGCCTGACATTAAACAAATCTCCTTCGAAGTCAGGGAAACGTCAAAACTGGAAATTCTTGTCCGCGTTATTGATCTGTACGGCCTGCACCTTTCGCTGGTATTCTGTAATACCAAGAAAAAGGTGGACGAAGTGGTCGCACTGCTGCAGGCGCGCGGATACTCCAGCGACGCGATCCATGGCGACATGAACCAGCCCCAGCGCGACAGGGTCATGGGAAAATTCAGAAACGGGACAATAGAAATACTTGTGGCGACGGATGTTGCGGCGCGCGGGATTGACGTGGAAAATATCGAGGCGGTATTTAATTACGACATTCCTCACGACGAGGAATCATACGTGCATCGTATCGGAAGAACGGGGCGCGCCGGAAAATCAGGCTATGCGTTTACATTCGTTGCGGGAAAAGAAGCCTACAAACTGCGCGATATTCAGCGGTATGCGAAAGTTGACATACAGCGCAAACCGATTCCGACGATCAAAGACGTCGAGGAAGTGCGAATCACCCAGCACTTTGAAAAGGTGCGCACGATTCTTGAGAAAGAAGACACCGAGCAATACGCGACCATGATCGAGCACCAGTTCGGCGACAACTATGCAATGCTGGAGATAGCCGGGGCGCTTCTGAAAATGTCGCTGGCGCCTGCCGCAAAACCCGAGGCGGCGCCCGCGCATAAAGGCGCGCACGGGCAACAGGGAATAGTAAAACTCTTTCTAAGCGTCGGCAAGAAAGACAACGTGCGCCCCGGCGACATACTCGGCGCAATCGCCGGAGAAACCGGCATCCAGGGCAGCCTTATCGGTGAAATCTCGGTACACCACGCATTTTCATTCGTCGAAGTCCCCGCCGAAAACGCCTCTCAAATAATCTCCATAATGAGCAAGCGCCAAATCAAAAACAAACCCCTAACCATCCAACCCGCCAAATAACAAACTTTGGGGACGTTGTTTCTCACTATGCATAACTCATGTATTCCGGACATTCTGACGGAAGTGTAATGCTGCGTCGGCGCTGTTGCAGAGTGCATTCCCCTCAATACACTCGCTATTGCCGCGACTTATGCATAGTGAGAAACAACGTCCCCAAAGTTTATCCACTTTTCTACGGCTTTTATGGCATCGGCGGATGAACTTGTTATGCCTCCGCTGTAGCCCGCGCCTTCGCCGACAGGGTAGAGGTTTTTTGTGTTTATTGATTCGTATGCCTGGCTGCGTTGAATTCTCAATGGGCAGGTAGTTCTGGTTTCCGGGGCTAACAATATCGCATGTTCCGAAATAAATAATGGATACTTTTCTTTCCATGTATTGAATGCGTTAAAAAGCGCTTCGCACACGAACTTCGGAAATATTCCATACATGTCGGCTGGCGCGACGCCCGTCTTGCATGAGTTCTTGTTCAGGTTATCCGAGATCCTGTTAGACATAAAATCCGCGAGATTCTGCGCGGGAACTTTCCATCGTTCTCCTCCTGCAATAAATGCCCTTTTCTCTATATCCTTTTGGAATTCAATGCCGCTTAAGGGATGATTGGAATCATAGTCGTTCGTATGACATGTTACCACTATCGCGGCGTTTGAAAAAGCTGACTCCCTGCGCGAATTGCTCATGCCGTTTACAACAATCATCCCATGCTCCGAAGAAGCGTTTACCACCTCTCCTCCGGGGCACATGCAGAAAGTATATACTCCTCTGCCCGCCTTCCTGTCTGTATTTGCAAAAGAGTAAGTTGCGGCTCCTATCCCGGGAAAGTTCCTGTATTTTTCGCCGTGTCGCATTAAATTGATAATTTCAGACGGATGTTCTATTCTCACACCCACGGAAATCGGCCGCTGCTCGATGCCAATGCCTTTGCGGTAGATCATTTCAAAAGTATCGCGCGCGGAATGCCCCACCGCAAGGAATATGCATGCGGAGCGGTATTCATCCCGGCCGCCGATTACCACGCCGGTTGCCATGCCGTCGGTTATTAGTATGTCCGTCATCTTCGCCCCGTAGTGTATCTCGCCGCCCTTTCGCAGGATATAATTCCTGATATTACGGACTATCCCGCACAACACGTCCGTCCCCAGGTGAGGCTTGCTGGCGTATGTGATCTCTTCAGGCGCTCCGAACTTAACAAAAGTATCCAGCACGGCGCTTACATACCTGGAGTTGTTTGCACGCGAAAACAGTTTCCCGTCCGAATATGAACCGGCTCCCCCTTCGCCAAACTGGATATTCGATTCCGGATTCAACACTCTTTCATCAATGAACCGCTGAATATCAATGGATCGCTCTTCTATTTTTTTGCCTCTTTCAAATATCAGGGGCGCAATACCCCGCTCAACCAGTTCAAGCGCAGCGAACATTCCCGCAGGGCCAAAACCGATTATTATTGGCCTAATACCGCCGGCTGGCATTTTCCTTGCCGGCTTGAATTGTTCAATATATTCGGGGAAGTTCCCGGCATTACTATAATCATCGGGAGCGCTTACGACTATTGAAACTTCGCGGTAAAACTGTTCTTTGTCGCTTATGTCAAGCGATTTGCTCAAAGTCTTAACGTATTTTATTTTCTCCACGCCGACATTCATCCTGCATGCCGCCGCCTTGACATATTCATCAACACAGTCATTTTCAACAGCTATCCGCAGCTTACTGATTACCCAATACAATAAAATCTCCCCTGCACATAAAATAAAGAACACTTCCCCAATTTTTCAGTAAAATTAGAGAAGTGTCCCTGAATAAATTTCTAAGCTACCATGAGACAGGCATGACGGCAGGGTTTTTTGGAAAACGAAATCCGGATGCTCGTGTTCAGGGAATGGGCAAGCTTCATCAGTGTCTCTAAAGTTAAATTGCCTTCTCCGCCCTCAACCTGAGAAATAAACTGTTGAGAAACATTCATCCTTCGGGCAAGCTCGGATTGATTCAGATTGTGTTCTTCTCTGATTTCAGCTATTCTCTGGGCAAGCGCAACCTTAACCCTTTCGAGATCATACACATCTCTAAACTTCGGATTCTTCAGCTTTTCATTGAGATGCCGTTGACACCCTTGCAGTTTCTTCCTGTGTAGCATGGTTTTATTGTTTACTCAGAAGTTCTTCGACAATTCTAATAAGATGAGGAATATCTTCCTGCACCGTTTTCCATACCGTGTCATAATCAACATCGAAATACACATGAACAAGGTGATTACGCATTCCTACAATCTGATTCCAGGGGACATGAGAATGAATATTTTTGTACTCAGGCGATATTTTTGATGCAGCTTCTCCCATAACTTCAATGGCTCTCAATACCGCGTGAACGGTTTTACTATCTTTCTTGAAACCATCAAAAGAATAGCCCTTAACAAACTGCAGCACTTCGCCGGCCTCATCTAAAATATGCTGAAGCCTTATCTCGTCTTTACGCTGCATATTCCACCCTCGCATGAGCGAGCACTTCATTTCTGAAAAAACGGCTTAGCTCCGCCGGAGTGCGCAAATCAACTTTTCTACCAATCGTTTCCGCCAATTCAATTTCAATACCCGCCAGTTCAAGCAACCCCGGAATATAACCCTCTTCAAATTCTACCAGCAAATCAATATCGCTATCGCTACGGAGTTCATCATTCAGAGCAGAACCGAAAAGGGATAATTTCCGTATATGTTTTTTGCGGCAAAATGCAGCCAGTTTGTCTTTCGGCATTTGGTCAGTTATTGTATACATGAATATGTCCATCCTTTACAGAAGCATTCTACAAGTTATACCTTGTATTGTCAAGAGTTATTAAACCCGGAATTTGCAATAGGACGCGGAATTCGTCGAACAATGCGGGACTTTTTCTTCCGAAAAAAGTTCAACCGTAGTCAACGCTACGCTTTCGCTTTTTTCGTCGAAAAAGCCTCCGCCTTGTTCGCCTCGGTTCTCGCGCCTATTGCAAATTACGGGTTAAAAAAATATCCAGAATTCCCCCTTATAAAGGAAGTTCTGGATATAAAGTTGAAAGGGTAGGCTAATAGACGATTTTATAACCCTCCTCATTATACTTTTTCTCAAGAACAGATTGCAAATCTTTTACAATCGGCTTAGAAAATAGTATCATTTGCCATACAGTAACCTTATACAAGGTTTTTCAATATGGAGAAGAAGCCATTGAGCAGGACGAAAAGAGCGCGACGAAATGGATAAAATCCGAACTGGACAGAATAGGGATTGACCTGTAAATATCCACAAAAGGGGACACCATGAACCCGTTGAATTACAAAAACCGCATAAAGGAAATTGACGAACAGCAGAAGCGCATAAACGCTTACAGACCTTTGAGCAAAGAAGCCCTGAAACAGCTTAAAGAATACTACCGCATTGGACTGACGTATTCAAGCAACGCCATTGAGGGCAATTCCCTTACCGAAACGGAAACAAAGATTGTCATTGAGGAAGGCATAACCATAGGCGGGAAACCGCTGAAAGACCATTATGAAGCCGTCGGGCATAGTGAAGCCTATGACCTGCTTTACAAGCTCTCGCAGGGCAAAGAAATAACTGAAGAAGCAATACTTCACCTGCACAAACTTTTTTATCACCGGATTGACGAAGATAATGCGGGAGCTTACCGGAAAGTAAACGTGATTATAACAGGGACGGATTTTACCCCGCCTCATCATTCCAAAGTGCCGGAGCTGATGAAAAAGTTAGCCAAGAATATCCCCGCAATGCGGAAGAAATACCACCCCGTTGAATTTGCGGCTTTACTTCATAATAAATTTGTTGAAATTCATCCCTTTGTTGACGGCAACGGCAGGGCGGCGCGGCTTTTGCTGAATTTGGCTTTATTGCAGGCAGGGTATGCAATAACCATTATCCCCCCCGTTTTACGAAGGGACTATATAGCCGCCTTACAGAAAGCGAACAAGGGCAACAATACGCCGTTCGTTGACTTTATATCGAACATGGTTTACGAAAGCCAGAGAGAGTATATCCGGCTCATGGAAGCATTGAAGGAATAGTAATGAAAACCGTCATTTACGCCCGTGTATCTTCTAAGGAGCAGGAACAGGAAGGGTATTCCATCCCGGCACAGCTAAAGCTATTGATGGAGTATGCTTCA
Source organism: Elusimicrobia bacterium RIFOXYA2_FULL_50_26 (assembly GCA_001800355.1). Classification (GTDB taxonomy): domain Bacteria; phylum Elusimicrobiota; class Endomicrobiia; order Endomicrobiales; family XYA2-FULL-47-53; genus XYB2-FULL-50-12. Next base: position 8,208 of record MGVF01000077.1, read on the forward strand.
AAAAACGGGCTTGTTATAGTCAAGGAATCCATTGACGTTGAAACCGCCAAGAGAGCCGGGCGGACGCATTTCAACGAGATGCTGAAATACCTTGCGGAGAACAAGGACGTAAAGCATATTCTGGTAGAGAAAACTGACCGCCTATTGCGGAATATCACTGACTATGCCACCATTGACCAGTTAATGACCGCACCCACAAAAGCACCGTTGAAAAGATTCTCAAGAACGAGTTTTATACGGGAGTTTTTTATTGGAAGGGCTTAAAATATACCGGCTCCCATCCCCCCATTGTTGACCCGGATACCTTCTATCAAGTCCAGAGCGTATTACGCAACCCCTACAAAAACAAAAGCCGGAAAGACCTTTTCCCCTACTCTAACCTTATCAAGTGCGCCAAGTGAGGAACGCATTGCCGTGCTTCAGAAGCGCATAGA
>MGVF01000078.1 GCA_001800355.1 Elusimicrobia bacterium RIFOXYA2_FULL_50_26
GATCAAACGGAAGCCGAGATAGCGCAACTGCGCCTTATGCAGCTTGAAAAAGACGAGGCATACGTCCTGGACCAGGACGAGCTTTCAAAGATTAAAAGCGGCATAGACCTTGCCGACGAACGCATACAGCAGGCCGACCGGCGCCACGATGAGCTTTCCGAACGCAGGGACGTACTTGCCGCTGAAATAGAAACCGGCCGGCAAAAAGGCGGGGAACTCTCTGCCGAAGCAGGCCACCTTGCCCGATTGTGCCAGCAGCTTACCGCGGAGGTTACGCGGCTTGAGCAGGAATATAAAGAAAAGGATTTGCAGGCGCAAAACCTGCGCGCGCAGATAAGCGGCCACCAGGCGGAAGAAAGCCGTTTAAACGACATGCTTTTCTCGGCCGCCGAGGAACGCGTGCGTCTCAACAACGAGAAGAACCGCCTTATGTCGCTGCACGTGCGTTGCCAGGCGCAGGTGGTATCGCTGACAAAAGAACTGGGACGGCTAAAGGAACAATTTGCGCCGTTAAACGAGGCTGCCCTTAAAAAGGAGCAGGAGCTAAACGAATTTAACGCGCAAAAGAGCGAAGCCGTTAACCGTCAGGAAGTTACCAATGCCGGATTGATAGAACTTGAACTGCGCATGCAGGACATTGCCGGCCGCAAAAACGAACTAAAGGAAAAAATAGTATCGTCGGAGTCCAGGCACAGGACGCTGGAAGAATGGGAACGCAGCAACCCCGCGCGCGCAGCGCTGCATTCGGTAATTGACTTGAACATCCCCGGCGTCGGCGGGCCGCTTGGAAGCATGGTGCGAATAAGCGCCGGCAACGAAGACGTGGTCGCCGCGGCGCTCGGCGAAAAACTTAACTACCTTCTCTGCGACACCATAGAAACCGCTCAAAAAGCCATATCGCACCTTGAGGCCACTGGCCAGGGGCGCGTTACGTTTATAGTGCTTGACCGTCTCAACGAATGCCCGCCGGCCGCGGCCGTGGCGGAACTGCCCGGAACGCGCACTCTCCTTTCCCTTATGCAGTTCGACGCTCAACTTGAAAACGTAATGAAATTCATCTGCGGCCAGACTATCGTCAGCGGCAGAACGTTGTTCGGCAATGCGATTATTTCCGGCGGCAGCAATATAACGTTCGACAATCCCGTGCTTATAGACGAGCAGCTGAAACGCCTGATCGAAGAAATAGAATCGGCGCGCGCCGCCTTAAACGCCATAACCGGCGAGGAAACAATCCTTTCAGGGCAGCTTGCCGGCTTGCGCGAAGAAAAGAAGAATAACGACATCACCCAGCAGCGCCTGGCATTGCAGTGCGAACTGCACGAGGGACAGTTGCGCGAGCAACGGGAAAAGTGCCTCTACGTGGAAAAAGAGATGGCGCTTATTGATTCCGAGATACAGTTGCAGCAGGCCGACGAGCTGCGTATATCGGACGAGAATAAAACCATCGAGGAGTCCATCTCCCAGCTTGACATAAAGGAAAAAGACGTACGCCTGAACCTGCAAACGGTTACGCAACAGATGCAGCGCGCGCGGGATGAGGATAACCTGCTCTCCCCGCTTGTAACGGAATCAAAGGTTGCCTGGGCCACGCAATCCAACGAGCTTGCAAGCCGCCAGCGCGAGGAAGAAAAACTTAAAGAAACCGCGCGGCTGTTGGACGAACGCACGGAACAGGCGCGCCAGGAACTGCTGCTTACGGAAACCAGGATAGCGGAAGAAGCCAAAACAAGGGAAACCGAAAGCGAAAAACTGCGCGAACTCCAGAAGGAACGCGAAACGAAGGAGAAAGAAGTGCAGTACAGGCTTGAGGAACGCCACCAGATAACGCGCCGGCTTGAGGAAACGAACACCCGCGTTCACGAACTTCGCAGCAGCTATGAGGCGATAGAGCAGGACGTGCAGAATTTACGCCTTGAACAGCGCAGCTTCGAACTACAGAAACAATCCATGGAGCAGCGCATAACCGAGGACTTCGATCTTAATTTCGCGGATATAGAGCAGGAATACGCAACCGTCGCCGTGAACGAAGAGGAAATGGCGCGCCTGAAACGGCGCATAGAGTCCATGGGGCCGGTAAACCTTGCTGCCCCGGAAGAGTACGCCAACCTTGAGGAACGCTACAACTTCCTGCTTACTCAGCAGCAGGATCTTATCAAGGCAAAAGAAGACCTGCACCAGGTTATCACTAAAATAAATCATACCACACGCGAAAATTTCAAAAAGACATTCGACCAGATCCGCGAAAATTTCCGCGCAATATATCACCGCCTGTTCGAAGGCGGCGAGGCTGACCTTCTGCTGACCGACGAGGCAAACCTGCTTGAGTGCGGGGTGGACATCGTGGCGCAGCCGCCGGGCAAGAAACTGCAAAACATCGCGCTGCTTTCAGGCGGCGAGAAAGCATTCACCGCCATCGCGCTGCTTTTCGCGTTCTTCATGGTGCGCCCCTCGCCCTTCTGCATATTGGACGAGGTTGACGCGCCGCTCGACGATGCCAACATCGGCCGCTTCATAAACATCGTAAAATCCTTCGCCGAAAAATCCCAGTTCCTCATGATAACCCACAACAAGCGCACCATGGCCATGGCCGACATCCTCTACGGCGTAACCATGGAAGAGCTCGGCGTCTCAAAAATCATCTCCGTCCGCCTGCAAAAAGAAAACGCAGCCGCTAGCTAGGAGAAGTCAGATGGATACAATCAGAATTGAGTTGGAGCCGGGGAAATATAAAAGTTCCAGGCCTCATTACTGGCTGATTTCCCTGTTAGTAGTCGCATTATTATTATTTATGGGTTTGTGGTACGGGCGTAGATATCTTGTAAAGAGGCTTATTGCCGCGAGATACGATTATAGTGCGGCCATAAATACAATCAAGCTTCCGGATAACTTCGGGAGCGCGCAGCAACAGCAGGCTGAATGGACAGATACATACGAAATTGACAGCGGCATTATTGATAAGCTATACGTTAAAAAGGATTTTAACGCTGTAAAAGACCACCTTTCATCAATTCTCTCTTCCCCGCAAAACGAGATAACTTCCCAAAGGCTGAGCAGGGCATATTCTTTATTGTCGTCAATCGAAAAAGATGAAAATTATGATTCCATTAACAGCAGGCTGGCCGTTCTTGATGAATGGTGCCTGGCTTCTCCCGATTCACATATACCATTGCTTGTCAGGGGATATTTTAATGTTGCCTACGGTTGGCATTACCGGGGTGGCGGCCGGGCAAAAGGCATACCCTCAGAAGACGTGCAAAAGTTCAGGGAAAAACTTGAGCTGGCAAAAGCGGATCTGGAAAAATCTCTGGCACTAAATCCGGGAGACCCGAATTCAGCGGCAGCTTTAATCGAAGTTGCAATGGGTTTGAACATGCCGAAAAATATGATGGAATCATATTTTCAAAAAGGCGCCGCCGCACAGCCATGGCATTATAATCTGCACTATGCGAGATTCAAGTATTTAATGCCTAAATGGCATGGCTCCGCAAAGGAAATGTTCGATGAAGCTCAAGCCTGCCTGGATATGGCAGTTGAATACCCTGCACTTGGATTTGTGATGGTGGATGCTTTTACCGAAGCATGGTATGACCGGCGTCGGCTCAACGAGAATAATAAAAATGTTGAAGTAAGCGACACCGAATGGGCAATAATTGAAAACGTCTATGCAAATTATTTCAAACGTTATCCTGACAATGTTTATACTTATTATAATTTCATCTACCGGGCATATACTGTGAGAAAATACGACAAAGCGCTGGAACAGTTCGACCTTGTCGGCGATAATATCCTGACTGAAGTAAACATGGCGCAAACCCGCTGGGGAACGGTTGAAGAATATAACAAGGCGCGCGCCTACTGCAATGCGCTGAAGGGCGGCGACCTTATGAAACTCGAAAAGCGCTACGAGGACTCAATCCCATATTTTGAAAAAGCTATACAATACGATTCTAAATCCGTAACCGCCCACTACGGCCTTGCCCTCGCCTGCTGGAATCTTGCCGCAAAAAACAGGGACACTTCTCTTATTTTAAAAGCCGAAGCGAGTCTTCTGAAAGCGCATGAGATAGAACCCGGGAATGCCGAGGTGAATAAGCAGCTGAATGCATTACAGCAGAAACTGAAAGAGTTCCCCGTCAGATAATTTCATGTCCCGCATTAGCCTTGGAACCAGTTGCATTGACCAGGTAGATCCCCCGGAATTTGCTTCGGAAATAAGCAAACGCATAGCCGCGCGTACGCCTTCCCAGATTGTAACCCTGAACGCCCTGATGTACAATGAGACGCTTAAAGATGAAGAACTTGCGCGCGCAATACGGCAGGCCGCGATGGTTATCGCCGATTCAGCCGGCATCGCATGGGCGGTGAAGTTCCTGCACGGTAAAGGTGTTCGGCGGCTTGCGGGCATTGATCTTATTGACACAATTTGCGAAATCAGCTCAAGGGAAGGCTACCGCATAGCGCTCCTGGGGGCAAAACCCGGCGTAGCGCGCGAAGCGGGAGAAAAACTATCTTCCAGGCACCCGGGGCTTATAATCTCCGGTACGTTCCACGGGTACTTCTCCCACGATGAAGAACCTGCGCTCTTTGATAAAATACGCGCGTTAAAACCCGACATCATATTGGCGGGACTTGCAGTGCCGCACCAGGAAAAATGGATAAGCCGGCACCTTGAAGAATTCGGCGCATCCATTGTCATGGGGGTCGGGGGGAGTTTTGACGTGCTTTCCGGCAGGCTCAAACGCGCGCCGGTTTTTATGCAACGCGCCGGCCTTGAATGGCTTTTCCGCCTCATCCAACAACCATGGCGCATCAGCCGCATAAAAGACCTGCCTTTTTTCGTGCTGAATATGATAAAATTGAAACTGGGGATATAGCCGCGAATTAAGGGGAGGCGCTATGCGCTACGGTATTTTTGCGGACGTACATGCGAATTTTGAAGCGCTGAAGGTTGTGCTTGCTTTCTTTAAAACGCAGGCCATTGACATGTATCTTTTTGCCGGAGACCTGGTGGATTACGGGCCAGACCCGGAGCGTTGTATAGACGAGATTCAACGGCTTGCCCCTCTGCGTATAGTTGCCGGCAACCACGACCGTGCCGTATGCGGGCTTAAAGAGATTATGTGGTTCAACGATTACGCGCAAAAATCCATTCTCTGGACACGGGCGAAACTTGGACAGAAGCACCAGATATATCTATCCGAGCTTCCAAAAATTTTGCGGTACGACGACTGCACACTGTTGCACGGCTCGCCCAGGGATCATCTCGACGAGTATCTGCTGACGCCTGGCCAATACGACGAAAATGTTCCGTACCTTGACACCACGTTTACCTTTATAGGCCATAGCCACAAACCGTTGATATTTTCGCCCGACGGGCTTATCGCGCCGCGTGAAAATGCAACGATCGTCTTTACGCCGAAGGAAAAAAACATTATTCTCAATCCCGGATCCGTGGGACAACCGCGCGACGATAACAATAAAGCTTCATGCGCGGTTTTCGACTCGGAACGCCGCGAGTTTTCGCTGACTCGCATTGAATATGATATTGACCTGACCCAGAAAAAAATGCACAGGGCTAAATTGCCGGCGTTTTTAATAGAACGCCTGTCATGGGGCAAATAAAAAATGAAAACAAACGTATCGGTTATTAAATGCACAAGTTACGAACAATCTAAAGTCTTCGATGCGGTGCGGCGCGCGGTTGAGTTGGCCGGCGGCATCAACTCCTTCGTGAAACCCGGCGAGCGCATTCTGCTCAAGCCAAACCTTTTAAGCGCGCGCGAGCCCGAACGCGCCATTACCACCCACCCCGAAGTTGTGCGCGCGCTGGTACGGCTTGTCAGGGAAGCCGGAGCAACGCCTGTCGTCGGCGACAGCCCCGGCGGCGCTATCAAGGGGGTTGACCGCGTGTGGGAAAAAACCGGCATGAAAAAAATGGCCATGGAAGAAACCGTTGAACTGGTCAATTTTGAAACATCCGGCGCCGCTGAGAAAAGCATATCACATTCATCGCTTAAATCTGTCTTTATCGCAAATGCCGTTCTCGAAGCCGATGGCATAATAAACATACCGAAACTTAAAACCCATAATATAACGACGTTTACCGGCGCTATAAAAAATCTCTACGGCTGCATACCGGGCCTGCGCAAAGCGGAGTATCACAAGATTGCGCCATATCCCGACATGTTCGCGCGGCTGCTTGCCGAGATTTATCTCTTGCTGAAATCCAAAATACGGCTCAACGTTATGGACGGCATAGTCGGCATGGAAGGCAGCGGCCCGAACATGGGCGACATAAGAAAACTCGACATGATTATTGCAAGCGCCGACGCCCTGGCGCTGGACAGTTGCATTACCCACCTGCTGGGGAAAAAAGCCAGCACCATAGATACGTTTAAGTTCCTTGCCGAAAAAGGCGCAGGCACGATAGATTTTCAAAACATGCATATTTCAGGCGATAACCCGTCGGAATTTTCACTGGCCGGATTCAAATTCCCCACAAACTGGTATTACAGCCTGGTGCCGCGTTTCCTCATAAATTTCCTCGGCCGGAATATATGGATGAAACCTGCCGTAGTTACGGAACGCTGCGTTAACTGCATGATGTGCGTGCAGTCCTGCCCCGTAAAATGCATAACGGTGCAAAAAGGCGGCAAACCCGTTGTGGACAAAAAACGCTGCATAATCTGCCTGTGCTGCCACGAATTATGCCAGTACAACGCCATCGAACTTGAATCAAGCGCACTTTCCAAAATATTTATACGTCAATGAAAAAGCTCCGCCATAAACTTGAGTATTATTCGCTGGCAATATTTACCGCCCTTATCCGGCTTTTGCCGCTTGCGGCCGCGCGCTTCATCGCCAGGCGGCTTGCGGATATAGTTTGGTACGCCGTTCCTATCCGTAAAAATGTTGTGCTTGCAAACCTCGCCGCATCGTTCCCTGAAAAATCCCGGCGCGAACTTTCCGGCATAGCTCACGGCGCGTATACGCAATTTGCGCAAACCATGGTAGAATTGCTGTTTTTTCCAAAGCTGTCGGCACAGGACATCAGCCAGATGACGACGATAGAAAACAGGGAAGTACTCGATAACGCGCTGCGGCGCGGGAAAGGTGCGGTTCTTGTCGGCGCGCATTTCGGAAACTGGGAGCTTATGGGAGCGGCTCTTGCGCAGGCGTATCCCGTTTCATTTGTCATAGGCCGCCAGCAAAACGGCAAAGTTGACGATTTGCTTAACGGCTATCGCCTGGGCAAGGGAATAAAACTTATACCTCTCAAAATGGCTCTGCGCGGCGTGCTGCGCGCCTTAAAAAGCAACGAATTTGTCGCCATACTTGCAGACCAGGACGCGCACGAAGACGGCGCATTCGTTAATTTCTTCGGCAGGCCGGCATCCACGCCCAAGGGGCCTGCAATGTTTGCCATGCGCGCCGGCTGCCCGCTTATCATGGGAACCTGCGTCCGCCGCCCCGGCGGAAAGTTCAGTATAATAATGGACGAATTGCCCGCGCCAGCCGCCGGCGACGAAGAAACCATGATTACCGCTTACACCGCCGCCTTTACCACGCTTTTGGAAAGCTACACCCGCGAAAACCCCGGCCATTGGTTCTGGCTCCACCGCCGCTGGAAAACCAGACAGGTGCTAAATTGAGGACAACATGAAAATCACCAAAAAAGATCAACTTAAAGATGATTTCAGGGATTTTATCATTTTGTTAAACAAGCATAACGTTGATTATTGCATAACCGGCGGATACGCTTTTTCATTCCATGCAGAACCAAGGACGACCAGGGACATAGATTTCTATATAGCTCATACAATGGAAAACTCAAAAAGGGTCGCAGCAGCCCTGAAAGAATTCGCCGGCAGCGATATTGACAAAAACTATTTTGATACGAGTGAGACTGTCATACTACGCATAGGTTTTGAGCCAAACCAGATAGAATTGTGTAATGCCCTGACCGGCCTCAGCGATGATGAAATAATGAAACACAGGGTAAAAGGAAAATACGGGGATGCCGTCGCATATTATATAGGCATAAATGAACTTTTCAGGAATAAAGCAATTGTGAAAGATATGCCTCATCGCGGCAGAAAAAAAGGATCCGACTCCAGCGATTATGAAACTCTCAAGGTACTGCTCAAGAAAAAAGGACATGGAAGATGAAAAAAATACCGATAAAATTTTACTCTTCTTACGAAGACGCGGACGAAGATTCATTAAAAGATGCCTTGGCAATGAAGCCGAAAGACCGTGTTGCAGCCGTTAATGTCATAAGAAGAAGAGTTTTCGCTCTAAAAGGCATTAAAGCCGACAACAGGGTTAAAAGAGTAATTTCATACGCAAAACGCCCTTGACACCGATTTGTCAAATATGATTTACTGA